>NZ_JBYIRN010000009.1:0-194362 GCF_057708145.1 Micromonospora sp. bgisy143
CCCCCCCCCCCCCCCCCCCCCCCCCCCCCCCCCCCCCCCCCGCCCCCGCAGACCCGTACGGGTCAGACCTTCGCCTTACCGAGAATCCGGTTCACTGTTGTGCCGCATACCGGACACTTACCCTTGGCCATGTTCATGCCGGTCTTCGAGACCTCCACGTGCCCCTCGAAGTCCCGCTTCTCCTTGCACTTCACGCAGTAACCGTTGTAGGTCTGGGCCTGGTCGGCCACGGTGCCCTCCTCGTCTCGTCCGCCGGTCAATACGGTCCCGGCGGAATGCCCGGCGGCGGGCCACACGGGGCGCCGGCGCTGGGTCTTACTCCACGGCCACCTTCGTGACCGCTGGTCCGCGGACCCTACCCAGGTCTGGGCAGTTCCATGTCAGCTGTGCATCGACACTGTGAGCAAGTCGACGTCGAGAGTGTGCATGGCGAATTAGGTCGGATAAGTCAGTTTGGCGGGGACACGCCGACCAAACCCTGACAGCCACCCCTGCGGGTGCCCCCGCGACAGCGTCCGACGCCGTGATCACCTACGGTGGAGCGGAGGACCGCGCGGTGCCGCCGTCGGCGTACACGGTGGGTGACGAGGCGGCAGGATGACGCTTCGGCGGTGATCCAGTCAAGAAATTTTCGGGACGCCGGGCGACCAATCACCATTTTTTGGGCGCGTGTCGTGCGGTTGACTCTTGCGGACCCCTGGTCAGTACGCATTAGCTTTCCCTCGTGACACGTAGCCGAGGCTGCGCGGCCCAGTGATGGCGGGGACGCGTAAGCCGGTCGTCGAGGTACGGCGCAGCCAGCGTCGGCGACGCACGGTGTCTGCGTACCGTGACGGTGAGCGGGTGGTCGTCCTCATCCCGGACCAGTTCTCCCGGGCCGAGGAGAGCGAGTGGGTCGACCGCATGCTGGCGCGGCTCGCCGCCCGCGAGGGCCGACTGGCCCGCTCCGACGACGAACTCGTCGCCCGGGCCAACCGGCTGATCGACCTCTACCTCGGCGGGTACGGCGAGAAGGCCGTCCCGGCCAGTGTCCGCTGGGTCACCAACCAGAACGGCCGCTGGGGCTCGTGCACCCCTGCCGACCGCAGCATCCGCATCTCACACCGGGTCCAGGACATGCCCGACTGGGTGATCGACTACGTGCTGCTGCACGAGTTGACCCACCTCATCGTGCCCAGCCACAACGCCCGCTTCTGGGCACTCGTCGGCCGGTACCCCAAGTCGGAGCGTGCTCGCGGCTACCTGGAGGGCGTCGCCGCCGCCTCCTGCGCGCCCGTACCCAGCTGACCTGCCCTGCCGCACTCCAGCCGGCGGCTCTGCTGGTCTGCGTGGCGTTGCCGGCCTGCGCGGCGTTGCCGGCCTGCGCGGCCTTGCCGGTCTGCTGGCCCAGCGGGGCCTCGTCCGGCCTTGATCGACTCCAGGTCGGCGATGTTGCGGTGTCCTGGCGGTGGGATGGCCCGACATCGCCGATCTGGAGTCGATCACCGGCCCCGCCGGCCGATTGGCCCGCGTGCCGGCTGGCCCGCGTGCCGGCTGGCCCGCGTGCCGATTGGCCCGTCGGGTGGCTGGCCCGCCGGCTGACCGGCTCGTATGGGCTGGCGCGCTCGGCGGATCGGGCGCGTGGGGCTCGGCGGGGTGGGTGAGGCAGCGGGCCGGGGCGCTAGGGTCGGGGAATGGCGCGGCGGGTGGTGGTGGTCATGCTCGGGTCGGTGCGGTGGTCGCCGCCCGGCGTCGACCGGGAACAGTGGCGGGCGGCGCTCGCCGAGGACGTCATCGACCTGGTCGCGACCCTCAACGAGGTGGACGTCGCGGTCGCGGTGACCCCGGCGGACCGTCCGCTGGCCGACGCGCTGGTCTGGCCCGGAACCGCCGTCCACGAGGTGCCCGAGCCGACGCCGAACGCGGTGTTCGCCACGCTTGACGGCTACGACCAGGCGGCGGTGCTCGCCGGTGACGTACCGGACCTGCCGGCGCTGACCGTCGGCAAGCTGCTGCGCCCGCTCACCACCCGGCCGGTCGCCGTCGCGCCGGCCGAGGGTGGTGGCCCGGGTCTGCTCGGCGTGGCCGTACGGCTGCCGGTGCCGCAGTGGTTGCCCACGCTCGACTTTGACACGGCGATGCCGGCCGACGCTCGGGTCGGCGCCCCTCAGCCGGGCGACGTCGCCGTCACGGCCGGCTGGCGACGCCAGCGCGGCCCGGCCGATCTGGCGGCGCTGGACCCGGCCTTCGAGGGCTGGGAGGCGACTCGCTCGCTGCTGTCGGGCTCGGGCCGTCCCGCCTGATCGACAAGCCAGCCCGCCCAGCCGCCGGGGAGACCGACCGCCGCCCGCCTGCCCGGCCGAGCGCCGCTCGCCCGACCGCCGCCCGGCGAGTCGCTGCCTGATCAGCGCCCGCCCGCGCCCGCCCGCGCCCCGCCCGGTCGACCGCCGCCCGGCGAGTCGCCGCCTGATCAGCGCCCGCCGCCCCGCCGACCGTCGCAGACGAGCCTTGGCGGCATGATCGACTCGGGTTCCGGAAAGTCGGGCGGTCCGCGTGGCGCGGACACCCCGGTTCCCGGGAAACCGAGTCGATCACCGCGAGTCGATCACCGCGAGTCGATCAGCGCGAGTCGATCACCGCGAGGCGAACAGCGGCCGGTCGAGCCGCTGCCGACCCGTTCACCAGCGGGCGCGCAGCGCCCGCACCCGTCCAGGTCAGCTCTTGGCGTCGCCATCCGTACCGGTGTTCCCCTCGGTGCCGGTGTCGTCGTCGGACTCGCCCGGTGCCTTCTCGTGCGCGCCGCCCGGGGCGGTGAAGTCGAAGCTGTCCAGCTCGCTCAGGTCCATGTCGTTCATCGCGAACGCGACCGGGTCGGCGAAGTCGTCGTCCGACGGGAGCAGGTCCGGGTGACCCCAGACGGCGTCCCGGCCCTCGATGCCCCGGTGCTGGGTGAGTGCCGCCCACAGCGCCGCCGCCTCGCGCAGCCGGCGCGGACGCAGTTCCAGGCCGACGAGGGCGGCGAAGGTCTGCTCGGCCGGGCCGCCGGCGGCGCGGCGGCGGCGGAACGCCTCGCCCAGCCGTACGACGTTCGGCAGCCGGTCGCTGGCGGCGCTGTCCACCACGTGGCACACCCAGCCCTCGACCAGGGCCAACGCGGTCTCCAGGCGGGCCAGCGAGGCCTTCTGGGCCGGACTGTCCTCGGGGGTGAAGATGCCTTCCAGGGCGATCGCCTGCATCGACTCCGGGTCGGTCGGGTCGACCCGGCCCATCGCCTCCTCGATCGCCTCCCGGTTGACCCGGATGCCCGAGGCGTACATCTCCACGGCGCTGAGCACGTGCCCGCGCAGCCACGGGACGTGCTGGAACAGCCGCTGGTGGGCGGCCTCACGCAGCGCCACGTAAAGGCGTACCTCGTCCTCGGGAAGTTCCAGGCCCTCGCCGTACGCGCGGATGTTGGCCGGAATCAGCGCGGCCGTGCCGGCCGGGCCGAGCGGGAGACCGATGTCGCCGGCGGAGAGCACCTCCGCGGCGAGCGAGCCGAGGGCCTGGCCGAGTTGGCCGCCGAAGAGCGCGCCGCCGAGGGTGGCGACCATCGACTGCATCGGGCCGAGCTGGGCGCGCGCTTCCGGGGGCACCAGGTCGCCCATCGCGCCGACCATCCGGCTGGCCACCGGGTCGCAGAGCTTGCGCCACACGTCGAGCGTCTTGAAGATCCACTCGTTGCGGTTCCAGGCGACCGGGGACTGGATGCCGGACGGCCACGCCGTGGCGGGCTCCAGCCACAGGTCGGCCAGGCGCAACGCCTCCTCGACCGCGTTGCGCTCGTACGGCGACACGGCCGGGTCGCCGGCGGCGGCGAGCTGGCTGGCCGCTACCTGCCGGGCCAGGTCCCAGTTGACCGGACCGCTGCCCGGCGCCGAGAGCAGGTGTTGCAACTGCGACATGAACTGCTGCATCTGCGCGGGATCGTTGGGGTCTGGTGGTTGCCCACCCGGGAGCGCGAAACCGAACGGAATATCAGGCACGACCTCTACGGTACGCGGGCCGCGCCCCAGGTAGTCGCCGCTGGCGTTGCGCTGAGGGCGAAGTCGCGTGGCGCATCCGTCGGACCGGCGGCCAGCGATCGGTACGCTCTGGCGCATGAGACGTCGTGGCCTGACGGTGCTGCTCGGTGCCCTGTTCACCGCCCTGCTGAGCATCGGGGTGCTCCGGGTGCCGATCCCGTACGTGGTGCTCGGCCCGGGCCCGACCGTCAACACCCTCGGCACGGCCGACGGCAAGGAGGTCATCCAGGTCACCGGTCGGGAGACCTCCACCTCGGCGGGCCAGCTCCGGCTGACCACGGTCGGGGTGCAGCCGACGGTGCGGCTGCGCTCGGCGATCGCCGGCTGGTTCTCCGACGACGAGGCGGTGGTGCCGCGCGAGCTGGTCTACCCGCCGGGGGAGTCGACCGAGCAGGTCGAGCAGCGTAACGCCGAGGACTTCAAGGTGTCGCAGACCAGCGCCGAGACCGCCGCGCTGCGGGAACTGGGCTTCCCGGTGCAGGTGGTGATCAAGACGGTGGCGGCGGACGGTCCGTCCGCCGGAGTGCTCAAGGTCGGTGACGTGGTGACCTCGGTCGACGGTAAGCCGGTGCCGGTGGCCGCCAAGGTGACCGAGCTGATTCGGGCCAAGCCGGCGGGCACCGCGTTGACCATCGGTTACACCCGCGACGGCACGCCGGCCACCGCGACGGTGACCAGCCGGGAGCAGGACGGCCGGCCCCGGATCGGGGTCGAGATCGACCAGCAGCAGCCGCACCCGTTCACGCTCGGCATCGACCTGGAGGACATCGGCGGGCCGAGCGCCGGTCTGATGTTCGCCCTGGGCATCGTGGACAAGCTGACCCCGGCCGACCTCACCGGTGGAAAGGTCATCGCGGGCACCGGCACCATCGACGACGAGGGCACGGTCGGCCCGATCGGCGGGATCGCCCAGAAGCTGGTCGGCGCGAAGCGGGCGGGCGCCAAGGTCTTCCTGGTACCGGCCGACAACTGCGCCGAGGCGGTCCGTAACCCGCAGCCCGACCTGCCGTTGCTGAAGGTGGGCTCGCTGGACGAGGCGCTGACCGCGCTGGAGACGCTGCGCGCCGGTGGTCAGCCGACCCGCTGCTGACCCGTGTGACCGTGCCCCGACACGCTCAGGAACACCCCGTACTCTGGGTGCCTGATCGGAGCCGATCACATCGAGCGTGCGGAGCCAACAGTGGTCATGCGTAGCAGCAGCCCCCTGCCGAGGATGAGCCGGCGGGGCCGGGTCACCATCGCCGTCCTGGTCGGGGTGTTCGTGCTCTTCACCCTGCTCGGCTGGGGTGTCCAGGCCTGGACCGACTGGCTCTGGTTCGACGAGGTGCGCTACACCGAGGTCTTCACCGGGGTGCTCGTCACCCGGCTGCTGCTCTTCCTCGTCATCGGCCTGGGCATGGCGGTGGTCGTTGGCGGCAACCTGTGGTTGGCGTACCGGCTGCGGCCGCGCTTGCGACCGCACTCGGTGGAACAGGCCACGCTGGAGCGCTACCGGATGGCGCTCAGCCCGCGCCTCGGCACCTGGATCGCGCTGACCGCCGCCGTGATCGGCCTCTTCGCCGGCCTGTCCGCGCAGAGCCGGTGGAACCAGTGGCTGCTGTTCCGCAACGGTGGTGACTTCGGCGTCAAGGACCCCGAGTTCGGGGTGGACATCGGCTTCTACGTCTTCCAGCTCCCGTTCTGGCGCTACCTGCTGGGTGTCGGCTTCACCGCCGTGGTGCTGGCGCTGATCGGCGCGCTGGCGGTGCACTACCTCTTCGGTGGGGTCCGCCTTCAGGGCGTCGGGGACCGGATGAGTAACGCGGCACGCGCGCACCTGAGCAGCCTCGTCGCGGTGTTCGTCCTGCTCAAGGCCCTCGCGTACGTGCTGGACCGGCGGGCGATGCTGCTCGAGTACAACGAGGGCGCCAAGCTGTACGGCGCCGGCTACGCGGACGTCAACGCGCTGCTGCCGGCGAAGGAGATCCTGGCGTACATCTCGGTCGTGGTGGCCATCGCGATCATCGTGTTCTCCAACGCCTGGATGCGGAACCTGGTGTGGCCGGGCATCTCGCTGGCCCTGCTGGGCGTCTCCGCGGTGGCGATCGGCGGCATCTACCCCTGGGCGGTGCAGACCTTCGAGGTGAAGCCGAGCGCCAAGGACAAGGAGGCGCCGTACATCCAGCGCAGCATCGACGCGACGCGGGCCGCGTTCGGACTGGGCGGCACCGAGACCACCCCGTACGCGGCGAACAACCTCACCCCACCGGCGAACCTGGCCACCGACACGTCCGTGGTGTCCAACGTGCGGCTGCTCGACCCGCAGTTGGTCAGCGAGACGTACACCCAGCTCCAGCAGGTCCGCGGCTTCTACGACTTCGGCCCGAAGCTGGACATCGACAGGTACGGGGTGAACGGCAAGACGTCCGACTACGTCGTCGGCGTCCGCGAGATCAACTACGGCGAGCTGACCGATCAGCAGAACACCTGGATCAACCGGCACACCGTCTACACCCACGGGTACGGCCTGGTGGCCGCCCCGGCGAACCAGGTGGTGTGCGGCGGGCAGCCCTTCTTCGTCTCCGGCTTCCTCGGCGAGCGGACCCAGGAGGCGTGCTCCTCGCAGACCGAGCAGATTCCGGCCAAGCAGCCGCGCATCTACTACGGCGAGCGGATGGCCGCCGACGACTACGCGATCGTCGGGCAGTCCGACCCGAACAAGAAGGCCGAGTTCGACCGGCCGGTCGGTGAGGGTGGCGGCGAGTCCTACACCTACACCGGCGAGGGCGGCGTCAAGATCGGCTCCTTCACCCGTCGGCTGCTCTACGCCATCAAGGAGCAGGAGTCGAACTTCCTGCTCTCCGAGGCGGTCAACAAGGACTCCAAGCTGCTGTACGTGCGCAACCCGCGGGATCGGGTCGAGAAGGTCGCGCCCTTCCTCACCCTGGACGGCGACCCGTACCCGGCGGTGGTCGACGGTCGGGTGCAGTGGATCGTCGACGGTTACACGACGGCCGCCACCTACCCGTACGCCGAGCGGGTCAACCTCCAGGTCGAGACGACCGACGAGTTGACCAACCGGGGCACCTTCCAGTTGGCCCGGGAGAACGTCAACTACATGCGCAACTCGGTGAAGGCGACCGTGGACGCGTACGACGGCACCGTGACGCTCTACGAGTACGACGACACCGACCCGGTGCTCAAGGCGTGGAACAAGGCGTTCGGCGGTGACCTGATCAAGCCGAAGGCGGACATCCCGGTCGAGTTGAACGAGCACTTCCGCTATCCGGCGGACATGTTCAAGGTGCAACGCAACCTGCTCACCAAGTTCCACGTGACCAACCCGGGTGACTTCTACTCCGCGCAGGACTTCTGGCAGGTGCCGAACGTGCCGGACGCACCGGACAGCGGCCAGAAGCAGCCGCCGTACTACCTGTTCACCCAGTTCCCGGGGCAGGACAGCCCGCGGTTCCAGCTCACCTCGGCGGTCACCCCGAACGGCCGGCAGAACCTGGCGGCGCTGATCTCCGGGTCGTACGTCGACGGGAAACCCCGACTCGAGGTGCTGGAGTTGCCGGACCAGACCCGGATCTCCGGTCCGGTGCAGGTGCACCAGCAGATGACCAACAACGCGAACATCCGCCAGCAGCTCAACCTGCTTTCCAGCAACCAGGCGCAGGTGCAGTACGGCAACCTGCTGTCGCTGCCCTTCGCCGACGGCATGCTCTACGTCGAGCCGGTCTACGTGAAGAGCAACCAGCAGGACGCGTACCCGCTGTTGCAGAAGGTGCTGCTCTCCTACGGTGACGGCGGCTCGTTCGTGGCGCTCGCCGACAACATCAACGACGGCATCAAGCAGTTGGTCGAGCAGGGCAAGAAGGCCGGGCAGGGCACCTCGCCGCCGCCCACCACCGGCGGCAACCCGACCAGCCCGTCGCCGAGCGCGACGCCGACGCCGGGCGGTACGACCCCGACGCCGGGCAACACGACCCCGCCGACCGGCGACCTGGCCGCCGCCGCGGACCGGGTGCAGTCCGCCATCACCGAGGTCCGCGCCGCGCAGAGCTCCGGGGACTTCGAGCGGTACGGCCGGGCGCTGAAGGCGTTGGACGAGGCGTTGACCGCGTTCCAGCAGGCGCAGCAGGCGGCCAACCCGGGCGGCGGCGCGCCGCCCGCACCGTCCGCCACCCCGAGTGGCGGAACGGGCGGCTGACCAGCCGCCCGAGGAGCAACCGGAGCCCTCGACGTCGGACCCCGCCGGGTCCGCACGTCGGGGGCTCCGCCGCGTCCGTACGGTATGCCGGCCTGTCGCCTCTCCGACACGCTTTGTCCGGCTGACCCGCAACCCGGCCCGGCCCCCTGCCGTCAGTGATGCATCGGGGCGCGGACAAGGGGGCAGTCGTGAGGGACGCACAGAGCTTCGACGATTTCTACCGGGGGACCGTCCGGCGGATGATCCGGTACGGCTACGCGGTGACCGGGGACCACACCGAGGCGCAGGACGTCGTGCAGGAGGCGTTCGCGCGGGCCTGGCGGCAGTGGGGGCGGCTGGCCGAGCACCCGGCGCCCGAGGCGTGGCTGCGGTTGGTGGTGTCCCGGTTGGCGAACGACCGTTGGCGGCACCTGCGCCGTCGGCGGATGCTGCTGAGCCGCAGCGGTCCGCCGCCGAGCGCGCCCCCACCGGGTGAGGACGGGGTGCTGCTGGTGGGCGCGCTGCGCCAACTGCCGGCCGCACAGCGACAGGCGCTGGCCCTGCACTACCTCTTCGACATGTCGGTCGAGGAGATCGCCCGGGAGGCCGACGTGCCGGTCGGCACCGTCAAGTCCTGGTTGTCCCGCGGCCGGTGCCGGCTGGCCGTACTGCTGCCCGACGTCCACATCGACGAACTGGAGGCGAACGATGTCCACTGAACTCTCCGACCTGTACCGGTCGCTCACCGTCGCCGCCGAGGACGTGACGGTGGCGGATCCCGAGGTGGTCCGGCGGCACGCCGACCGGCGGGCCCACGTCCGAGCGGCCGGCAGCGCGCTGGCGGTGGCGCTGCTGCTCGGTGGGGTCGCCGTCGGCGGACGCCTGGCGTTCCCGGTGGACGGGTCCGCGCCGCTGCCCCCACCGGCCGACACGCCGGCCCCGCCGTCGACCGGGGCCAGTCCCACGCCGGTCCGGTCGGCGTCCGCTCCGCCCACGCCGTCCGCGCCGCAGTCGTCCCCGACGGCGTCCCGCACCACGGCAGGGGGTACGCGGCCGGTCGCGCCCACCGGCCAGGCGACCGCCCACGCGCCCACCTCGATCCCGGACCGGGCCTTCTTCGTGCTGGCGGCCGCCAACCGGACCGGTCTGGAATCGACCGCTGCCGGGCCGGTCCTGCCGGAGCTGTGCGACGCCCGGTACACCAGCGAGTCGGCGGTGGTGCAGCGCCGCGCCCGGTCGATCGCCTACAAGCGGCCGGAGACCCGGGCCGGGAGCGTGCCGGACGGCAGTTACCGGCACAGCATCACCATCTACCGTCCCGGCCGCGCCGACGACGCGCTGCGGGAGTTGCGGCAGGCCGTCCGGGCGTGCCCCCGGCAGACGTTGTCGGACGACACCAGGGTGTGGCGGCAGCGCCTGCTGGACTCCGGGGCGTACGGCGACGAGTCGGTGTTGTTCGAGTTGCGGGCCCCGTACCCGGCGGGCATGGGTGACCCGGGCGCGGACGAGGTGCGGCTGGTCCGGGCGGTCCGGATCGACGACGTGGTGACGGTGCTCTGGGAGCAGGGGTGGGAGTACACCGCCGCCGAGCGTGCGCAGGTCGACGCCGACAGCCGGCGGGCGGTGGCGGCGATCGAGAACTGGCTGGGCTGACGGCGGTATCGGAGTCGCTTTGCGGTGTCCCGGGTCGGTGCGCTACGGTTATCGAGCCGACGCGGGGTGGAGCAGCTCGGTAGCTCGCTGGGCTCATAACCCAGAGGTCGCAGGTTCAAATCCTGTCCCCGCTACGAGAGTGAAAGCCCGTCTCCGATCTTCCGGAGGCGGGCTTTCGTCATTGTCGTGCCCGCCCGTGCGGTTGCCCGGCGGTGACCCCGGCTGATCATCGCCGGGACGAGTGGGTTAAGCTTTAACAGCCGACGCGGGGTGGAGCAGCTCGGTAGCTCGCTGGGCTCATAACCCAGAGGTCGCAGGTTCAAATCCTGTCCCCGCTACCACGTACGACAGAACCCGGTCCCCTGATGGGGGCCGGGTTCTGTCGTTCCCGGTCGACGTCGCCGCCGCCGTGGGCGGGGGCCGGCGCGAAGCGGCCCCCGCCCGCAGGTCACCGCAGGCCGTAGGCCCGCATGACGGTCTGGGTGACGCCACCGCCGTTGCGCTGCTTGGCGGTGACCCGGATCGACACGTACTCGGCCCGGCCCGGCGCGTTCAGGGCCGCCGTCCAGGCACCCTTGCGCTCCTTGAGGCTCTGCCGTTGCCAGGTGCGCCCGTCGTCGTACGACACCTCGAGGTCGAGCGAGGAGACCCCGTCCTTCGCGGCCGTGCTGCCCATCACCACCGGGGTGATGGTGAGGTCGTTCCGGCGCGGTGCGCGACCGGCGAGGTCCACCTCGGTGGCGTAGTCCAACTGGACCAGCGGCATCGCCTGCACGTCCGTGCCGGAGACAGCGCCGGAGAAGAAGGTCCAGTCGGTGCGCGTGCTCGACGAGTACGGGCTGTATTCGGGAATGCTCTCCGTCTCGACGAGCAGCCGGTACGGCACCGTCTCCGTGGGAAGGTCGCCGACGAACAGCTCCGCGGCGTTCTCCATCTGCGTCAGTCTCTTGTCGCCCTGGTAGAGCGAGATCCGCTGCCGCATCTCGCCGCTGCCGCTGCCACTGTGCACGGAACCACCGTCGCCGAACCCCTGGATGTAGGCGCTCATCCCGAACTCGCCACGGAACGGGATGTCGTACATCAGCAGGCGCGGTCGGGTGACGGGCCCGAACCACCGGTCCTGCTGGACGCTGCCCGGCCGGTAGGCGATCTCCTCCGTGTACGAGCGTCCCCACCCGACCACGTCGGCGGTCTGCTTCCAGCGGACGCCGTCACCGGCGGACACCCAGTCGGTACGCGGCCCGGGGGCCACCGACCGCATCGGGAACGCCGGGGCGGCCACGTACGAGTACGGCGGGAAGTCGGTCCGCGACTCGGCGGCCGGCTTGCCGGTCGGCGGGGCGAACACGAGGTCGATCCGGGCGAGGTGCTTCGGGTCCGTCCGGGGCGACGGGTCGTCGGGTACGCCGCCCGGGTGGTAGTCGACCAGGTCGTAGAGGTACCTCGGCGAGGGGTGCGCGGTGACGGTCAGCCGTACCCCCTTGCGGCCGGCGGCGGTGATCGCGGCGATCAGCTTCTCGCCCTCGCCGCCGACCAGCGACGCGACCGGCAGCGACCCGGGCGTCCTCCCGTCGGAGTTCCCGTACCACTCGCTGGCCCGGCCCTTGCCGTCGTTGACGACCAGGAGCAGCGCCGCGCCGGCGGCGGTCGCCGCCCGCACACGCTCCGACGGGGGTACGGAATCGTCGCGGCGGACGACGACGGCCCTGCCACGGGCCGACACGCGGGCGTAGTCCGCCGCCGCACCGGTGCCGGCGAAGACGGCGTCCAGGCGCGAGGTGCCGTCGGCCAGTGGGCGGGAACCGGGCTGCGTGAGCGGGTCACCGATGGGCCGACCGTTGTGGGTGATCTCCAGCGGCGTCTGCTGGGCCCGGATCCGGGTGGTGAAGACAAAGCTGCCCTGTCGTACCGGAACCCTGGTCGGGAGCGCCCACAGGCTGTCGTAGGTGGCCCCGGGGAAGAACACCTCGCGCAGGGCGCCGTAGTCGTTGGGCGCCGGCTCGCGGGAGGTGAACGAGCGGAAGATGTCGATCCGGCTGTCGGTGATGCTGGTCGGCTGCGGTGTCGCCACCTTCACCTGGCGGGCCTTCGAGGCGTCGAGGTCGACGACCCGGTCGGCCGTCAGCTCGACTTCGGGCGCGGTCAGCATCGCGAGTCCGAGCGACGCCTCGCCGTGCTGACCCTGCACGTCGATGGCACCGATCAGGGCGTAGGTGCCGGGGGCCCAGCGGCTCACGAGTTTTCCGTCCCGTACCCACATGAAGGTGGAGACGCCGTCGGCGCTGACGACCTCGACCTCGCCGCTCGCCGGCCGACCGGTGCGGTCCTTCAGGTTGATCGTGAGGTCGTACCTCTTGGAGTCCACGCTGACCCCGACGGCCGTGTGTACGACGCCGCCCGCGTGCCGGGCGGTGATCCGGGCCGAGTAGCGGCCCGGTGCGAGCCCCTTCGGGTCGACCACGACGTCGACCGTCGAACTGCCCCGCGCCGGCACCGTCACCTGGGCGGCACCCGCCGTGAAGGTCGTGGCGGGGGCGTCGGCGCCGTCGACGGAGAGCGCCAACGTGACCGCGCTGTCGGTCGTGTTGGTGTAAGTGATCTTCCGGGTGATCCGTTGCGGTTGCGCGCCGGGCGACGACGGGACGAGACCGGCGTCGACCGAGCCGGTCGCGATGATCTGGTCCTGGTGGTAGGCGGCGGCCACGTTCAACCGCCCGCTACCGGCCCGGTAGGCGCTGTAGTCGGGCGTGGGCACGCTGGTGCCCATCAGGGCGTCCTTGATCTGCCGGGCGCTCCAGGTCGGGTGCTTCTGCGCGAGCAGGGCGGCGGCCCCGGCGACGTGCGGCGCCGCCATCGAGGTGCCGCTGTCCAGCCGGTAGAAGCCCTCGCCGAACTCCATGTACTGCGAGCGCGCCGCCAGCACGTCCACACCGGGGGCGGTCAGGTCGGGCTTCAGGCCCTCGTCGACCATCCGGGGCCCGGCGCTGGAGAAGTCGGCCAGATGGTCGGCGCCGTCCACCGCGCCGATCGTCAGCGCGGCGTCCGCCGTCCCGGGCGCTCCCAGGGTGTACGCGTCGGGGCCGCTGTTGCCGGCGGAGACGACGAAGAGCGCGCCCGTCTCGGCGGTCAGTTGGGTGAGCGACTGGCTCAGCGGATCGTCCTGGCTGTGCCAGGCGCTGACGCCCAGGCTCATGTTGATCACCTTGGCGTGTTCGGTCCGTGCCGCCCACTCCATGCCGGCGATGATCCCCGAGATCGATCCGCCCCCGAAGTCGTCGAGGACCTTGCCGATCACCAGGTCGGCGCCGGGGGCAACGCCCTTCTCCCGGCCACCCGAGGCGGCGCCCGTCCCGGCGATGGTGGACGCGGTGTGGGTGCCGTGCCCGCCGCGGTCGATGACGTCCTGACCGGGGATGAAGCTCCGGGACGCCACGATCCGGTCCGCGAGGTCCGGGTGGGTCGTGTCCACCCCGGTGTCCAGCACGGCCACCCGTACGCCGGCGCCCGTCCCGCCGGCGGCCCAGGCCGCCGGCGCGCCGACCTGCGCGGTGGTGTCGGCGAGGGCGGCCTTCGCCCGGCCGTCGAGCCAGACCTTGTCGACGCCCGCGGTGAAGGAGGGCGCTGCGGCGTCGGAGGAGCGGGCGGTCGACGCCGCCGCCCCGGGCCGGTTGCCACCGGTGAGGGCCGACCAGAAGTCGGCGGCCTGCGGGCGGTGGGCCCGGATCGCCTCGCCACGGACCGACGGCAGGTCCAGCGTGGTCTCCGCGCCCGGCAGGTCGGTGCGGGTACGGAGCGCCGCCGAGTCCGCGGCGCGGGTGACGATCAGGGGCAGCGCGCTGGCCCGGGCGTCGTCGAAGCCCTGCGCGACGAGTTGGGTGACGTCGAAGAGTTGCTTGTCGAGGCGACCGGTGGCCAGGTACGGCAGCGCCTCGTCCGGATACACGTAGGTGTCGCCGCGCTCGGTGGCGACGCGTACGGAGCCGGTGGCGCCCGACGGCCGGGCGACGTCCACCGTGGGCGGCGCGCCGGCACGCCCGGGGGTGACGGTCACCCGGTCGCCGGTGATGAGCGTGACCGTCACGGGTGCGCCGTGGGCGTCCGCGCCCCGGCCCGTCGGCGCTGTCGGTGGTGGGGACGCCGGAGCGCCGTGGGCTGTCGTCGGGCTGACGAGAGCGGTGACGAGGGTAACGCCCACCGCTGCTGCCGCAGATCTTCGGGTGAGAGAGAGCCGCACAGTGCCTCCAGAGATGACCAGTTGCCGAATCTGATCATCCGAAGGCATTCATGTAAAGATCATCTTCTTTACCGCCGCGTTGCGGCTGTATTGCGCGGGCGGCACCGCCCGGTCCCGTGAATTCGGCGTGGACCGCCGTGCCGAGGTTGCGCCCTTCGGCGAGGATGGGCGCATGTCTTCCTTCGCAAAGTGGTGGGGCCGGCTCAGCGCGGTCCTCGGTACCGTCGTCCTGGCGGTCTTCGTGCCGGTCGCTGCCTGGGCTTCCACCGGGACCGGCGAGGTGGTGGTGGAGGCGGCACGGCGGCGCTCCCGTGGTGGCGGCTTCGGTTTCCTCGGTCTGCTCTGCTGCCTCGTGGTGGTGGCGATCATCGTGTTCCTGGTGCTGCGCCTCACCCGTAACCGCCGCGGCGGCCCGCCGCGCTGACGACCGGCGGGGCTCAGCCCGCCAGGGCGCCGATGGCCTGGGACAGGAAGCGGGCGGTGGCCTCGCGGGTGCCGTCCCGCTTGACCCGGACCCGCTCGGCGGCGGTGACCAGCAGGGTGCGTACCTTGGCGTGGCCCTTCGGCGGCGGCGCCGGCGCCGGCCCGAGCTGGTCGGCCAGGGTGTCACCGAGGGCGGCGGCACGCAGTTGAGCCGGGTCGGTGATGCTGCCCTGGGTGTACCGGCGGACCGCGAGACTGGCGTTGAGGCCCCGTTCGTGGCCGAGGACCGTCCCGGCCTCGCCGTTGGTGGTCAAAAAGTTGATCACGTCGGCCACCGTGTCCGGGTGCCGGGTTCCCCGGAACCCGGCCCAGTACATCGACGCGCGCGCCCACTGGGCGCCCGGTGGCCCGGGGAACCCCACCACGCCCAGCTCGGAGTCGGTGAGTCGTTGCAGCTCCGGAAGCTGGTGGGACCAGGCGAAGGACGCGGCCGTCAACCCGGTGACCACCGGCTGCCGGGACGGCTCCCCGCTGTCGGCCTGCTCGACGAGGGCCGCGCCCGGAGTGGCACGGCCGGCGCGGGCGCGCTGCCACAGCTCGAACCAGGCGATCAGCTCGTCGGCGCCGAAGCCCAGCTCCCGCCCCCGGTAGAACTCGCCACCCTGGGACCGGAGCCAGAGCCAGAGGGCGCGGTAGTCGCCGGACGCGTCCATCGTGCCGGCCACCTGGCCGTCGCTGGCCTCGGTGACCAGTTGCGCCCACGCGATGTAGTCCGCCCAGGACATCCCGCCACGCGGTTCGGGCACCTGTAGCTCACGCAGCAGGTCCCGGTTGAAGACCACGGCCGCGAGGGTCTGCCCGGCGGCGACCCCCGTCGTCCGCCCGTCCACCGTGCCGTACCGGACCAGGCCCTCGGGCAGGCCACGCAGGTCCAGCCGGTGCGCGGCGATCGGCTCGGTCAGGTCCAGGGTGATCTGGCGTTGGGTGTACTCGGCCAGCATCGAGTCGTCGAGTTGGATCAGGTCCGGGACGTTGCCGCCGGCCGCCTGGGTGGCCAGCCGCTCGTAGTAGCCGTCGGCGCCCTGCCAGGTCACCCGGAAGGTGACCCCGGGGTTGCGCTCCGAGTACAGCCGCAGGACCTTCTCCGTCAGCTCGGCCCGCTTCGCCCCTCCCCACCAGAAGATCGACAGCTCGACCGGTCCGCTCCCGGTCGAGGTGTCGGCGCCGTCGCTGCATCCGGCCAGTCCACCGGTCGCCAACAGGGGAGCGCCGAACAGCGCGGTGAGCACCCGGCGTCGGCCCGGGTCGGCGTCAAACCGGTCGATCGGGGGACGAACAGCGGGCACGGGGTCTCCTGGCACCAACGGACGGGGGCCGGACCATTCACGCAGGCGGCGCAGGAGGGTGTCAACGTCCGTCCGGTCACGCCCGTCGGCCCGTGGGCGGATAGGTGGCCGGAACGGGCCCGGCGACGTCACATGGTGTACTAGGGCACGTGGAACTTCTGCACTCGGGCAAGGTTCGGGACGTGTACGCGGACGGCGACGACCTGATCCTGGTCGCCTCGGACCGCATCTCGATCTACGACGTGCCGTTGCCGACACCGATCCCGGACAAGGGCCGACTGCTCACCGCGCTCTCGCTGTGGTGGTTCGAGCAGCTCGCCGACCTGGTGCCGAACCACGTCATCTCGGCCACCGACGTGCCGGCCGAGTTCGCCGGCCGGGCGATCCGCTGCCAGCGGCTCGACATGGTGCCCGTCGAGTGCGTCGCCCGCGGCTACCTCACCGGCGGCGGCCTGCGCGAGTACGAGCGCACCGGCACGGTCTCCGGCGTACCGCTGCCCCGAGGGCTCGGCGAGGCGTCGATCCTGCCCGAGCCGATCTTCACCCCGTCGAGCAAGGCGCCGGCCGGCGAGCACGACGAGCCGATCACGTACGACGACGTGGTGGCCAAGGTGGGTCGGGAGACCGCAGAACGGCTGCGGCAGATCACCCTCGACATCTACCGGCGCGGGGCCGAACTGGCCGCCGACCGGGGCATCCTGATCGCCGACACCAAGATCGAGCTGGGCTGGGCGCCGGACGGGACCCTGGTGCTCGCCGACGAGCTGTTGACCTCCGACTCGTCGCGGTTCTGGCCCGCCGAGTCGTACCAGCCGGGCCGGGTGCAGTTCTCCTACGACAAGCAGTACGTGCGGGACTGGGCCACCGGTAGCGGCTGGAACAAGCTGCCGCCCGCGCCGGACGTACCCGCCGAGGTCGTCGAGGCGACCCGCGCCCGCTACGTCCAGGTGTACGAGAAGCTCACCGGCAACCGCTGGGAGTGACCCCGGCGGCACGGCGACCCGCTCAGTGGTTCCAGGCGTCGTTGCCGAACAGCCGCGACCACAGGTTGTCCACCACGCCCGAGGTGCCCCAGACGGTGTCCCCGTCGTCGTCCGTCCCGGCCGGCGCGAGCTGGGTGCCGCCGCCGTAGACCAGGTAGCCCGGCCCGGTCGGGGAGCCCACCGCGTGTCGGGCGCTGCTGTGGATGCCGTACCCGACGAAGTCGCGCTCCCACTTCGACAGGAACCCGGCGGCCACGTTGTCGAGCCCGTCGACGGTGGCCTGGACCAGGTCCTTGAGCACCTGGGTGTCGCCGCTGCCCAGATGGGTGCCGACGTCGAACGAGGCGGCACCCGCGATGGCCGCCGCCCCGCCGGTGGCGATCGCCTCGGCCATCGTCTCGATGCCCTTGAGGAAACTGAGCGCCGAGGCGGCGAAGGAGGCTGCCGTGGCCTCGGCCGACGCCGCGGCGGGCGCTCCGACGACGGTCGCCGAGGCCGCCACGATGAAGGTGGCGAAGGCCAGCAGGATGGTGGACACCACCGCGTACGCCACGACGAGGCAGAGCAGGGCGGCGCCGACGCAGAGCATCGTGACGCCCACGGTGACCGCCAGCACCTGGGTGCCGACGACCTGGACGCCGTACGCCTTGATGTGCACTCCGAACGCGTCGCGGTCCTTGCCGCTCCACTGGGCCGGGGTGAGGGTCGCGAGGGCGTCGTCGAGGTTGCCGTGGGCGGTGCCGAGCTGGTCGTACATGGACAACCAGTCACCGCCCTTGCGCATGATCGTCTCGGGGTCGCACTGGTTGAAGTAGACGATCTGGGCGATCGGCCAGGCGGCGGGGATGACCGAGGCGGCCACGCTGATCTCCGCCATCGCGATCTTCGCGGCGGCCGCGGGGTAGCTGGGGTTTGCCATGTCGGTCTCCGGCGGTCTCAGCGGGGAGCGATGGTGCTGGCGGTCTCCGCGGCCTCCCAGTTGTCCGCCGTGCGGGCCAACCGGGAACGGACCTCGGCGAGGTGCTCGCGTTTGGTGCGCAACTGCTCCTCGACGAACTCGACGGCGCCGACGTAGGCGACCGCGAGCTGTGGCACCACCGAGGTGAAGTTGCTGTGTTCGATGAGGCGGGCGGACGCCAGCAGTTCGGCGCAGGCGTCGAGGGGCGGCCCGACCTGACGTTCGATCGTCTCGCCGAGCGCACGGATCGCCGGCGGGTCAACCTCGATCATCGACTCTCCCCGTGTACGCGATCGATGTTCATGGTGCCGGAGCGCGGACAGCCTAACAGGATCATGGATGGGCGTGAGTGCCCGTCGCTGGTAGCCTGCGACCCATGCCAGCCGGACCGTCGACGCCCCCCGACAACTACGCGGCCCGGATGGCCCGCCGGCCGCGCTGGCAGCGGATTCTGCTGCCGATCCTGCTGCTCCTGGCCCTCCTGGTGCTGCCCGTCGGCCTCGGCCGCAATCTGATCGGCGCCGAGCGGGCGAGCATCCAGGTCGAGTCCTGTGACAACGGTGGTGCCAAGGGGACCCAGCGGTGCCGGGGCACCTGGACCATGTCCGACGGAAGGGTGGTCAGTGGCCCGGTGGGCGGCGGCTCGCTGCACACCGGCGATCGGGTCGACGGCTGGGCCAACGACGACCAGGCCACCGTCAGCCTGATGGCCTGGGCCATCGCCCCGTTGCTGGTGGGCTTGGCCCTGCTGGCCGCCATGGTGGCGCTCGCCGTCGTCTTCCTGCGGGCGGCCGTGCAGCGGGTGCGGCGCGGCCGCTGACCCGCTCCCGGGCCGGCGTCCGTCACACCCCCAGTTGACGCCGCAGCCGTTCCAGCATCTCCGTGCTCTCCCGCAGCGGCCCGCTGACCATGTCGTTGAGCTGCGCCAGCTTCGCCTGCGCCGCCGCCGGATCGTGCACGAGCGTCGCGGGCCCGGCCGGACCGCCCAACTCACGCATCACCTCGGTGGTAGCCCGCGCCAGGTCGGCCCGCGCCTCGCGCAGGAGGCCGGCGACCAGTTCCGACAGCTCGGCGGCGGGCAGGCGCAGGGCCCGTGGGTCGATGTGGAGTTCCCGGGCCGGGTCGTCGGCGGTGCAGGTGACGCGCACCAACCCGTTCTCACTCTCCGCGTGACCGGTCAGCCCGGTCAACCGGCCGCGCAGTTCCTCCCCGCGACCCAACTGCTCCCGCATCCGTGCGGCCAACTGCGCCATCACGTCCGGGTTCGGTGCGCCGCCGATCGGCCCGCTCATCGTGCCCCTCCCGCTGTCGTCGGTCTGACCGGCCGACGGTACCCACCGCGACCCACCGTTGGGGGGCCGGACCACTGTGGAGCGGGGATCAGCCCAGGCTCAGGAAGATCCCGACGCCGACGACCAGCACCACCACGCTGACGGTGAGCAGGGAGACGAACGGCACCAGCACCGAGGACCTTCCCACGATGCTCGGCGACTCGACGAGGATCCGGTTCGGACGCTCAGGCTCGTACACCACGGTGACCGGTCCGGGCGCGGCCGACAGCGGGGTCTGCCGGAAGCGGCCCGGCGTCGCGGTCACCACGGCGCCGTCGGCCGTTCGGTACCGCACCACCGGGTAGTAGGTGCGGGGACCGTTCCCCCGGGTGACCGGACGAAGTTCCACCACCTCACCCGGCGTCCGTACGCCCCGGCGCAGCAGGGCGAGGTCGCGCCGGAACCGGACGAGGGCGTACGCCATCCCGGCCAGGCCAAGGCCCGCCAGGATGATCAGGACCACCAGCGGCATGACTCACTCCACCCAGTCGAGAGTGCGCTGGACGGCCTTGCGCCACTGGCGCAGCTCCGCCTCGCGCAGCTCGGGGGCCATTGTCGATTCCCACTGCGCGTCGGAGCGCCACTGCGCGCGCAGCGTGGCCAGGTCGGGCCAGAAGCCCACCGCCAGGCCGGCGGCGTACGCGGCGCCGAGGCAGGTGGTCTCGGTGATCCGGGAGCGGACCACCGGGACATCGAGCACGTCGGCGAGGAACTGCATGAGCAGCGCGTTGGCGGTCATCCCGCCGTCCACCCGGAGCCGGCGCAGCGCCACGTCGGAGTCGGCGTCCATCGCGTCGACCACCTCGCGGGTCTGCCACGCCGAGGCCTCCAGCACCGCCCGGGCCAGGTGCCCCTTGGTGATGTAGCCGGTCAGGCCGGCGATCACCCCACGCGCGTCGCTGCGCCAGTGCGGGGCGAACAGGCCGGAGAACGCCGGCACGACGTAGCAGCCGCCGTTGTCGTCCACCGTGCGGGCCAGGTCCTCCACCTCGGACGCGGAGGAGATCAACCCGAGGTTGTCCCGCAGCCACTGCACCAGCGATCCGGTGACCGCGATCGCGCCCTCCAGGGCGTACGCCGGTGGTTGGTCCTTGATCCGGTAGGCGACCGTGGTGAGCAGGCCGTGCGTGGACGGGACCGGGCTGGCGCCGGTGTTGAGCAGCAGGAAGCTGCCGGTGCCGTAGGTGCACTTGGCCTCGCCGGGCTGGAAGCAGGTCTGCCCGAACAGGGCGGCCTGCTGGTCGCCGAGCGCGCTGGCCACCGGTACCCCGGCGAGCACCCCGCCGGCCGTCCCGTACACCTCGGCGGAGCAGCGGATCTCGGGCAGCATCGCGGCGGGCACACCCAGCGCGTCCAGCAGTTCCGGGGCCCAGTCGAGGGTGGTGAGGTCCATCAGCAGGGTCCGGCTGGCGTTTGTCACGTCGGTGACGTGTTCACCGGTGAGCTTCCAGATCAGCCAGCTGTCCATCGTGCCGAACAGCACCTCGCCGCGCTCCGCGCGTTCGCGCAGGCCCTCCACCTCGTCGAGCAGCCACCGCAGCTTCGGGCCGGCGAAGTAGGTGGCCAGCGGGAGACCCGTGCGGGCCCGGAACCACTCCTCGCCGTACGCCGAGGCGAGCTCGCGGAGCAGCGGCCCGGTGCGGGTGTCCTGCCAGACCACGGCGTTGGCCACCGGCCGGCCGGTGGCCCGGTCCCAGACGACGGTGGTCTCCCGCTGGTTGGTGATGCCCACGGCGGCGAGCCCCGACGGCTCGATGCCGGCCGATCGCAGCGCCTCGCCGACCACCCGCTGGACGTTGTCCCAGATCTCCTCGGCGTCGTGCTCCACCCAGCCGGGCCGGGGAAAGATCTGGCGGTGCTCGCGCTGGGCAGCGGCGACGATCTCCCCGGCGGAGTCGAACACGATGCACCGCGAGGAGGTGGTGCCCTGGTCGATGGCGGCGACGTACTGGGGGGTCACGGCAGCACCGTACCCGCAGCCGCCGCGCGGTGCGACACGCGTCACGTCGGCCCGCACGTCGCCTACGATGTGCGAACGTGCGCGACATCGCCGTTTTCAGT
This sequence comes from Micromonospora sp. bgisy143, assembly GCF_057708145.1. NCBI lineage: Bacteria > Bacillati > Actinomycetota > Actinomycetes > Micromonosporales > Micromonosporaceae > Micromonospora > Micromonospora sp. bgisy143. The sequence continues at coordinate 21,204 of NZ_JBYIRN010000009.1, forward strand.
GGAACTGCCCATCCCGACCTCGCCGCCGAGATCTGCGCCCACCTGGGGGTGCCGCTGCACCCGGTCCGGGTCTCCCGGTTCGCCAACGACTGTCTCGAAGTGCAGTTGCAGGCCAACTGCCGGGAGCGGGACGTCTTCCTGATCCAGCCGCTGGTGCCACCGGTACAGGAAAATCTGGTCGAGCTGCTGCTGATGATCGACGCGGCGCGCGGCGCGTCCGCCGGCCGGATCACGGTGGTGCTGCCGCACTACGCCTACGCCCGCTCGGACAAGAAGGACGCGCCCCGGATCTCGATCGGCGCCCGGCTCGTCGCCGACCTGCTGACCTCGGCGGGAGCGGATCGGGTGCTCGCGCTGACCCTGCACTCGCCGCAGGTGCACGGCTTCTTCAGCGTCCCCGTCGACCACCTGCACGCGCTGCGGGAGCTGGCCACCCACTTCCGGCGGTACGACCTCAGCAACACCGTGGTGGTCTCGCCGGACCTGGGCAACGCCAAGGAGGCCGCCGCGTTCGCCCGACTGCTCGGCACGCCCGTCGCGGCCGGTGCGAAGCAGCGGTTCAGCGACGACCTCGTCAAGATCAGCGCGGTGATCGGTGAGGTCGCCGACCGGGACGTCATCGTGCTGGACGACGAGATCGCCAAGGGCAGCACGGTGATCGAGCTGATGGAGCACCTGCGCGACCTGAAGGTCCGCTCGATCCGGCTGGCCTGTACGCACGGCCTGTTCTCCGGCGACGCGTTGCGCCGGCTCAGCGAACAGGACGGCGTGCTGGAGATCGTCTGCACCAACACCGTCCCCATCGCGGCCGAGAAGCGGGTGGAGAAGCTCCAGGTCCTCTCGGTCGCCCCGGCCCTGGCCGAGGCGATGCGCCGGATCCACAACGGCGAGTCAGTCTCCGCCCTCTTCGGCTGAGCGCCCCGCCCCCGTCCCCGCCCCTCTTTTCCCGTCGATCTTGCACTTCCTGTGGCGACAAAGCCGACCTAAGGCAGCATTTCGTCAACACAAAGTGCAAGATCGACGCGAAAGGGGGTGGGGGTTAGAGCTTGGGGAGGGTTGCGGTTATGCGGACGGTGGTGCCGGAGGAGCTGGTGGCGATCTCCATTGCGTCGGTCAGTTCGCGGGCCAGCCAGAGGCCCCATCCGCCGGCGGTGTCCGGGGCGGGACGGCTCCGGTCGCCCAGCCGTTGCGGGGTGATGCCGTGCCCGTGGTCGGCCACCTCGCAGAGCAACTCGCCGGGCTCCCGCCAGAGTCGCAGCCAGCCCCGACCGCCGCCGTGCCGCACCGCGTTGGTGATCAGTTCGTTGACGGCGAGCACGAAGTCGTCCAGCCGCTGCCCGTCCAGCCCGCAGGCATGCGCGCAGGAGGTGACCGAGTGTCGAATCTCGGTCACCTGGGCCTGGTCGAAGGCCTCGGCGATCAGCAGGGACGGTTCGATGGGCACAACCGTACGCGGTGCGTGCGGATCTGCATTCGTCATGGCCCTGTCCCGGCAGCGGATCTCGAAGTATTTCGCGGCTTTTCCACCGTACGTCAGGGTTTCTCGGAGCGCACCACGTGGCCTCCGCGTCGGCGACCCGACTGTGGCATCCTGACCGCCATGCCGTCGCCGCCGGGTGGGTTCGAGGTGCCGCTCTGGCGGGCGCTCACCGTGTTCCGGCTGGCCTCCCTCGGGTACGTCTGCGTGCTCGCCGTGCGCGACGCCGACCGGTACGCCCATCCGATCGCCGTCGGCGTCCTGGTGCTGGTGATGGTCGTCTGGACCGGGGTGACCGCCGTCGCGTACGCCCGGCCGGCCTGGCGCCGCTGGCCGCTGCTGCTGGTCGACCTCGGCCTGGTGATCGCCATCGTGCTGTCCAGCCCGTGGGTGGTGGGACGGCAGGCGCTCGGGCACGGCGTACCCACTCTCGGGGTGGCCTGGATGGCCGGTCCGGTGCTGGCCTGGGCCGTCTCCGGTGGCCGGCGGCGGGGCACGGTGGCCGCGCTGCTGGTGGCCGGCGCGGACCTGGCCACCCGGGAGCGGATCGGCCAGTCCTCGTTCACCGGGGTGATTCTGCTGCTGCTCGCCGGGGTGGTGGTCGGGCACGTCGCCCGGCTCGCCGTGACCGCCGAGGAGCGCCTGCAACACGCGGTGGAGTTGGAGGCGGCCACCCGCGAGCGGGAGCGGCTGGCCCGGGACATTCACGACTCGGTCCTCCAGGTGCTGGCGCTGGTGCAGCGGCGTGGCGCGCACCTGCCCGGCGAGGCCGGCGAGCTGGCCCGGCTCGCCGGTGAGCAGGAGGCCGCGCTGCGTGCCCTGATCGCCGGCACCACACCCGCCGCCGTCACCGGGACGGACGCGGTGGACCTGCGGGACCTGCTCGGCCGGTACGCCTCGACGGCGGTGTCGCTCTCCGCGCCCGCCACCCCGGTGACCCTGCCCCGGCAGGTGGCCGGCGAGTTGGCGGCCGCCACCGGGGCGGCCCTGGACAATGTCGGCCGGCACGCCGGGGGACGGGCCTGGGTGCTGGTCGAGGACGAGGGGGAGACGGTGACCGTGTCGATCCGGGACGAGGGGCCGGGCATCGAGGAGGGCAGACTGGCCGAGGCCGCCGCGCAGGGGCGGCTCGGCGTCACCCAGTCGATCCGGGGCCGGGTGACCGACCTGGGCGGGACGGTCCGGATCATGTCGAGTCCCGACGCCGGCACCGAGGTCGAGCTGACCGTGCCGAGGACGCGGCGGTGACCGCCGTGCGGGTGATGGTCGTCGACGACCATCCGATGTGGCGTGAGGGGGTGGCCCGGGACCTGGCCGAGGCCGGCTTCCTGGTCGTGGCGACAAGCGGCGAGGGGCGGCAGGCGATCCGGGTCGCCGCCGCCGTCCGACCCGACGTGGTCGTGCTCGACCTGCAACTACCGGACATCTCCGGGGTCGAGGTGGTCGTCGGGCTGCGCGCCGCCCTGCCCGACGTGCGGGTGCTCATGCTCAGTGCCAGTGGCGAGGAGCAGAGCGTGCTCGACGCGGTCAAGGCGGGCGCCACCGGCTACCTGGTGAAGTCGACGGCGCCCAGCGAGTTCCTCGACGCGGTGCGCCGCACCGCCAACGGCGATCCGGTCTTCACGCCCGGCCTGGCGGGGCTGGTGCTGGGGGAGTACCGCCGGTTGGCCTCCGGACCGACGGCGGACGCCGCCGACGACGGTGAGCCGGGGACGCCCCGGCTCACCGCTCGGGAGACGGAGGTGCTGCGTCTGGTGGCCAAGGGGATGTCGTACAAGCAGATCGCCCAGCGGCTCGGCCTGTCCCACCGGACGGTGCAGAACCACGTGCAGAACACGCTGGGCAAGCTGCACCTGCACAACCGGGTCGAGTTGACCCGCTACGCCATCGAGCGTGGGCTGGACGACTGACCCGCTCAGACCGACCGCGGCGGCTCGGTCTCGTGGATGGCCAACTCCTCCGCGGTGGCGCCGCCGCCCGCCGAACCGGCGTCGTACGCCACCGAGTCGGTCTCCTGGTCGGTGTGTGCCCCCTCGTCCGGTTCCACCAGCCGACCCACCGTGGCGTCGGCGACCGTGCCGAGCTGACCGTGGTCGTAGAGGGAGACCGGTGAGTTGGGGTCCGAGGTGGGACCGGGGTCCATCACGTCGGCGTCGAGCTGTGCCTCCGCCGCGGCGGCCTCGTTCTCCGCCTCGAAGGCGATCTTCGGGTCGACCGGGCCGGCCAGCGGGTCGTCCACCGGGCGCTCGTACATCTCCCGACCGAGCTTGTAGTCCAACGACTCCCCGTCCAGTTGCTCCTCGGCGGTCGTCCCGAAGCGGTCCACCGCCACCGGGGTCCGGTCACCGGGGATCTGGGCCGGCTCCGGGCCGTCCGCCTCGCGCCCGGTCAGGACGTCGTCGTAGGCGGTCGAGTCGTCATCGGCGGTGTCGGGCAGACCCTCCGCCTCGGTGTCGGACACGGGGGTCGGGTACTCGTTGTCGCGCATGTCTGATCACTACCCGCTGCCCTCCCGCCGTAACCGGAAGGAGAGCCTGTCATCAGCGCGGCGACCGGGAGCGCCGGTTGATCGCCGCCATCGTGCCGACGGCGGTGCCGGCCGCGGCGAGACCGAACGCCGCCGTCATCCGTACCAGCTGACGCCGTCGACCGTGCCAGCCACCGTCCCGGCTGGCCTGCCCGTCGGCGTGGAAGACGTTGCCCGTGCTGTCCAGCCGCGCGCCCGGGCCGAACTGGGTGCGGTGGGCGTACCACCCGAGGGTCCGTTCGACCAGCGCCGGCGCCAGCCGCCACTGGAGGCCGAGCAGCCGTGCGGCCCCACCGGCGTACGCCTCCCGGCGCGGCCGGCGCAGCAGCCGCACGATCGTCTGGGCGACCACCTCCGGCGGGTAGATCGGCGGAGGCGGTACCAGTTCCCGACCGCTGTGGTTCGCCGCGTGCCGGAAGAACGGGGTGTCGATGGTGGCCGGCAGCACGGTGCAGACGGAGATCTGCCCACGACCGGTCACCCGCAGTTCCTGCCGGACGGTGTCGGCCAGGCCACGGATGCCGTGTTTGGCGGCGTTGTACGCCGACTGGTACGGCATCGCCACCTCGGCCAGCACCGAGGCGTTGTTGACCAGCACGCCGCCGCCGGCCGCCTCCAGGTACGGCAGTGCGGCCTTGATGCCGTGCACCGTGCCCAGCAGGTTGACCTCCAGCACGCGCCGGAACTCGGCGACCGGAATCTCATCGAACAGACCCACCGCGCTCACCGCCGCGTTGTTCACCCAGGCGTCGACCCGTCCGAATTCGACCACCGCCCGCTCGGCCAGGCGGCGTACCGAGTCGAGGTCGGTGACGTCGGTCGGTACGGCCAACGCCTGGCCGCCCAGTTGCCGGCAGCGCTGCGCCACCTGCTCCAGCGCCTGCTCACTGCGGGCGGCGAGGACCACGGCGGCACCACGGCGGGCCAGCGCGTACGCGGTGGCTGTGCCGATCCCGCTGGACGCGCCGGTGATCACCACGGTCGAGTCGTCGAGGCTCCGGGTCAGCGGCATTCTCCAGCGGTACCCCGGGGCGGGGCCGGTCATACCCCCGGCCGGCGACGATCCGATTCGGGACCGTTGTGATTGCCGTGGCGCAAGTGTCGGTGGCACCTGCGGTGACTGTTCCCGATCTGCCAGGTTTCGACTCGGGGCCCCCAGGTTAATGGGACGCTCTGACCGGGACCGCCGAGGAAGAGTTCGCAGGGAGGTGACCCATGCGCGTCGGCCTCGTCTGCGCGCACAGCAGTTCGTACCGGCACGCCGACGGCCCGCCGGTAGGCACCCGACAACACATCGCCCGGGTCGCCGCCGAGCTTGCTGGCAGGGGCCATGATGTCCGCATCTACGAGCGTCGGGACGATCCCGAGCTGCCGCCTACGGCGGAGGTCGACGGCTACCGGGTGCATCGCGTACCCGTCGGTCCGCCGACCGCCCTGCCCACCGCCGGACTCATCCCGCACGTCACCGAGTTCGGGCGCTGGCTGACCGACGAGTGGGGCGGCGCCTGGCGTCCCGAGGTGGTGCACGGGCACTACTGGATCGGCGGGCTGGCCGCCGCGCACGCCGTCCGGGAGACCGACATCCCGGTCGTCCAGACCTTCCACTCGCTCGGGGTGGAGCAGCTACGCCACCTCGGCGGCGGGTACGACGGCCCGGGGGAGCGCATCCCGCTGGAACGGGCGTTGACCCGGGCGGTGGACATCGCGGTGGCCCAGTCCAACGACGAGGTGGACGAGTTGACCCGGATGGGTCTGCAACGGACCTCCGTCGCGATGGTGCCGGCAGGGGTGGACACCGCGCAGTTCCATCCGGACGGCGAGGCGGCCCCCCGCGAACAGCGGGCCCGGATCCTCTCCGTCGGCGGGCTGTCCCCGGGGCACGGCCAGGACGACCTGATCCGGGCGATGCGGCTGGTCGGCGACGCCGAACTGGTGATCGCCGGTGGCCCACCCGCCGAGCAACTGTCCCACCACACGGAGGCACGCCGCCTGCGCGAGCTTGCCGAGCGCGCCGGGGTGGCCGAGCAGGTACGCCTCGTCGGGGCGGTACCGCACGACCAGATGGCGACCTGGTACCGCTCGGCCGACGTGGTCGCCTGCACCCCGCACTACTCCTCGGCCGGACGCGTCTCCCTGGAGGCGATGGCGTGCGGGGTACCGGTGGTCGGCTACGCGATGGGCGGCCTGGCGGACGCCGTCGTCGACGAGGTCACCGGTCGGCTCGTGCCACCCGGTGACGTCCGGACGCTGGGGCTGTCCCTGCGCCGGCTGCTCGCCGACAACGCCGGCCGGTTCGCCTACGGTCATGCCGCCGTGGACCGGGTCCGCAGCAGCTACACCTGGGAACGGACCGCCGGTGCGCTGGAACGCCTCTACGAGCGGGTGGTGAGTCGCCGCAAGCCGGTCGAGGCCTGAGATCGCGACAGCAGCCCACGCCGTGTCGGTGCGACGCGGCGTGGGTCTTCTGTTCACGCGGGCCGGCCGGCGCCGACCATGTCCCGGTCACGGCGGCGTGCCAACGCCCGGTGCTGCTGCGGTTGGGCGTACCGGGTCAGGCCGATCACGGCGGCCAGGGTGACCAGGAAACCGGCGGCGGCCAACCATTCCCGCCCCGGCCAGATCTTGTCGTTGAGCAGCAGCAGGCCGACGATCGCCGCGGGCACGGCGCCGGCGGCGTCCATGGCGGCGACCGCGGCGGTCGTCGAGCCGCGCTGCATGGCCAGGCCGAGCAGTAGTTGGCCGACGATCGAATGACCGATCAGCAGGTAGAACAGCGGGTCGGCGAGGAACGCCTCGGCCGACGGCGCGGAGGCCAGCGGTCGCGCCGCGACCGCGGCCGAGGAGAACGCCAGGCCGGCCAACGAGCCCAGCGCCACCGAGCCGGGGGCGCCGTGCAGCCGGACGGCGAAGATGCCGAGCACCGCGATGACGCCGAGCGCCACCAGCAGCGCCACCGAGCCGGCGGTGCCGAGTTGCTTCGACGGCGCGGGCCGCGCGGCCAGCACCAGCGCGGTGATCCCGGCGAAGAGCAGGGCCAACAGGGCCACCTCCGCCATCGGCAGCCGCCACTTCAACACCAGCACCCCGATGATCGCGGTCACGCCGAGCCCGGCCGCCACGCTCGCCTGCACCAGGAACAGGGGCAGGTCGCGCCGGGCCAGGAAGGCGAGCACGAAACCGCCGATCTGGCAGATCAACCCGACCAGGTACGTCCGGTGCCCGGCCAGTCTCAGCAGCAGACCCGGGTCGAAGGTGTGGTGCACGGTGGTCCGGGCCGCGGCCACCGACTGGAGCAGGTTGGCGAAGCCGTACGCGACGATCATCGCCGCGAGGAAGCACCAGCCGGAGGAGACCACCTGGCGAGGATAGAGGTTGTCGGGAGTCAGCGCTCGGCTGGTCGAGCCAGGCGGGCGAGGATGTCGGCGTGCAGCACACCGTTGGTGGCCACCACGCTGCTCTCGGTGCCGGGCCGGCCCGTCGGCGCGGGTCGACCGGTCAGATCCGTGATCGTGCCGCCCGCCTCGGTCACGATCGGCACCAGCGCCGCCACGTCCCACAGGGACAGCTCCGGCTCGACCATCACCTCCAACGCGCCCTCGGCCAGCAGCATGTAGCCGTAGAAGTCGCCGTACGCCCGGCTGCGCCAGCCGGCCCGCAGCAGGTCGAGCATCGCGTCGAGCCGCCCGGCGTCCTCCCAGCCGGTCAGCGACGAGTAGCAGACGCTGGCGTCGGCGACGTCGCCGACCGCGGAGACGCCGATCCGCTCGCCCGCGGCGGGACCGGGACCGGCGTACGCGCCCGCGCCCGCGCTCGCCCACCAGCGCCGGCCCAACGCGGGGGCGGAGACCACACCGACCGCCGGCCGGTCACCGTCGTACAGCGCGATCAGGCTGGCCCACACCGGCACCCCTCGAACGAAGTTCTTGGTGCCGTCGATCGGGTCGACGATCCACCGGCGGCCCCCCGGCCCGCCGGCCGGCTGTGCGCCGTACTCCTCGCCGAGCAGCCCGTCGTCGGGGCGGTGTTCGGCCAGCAGGGCGCGGATCTCCCGCTCCACGGCGGTGTCCGCGTCGGAGACCGGCGTCAGGTCCGGCTTCGTGTCCACCCGCAGGTCCAGCGACCGGAAGCGGGCGGTGGCGATGATGTCGGCGCGGTCCGCGAGCAGGTGGGCGAGGGCGAGGTCGTCGGCGTACCCGGTCATGCCGGGAACCTAGCCGACGCCCACCGTCGCATGCCGCGGGTCACTCGTCGGGCCCGCGCTGATCGCCCTCGCCAGGCCCGCGCTGGTCGCTCTCGCCGCGCGCGTCGCCGTCGCCGGCCCGAGAGGCCAGCAACCGGCGGTACGACGCCAGCCGGCGCGGGTCGGCCTTGCCGGCGGCCACCCAGGCGTCCAGCCCACAGTCGGCCTCGTCGGCGGTGTGCGGGCAGTTGGGCGGACAGTCGACGGTGCCCTCCACCAGGTCGGGGAAGCCGTGCAGCAGGCTGTCGGCGGAGACGTGCGCCAGCCCGAAACTGCGGATGCCCGGGGTGTCGATGATCCAGCCCGGGTCGCTGTCGACGCCGGGCACCGGCGGTAGCCGCAGCGCCACCGCGCTGGTGGAGGTGTGCCGGCCGCGCCCGATGGCGCTGACCACCCCGACCGCGCGCGCGGCGTCCGGGACGAGGCGGTTCACCAGCGTCGACTTGCCCACCCCGGAGTGCCCGACGAGCACCGAAACCTTGCCGCTGAGCAGCGCGCGCAGCGCGTCCAGGTCGGAGTCGGGGCGGTTGAGCACGTACGGCAGCTCCAGCTCCGTGTAGTAGCCCAGCACCTCCTCCGGCCCGGCCAGGTCGGCCTTGGTGAGGCAGAGCAGCGGGTCGACGTCCGCGTCGTACGCGGCCACCAGGCAGCGGTCGATGAACCCGGTGCGCGGCGGCGGGTCGGCCAGCGCGCTGACGATCACCAACTGGTCGGCGTTGGCCACGACGACCCGTTCCAGCCGGCCCTCGGCGGTGGTCTCGTCGTCGTCGGCCGTGCGGCGCAGCACCGAGCGGCGCTCGGCGATCCGGACGATCCGGGCGAGAGCGCCCTGCGCGCCGGAGGTGTCCCCGACGAGGCTGACCCGGTCACCGACGACCACCGACTTGCGGCCCAGTTCCCGGGCTCGCATCGCGGTCACCGTCGGCAGTTCGGCCCCGACGACGCCCCGTTCGGCGCCGGCCAGCACACACTGGTAGCGCCCCCGGTCGACGGCGATGACGAAGCCGTCCACCGCGTCATCGTGCCGGGGTCGGGTGCGGGTACGCGGACGCGACGACCTGCCGGGCCGCACCCGTACGTCGTCCTCGTCGTACTCCCGCCGCTTGGTCGCCAGAACCCGTCCCCTTCTCCGCGTCAGATCACTTGCCGGTCACCATCGCTGACCATAGTGCCGGGAACTCGGGCATGGTCTTCGAGGTACAGCCGACGTCGTCCACCTCGATGCCCGGCACGGCGAGCCCGGCCACCGCGGCGGCGTGCGCCATGCGGTGGTCGTGGTAGGTGCGGAAGACCCCGCCGCGCAGCGGCCGGGGCCGGATGGCCAGGCCGTCCCGCGACTCGGTGACGTCCGCGCCGAGCGCGGCGAACTCCTGCGCGAGGGCGGCGAGTCGGTCGGTCTCGTGGCCGCGGATGTGCTCGACCCCGGTGAAGACCGAGGGCGAGTCGGCGAGCATGGCCAGCGCGGTCAGCACCGGGGTCAGCTCGCTGACGTCGGAGAGGTCGGCGGTCAGCCCGTGCACCACCCCGGTGCCGCGGACGGTCAGCCCGCCGGTGGAGAGGGTGACCTCGGCGCCCATTTGCTGGAGCAACGAGCGGAGTTGCTCGACCGGCTGCGCGCTGCGGTGCGGCCAGCCCTGGAGCGTCACCTCACCGCCGGTGACCAGCGCGGCGGCGAAGAACGGCACCGCGCCGGAGAGGTCCGGCTCGATCTCCCAGCCGCGCCCGGTGAGTGGGCCGGGCTCGACGGTCCACACGTCGGGGGTGGTGTCGTCCACGGCCGCGCCGGCGGCGCGCAGCATCTGCACGGTCATCCGCAGGTGTGGCGCGGAGGGCACCGGCGGGCCGACGTGGCGCACGACCACGCCCCGGTCGAACCGCGGGGCGGCCAGCAACAACGCGGAGACGAACTGGCTGGACACGGACGCGTCGATCGTCACCTCCCCGCCGGTGACCCCGCCGGTGCCGAGCACGGTCAGCGGCAGGCTGCCGGTGCCGGTGACGTCGATCCGTACGCCCAGCGAGCGCAGTGCGTCGACCAGCCGGCCGAGCGGCCGGGTGCGGGCGTACGGGTCGCCGTCGAAGGTGACCTGCCCGTCGGTCAGCCCGGCCACCGGCGGCAGGAACCGCATCACGGTGCCGGCCAGGCCGACGTCCACGTGGGCCGGGCCGACCAGCGGGTGCGGCCGGACCAGCCAGCGCTCGTCGTCACTGATCGAGACGTGCGCGCCCATCGCGCGCAGGCCGGCGGACATCAGCTCGGTGTCCCGGGCGCGCAGCGGCTCGGCCAGGGTCGACGGCCCGGCGGCCAGGGCGCTGAGCACCAGGGCGCGGGCGGTCATCGACTTGGAGCCGGGTAGGCGCAGTGTCGCCGCCACCGGATCGGACGCGGTCGGTGCGGACCACGGCTGTGGCGGCCGGGTCGCGGTCAGATTCCCCACGGTTACATTCTGCCGTGTCGGCGGGTGGGTGACGTCGACCGGCTTACGTACTCCCGGTTGGCGGGACAGCAGGCGGGGCCCTTCACGGGTTAGCGTGAGCGCATGTGCGGCAGGTACGCGACGACCCGGGGCGCCGGTGAGCTGAGCGCCCTGTTCGAGTCGTCCGACGACACCGACGGGGTGCTCCGGCCGGATCACAACGTCGCGCCCACCGATCGCGTGCCGCTGGTCCGGCTCAGCGCCGAGGGACACCGCAGCCTCTGCGTCGCCCGCTGGGGCCTGCTGCCGCACTGGTCGCGGTTTGCCGCCGGCGCGGCCCGCATGATCAACGCGCGGGCCGAGACGGTGGCGACCAGCCGGGCGTACGCCGGCGCGTTCGCCCGCCGCCGCTGCCTGGTGCCGGCCGACGGCTGGTACGAGTGGGTGCGCCGCCCCGACGGTGGCCGGCAGGCGTACTTCATGACCCCGACCGACGGTTCGGTGCTCGCCCTGGCCGGGATCTGGTCGTTCTGGGAGTCCGGCGCGGACAGTCGGCTCACCTTCAGCGTGCTGACCACGGCGGCGCGCGGCGAGCTGGCCGAGGTGCACGACCGGATGCCGGTGCTGCTGGCCCCCGACCGGTGGTCGTCGTGGCTGACGCCGTGCGACGAGCCGGAGCGTCTGCTCGCGCCCGTGTCATCCGACCTTCTCGCCGGGTTGGAGATCCGCCCGGTCGGGCCGGCGGTGGGTGACGTCCGCAACGACGGCCCGGAGTTGACCGCCCGGGTGTCCGTTCCGTCAATGTCGTCCGCGCCGGAGTTGACTCTGTTCTGACAATGAGAGGCATCGTCGAGCGCCGATTTGCCAGGTTCTGATCGATTCGTCGCCTGGCCGTTCAGTCATGTTCTCGAAAGCCCCTTGTCCCGGTGTCCGAAAGTGCGATACAACACAGCGCCGGTAGTGGCTGTCGATTCGCACGGGGCGGACGACTTCACCGATCCTGCCGGTCCCACGGGGGAGGTGGGTGAAATGACACGGGCGCGTATGCCCCGCCCGCACGAGGTTGCTGCGGCACGCAGAGATCCGCGGCTGCTACGGGCGCTACGGGAACGTCGGCAGGACGAGGCGTGGCGCACCAGAGGGACGTGCCAGAGCGTCGATCCGGAGACGTTCTTTCCGGCGCCGAACGAACCGGCGGACGCCGCCGTCGCGCTGTGCCGCAGTTGCGACGTGCAGGGTTCCTGCCTGGCATGGGCACTGGAGGTCGGCGACTGCCACGGCGTGTGGGGGGCGACCACCCCCCGCGAGCGGCGGGCGATGCTTGTCGCCTGGCGCGGCGAGGTCGAGCCCGATCCGGACGCGGCCGACGACGCCGGGCCTCCGGTGCGCGACCGCCTGCTCACCCTGGTGCCGCTGAGCTGACCATGGTGGTGAACCGAGCGCGCTGACCGGTCCGGTCGGCGCAGAATGGGCCGGTGCCGCCCAGCGAAGAGATCAACACACCGCGCGGTCCGGCGCGGATCGACACCGACCCACCGGCCGGGCCGACCGGCGCGCCGGGCCGTCCGGCCGGCGCCGCACCGGCTCGGCCGCCGGCCGCCCTGCTGGTGCTCGGGCACGGGGCCGGCGGCAGCGTGGACGCGCCCGACCTGCTCGCGGTGCGGGACGCGGCGGTGGCCGCCGGCCTGACGGTGATCCGGGTGACACAGCCCTACCGGGTCGCCGGTCGTCGCGCGCCGGCTCCCGCCGGGCACCTCGACGAGGCCTGGACCGCCGTGCTCGCCGCGCTGCGCGAGCGGTACGCCGACGTACCCACGATCCTGGTCGGCGGCCGTTCCAGCGGCGCGCGGGTCGCCTGCCGGACGGCCGGCGTGGTCGGCGCGGCCGGTGTCCTCGCGCTGGCCTTTCCGCTGCACCCGCCCGGCAAGCCGGAGCGGTCCCGGGCCGCCGAACTCGCCACCGGCCTGCCCACGCTCGTGGTCAACGGCGACCGGGACCCGTTCGGCGTACCGGAGTCCGGGCCGGGCGTGCAGGTGGTGATCCGGCCGGGGGAGACGCACGACCTGCGGCGGGACCCGGCCGGCACCGGCGCGGTGGTACGGGACTGGCTGCGCTCCCACGGGTGGACGGCGGACTGATCGGCCGACCGTTTCCGGTGCCGGGCGCGGGTCGTTGCATCCGATGGTGCCGCCGGTCCGATCCGGACAGGTGGTGCCAGTCCTCCCAGGCCCTTCCTGGTCCCAGCGCCGGCGTCACCGGGGCCGGGACCAGGAACGGGAGAGCCGGACGGAATGCCCCAGTGGTCATCTCGCGTTACTAACCCCGGACGACTTTTCTGCGAGGGGGGTGACCGGTGCCGACCGAGACACGAAGCCTGGAACGGGACGAGCGGGACGCCCGGCAGCTACGGCGGCTGCTGGCTGGTCCGGACTGGCCCGTGACAGCGGGACCGGGCGGGGTGGGTGCGGTGAGCACGAGCACACCGGCCGGAAGTGAATCTGTGGGCAGGTCCGTGCGCGTATCCTCGGCGGGAAAGCATCCGACGCGAGGGGATGTGCGGTTGACCACCGAGAAGACGGACGAGCGCAGGGCCCGGTTCGAGCGGGACGCGATGCCATTCGTCGATCAGCTCTACGCTGCTGGGCTGCGCATGACGCGTAATCCGGCGGATGCCGAAGACCTGGTCCAGGAGACGTACCTGAAGGCGTACGCCGCCTTCCACCAGTTCGAGCAGGGCACGAACCTGAAGGCCTGGCTCTACCGGATCCTGACCAACACCTACATCAACTCCTACCGCAAGCGGCAGCGCCAGCCGATCCAGGCGCCGACCGAGGAGATCACCGACTGGCAGCTCGCCGAGGCCGAGTCGCACACCTCCAGCGGTCTGCGTTCGGCGGAGACCGAGGCACTGGACCGGCTGCCGGACAGCGACGTGAAGGAGGCCCTCCAGCAGTTGCCGGAGGAGTTCCGCCTGGCCGTCTACCTGACCGACGTCGAGGGCTTCTCGTACAAGGAGGTCGCCGACATCATGGGCACGCCGATCGGCACCGTGATGTCGCGTCTGCACCGTGGCCGTCGTAATCTGCGCAAGCTGCTCGAGCAGTACGCCGCGGAGCGAGGCTTCAGCCCGGCCCGGTCCGCGAAGGGCTCGACCGCTGCCGCTGCCGGCCGGGAGGTGTGACGTGAGCTGTGGAGAGCCGCACGAGACGGACTGCCGCGAGGTGCTCGCGGAGGTCTACCTCTACCTGGATCTCGAGTGCGCCGACGAGCGGCGCGCGCTGATCCGGCACCACCTCGACGAGTGCGGGCCGTGCCTGCGCGAGTACGGGCTCGAGCAGGAGGTGCGGGCGCTGGTCGCGCGTTGCTGCGGCAACGAGACCGCGCCGGATCAGCTGCGTGAGCGGCTGCGGGTCAAGCTCACCGAGCTGGTGGTCTTCGAGACCAGCGATTCGCGCGAACTGGCCGACTGAGCGTCGCCGTACCGAAGCACACATACCGGTGGCCCGGGTCGATACCGACCCGGGCCACCGGTATACCCGGCCTCGGCCGGGGCTGAGCTGACCGTCGACGGGCTGTCCGCCCGTCGGCGCGTTCAGGAGTTGGGGCGCTTACCGTGGTTCGCGCTGCTCTTCTTGCGGGCCTTCTTCTTGCGGGCCTTCTTCGCCATGCTGACCTCCTCGTGATGGGTCGGATCCGTCTCACGCGCGGCCGCGCGCCGGTTGCACCCACCGGCCGCCCGGCGTCGGGTCCGACCCGCTGATGGTAGTGCGACCGGCACCTCGTCCCTCCCCCCGGGGCCGACCGCGCCGCTGCGCACCCACGCCCCAGCCTCGCGTGATTGGATACGTCGGCAGGCACATCGCGAAAAGGGAGGGCCGTGGACATGGCCGAGGAGATCCGCGCCGAGATGGTGGCGAACGTCTGGAAGGTCGTCGCGTCGGCGGGCGACACCGTGTCCGAGGGCGACACCCTGGTGATCCTCGAGTCGATGAAGATGGAGATCCCGGTCGTCGCGGAGGCCGACGGCGTGGTCCAGCAGCTCGCCGTGCACGAGGGTGACGTCGTGCAGGACGGTGACCTGATCGCGGTGATCGGTTGACCGGCCTTCTGGTCCGGCTCGCCGATCCGGCCGACTTCCCGGCGGTCGCCCGCCTGACCGTTGCCGCGTACGAGGCGGATGGTCAGCTCAAGGGCGAGCACGGGTACGCGGCGGTGCTGGCCGACGTGTCGACCCGGGCCGCCGCCGGCGCGGTGCTGGTCGCGGTGGACGAGGCGACCGGCGCGGTGCTCGGCTCGGTGACGTTCGTGCTGCCGGGCACCCCGTTCGCCGAGCTGTCCGGGCCGGGCGAGGCGGAGTTCCGCATGCTGGCAGTCGACCCGGCTGCCCAGGGGCGGGGCGTCGGCGCGGCACTGGCCCGGGCGTGTGTCGACCGGGCGGCCGAGCTGGGCTGCACGGCGGTCGTGATTTGCGTCCGGGCGGGGATGGCCGTACCGGCCCATCGGCTCTACGAGCGGCTCGGGTTCGTCCGGACCCCGGAGAAGGACTGGTCGCCGGTGCCGGGCGTGGACCTGCTCGGCCTGCGGCGGGAACTGCCCCGGGGTTGAGTGCCGCGGGTCAGCCGCGAGCGTCGGCCGTGCTGCTCGGGGTCGCGTCCTCGTCTCGTGGTGTGCCGATGGCGGCCAGCAACTCGTCGGCGACCTCCAGCGCGAGCCGGCGGCGCTCGGAGTCGGTGATGCCGGGTGCCCGTACGGCGAACCAGCTCGTGTGCACGGCGAAGAGGGACAGCGCGGCGCGGAGCTGGGCGGCGGGAGAGTCGTCGCCGCGGCAGAGCGCGTTGGCGAGCTGCATCATCCGGCCGCGCATC
Organism: Micromonospora sp. bgisy143; assembly: GCF_057708145.1. Lineage (NCBI taxonomy): Bacteria > Bacillati > Actinomycetota > Actinomycetes > Micromonosporales > Micromonosporaceae > Micromonospora > Micromonospora sp. bgisy143. The sequence continues at coordinate 36,730 of NZ_JBYIRN010000009.1, forward strand.
TGTTGGCCGGAGGAGAGGCTCTTGAGCACGGTCTGGTTCTGCTCGAAGAAGCGCATCACCGAGGGCATGTCGCCGCCGAACATCGTGTCGGCGTAGCGGGAGATCAGCGCGCGGCGGGTCTCCAGGGTCGCCGGCTGGGACTCACCCCAGGCGGTCAGCGCGTCCATCTGGTCGAGCCGATCCTCCACGAAGCTGGCGACGATGTCGTCCTTGCTCTTGAAGTGGTAGTAGAGCGCGGCCTTGGTGACGTTGAGGCGTTCGGCGATCTCCCGCAGCGAGGTCTTCTCGTAGCCCTGCTCGGTGAAGAGCTCCAACGCGACGGCCTTTATCCGCTCTCGGGTGCCGCCTGTGCTCTCCCTCACCCACGCCCTCCAATTCGGTTGACCGCTAGTTGGTACCCAACTTACCGTGCGGCTAGTAAGGTGACTAGCCGGGCGGCAAGTAAGTACGACAATCCTCGGGGGGAGCTTACCCATGACTCAGGCAACCCAGGCCGACGTGCGACCCAATGTACGGGTCGTGCTGTTCGGGCTGATGATCGCGATGATGCTCGCGATGCTCGACAACATGATCGTCAGCACCGCGCTGCCGCGGATCGTCGGCGAGTTCGGCGGTCTCAACCATTTCACCTGGGTGGTCACCGCGTACGTCCTGGGCACGACCGTCTCCACCCCGATCTGGGGCAAGCTCGGTGACCTCTACGGCCGCAAGTCGGTCTTCCTGACCTCGGTCGGCATCTTCCTCGTCGGCTCGGCCCTCTGCGGTATGGCCGGCTCTTCGATGTTCGGTGGGCCCGGGGACGGCATGGTCCAGCTCATCGCCTTCCGGGCCGTGCAGGGCCTCGGCGCGGGCGGTCTGATGGTCGGCGTGATGGCGATCATCGGTGACCTGGTTCCGCCCCGCGAGCGCGGGCGCTACCAGGGCATGATCGCCGGCATCATGGCCATCGCCATGGTCGCCGGTCCGCTGGTCGGCGGCTTCATCACCGACAACCTCTCCTGGCGGTGGGCGTTCTACGTCAACCTGCCGCTCGGTGGCCTCGCGCTGCTGGTGCTCATCACCACCATGCACCTGCCCAAGTACCGGACCGAGCACCGGATCGACTGGCTCGGTGCCGGGCTGCTCTCGGTGGGCATCACCGCGATCGTCCTGATCACCACGTGGGGTGGCAACGAGTACGACTGGACCTCGCCGCAGATCTTCGGCCTGGCCGCGTTGGCGCTTGTCGCACTGGTGGCGTTCGGCCTGGTGGAACGCCGGGTGCCGGAGCCGATCCTGCCGTTGACGCTCTTCGCCAACCGTAACTTCGCGCTGATCTCGGTGATCGGCTTCCTGCTCGGCTTCGCGATGTTCGGCGCGATGAACTTCCTGCCGCTGTACCAGCAGACCGTGCAGGGGGCCTCGGCCACCAACAGCGGCCTGCTGCTGCTGCCGCTGATGTTCGGCATGCTCGTCGTATCGCTGGCCATCGGTCGGGCGATCACCAAGAACGGAAAGTACCGGGCGTACCCGATCATCGGTGGTGTGGTGATGGCCGGCGGCATGGCGCTGCTGTCGATGCTCGACACCGACACCAGCAAGCTGACGTCCTCGCTCTACATGGTCGTGCTCGGCGTCGGCATGGGCTTCCTCATGCAGACCTCGATGCTGATCGCGCAGAACAGCGTGGAGCAGAAGGACCTGGGCGCGGCGAGCGGCGCGGCCACGTTCTTCCGGTCCATCGGCGGCTCGTTCGGCATCTCGCTGTTCGGCGCGATCTTCGCCAACCGGCTGGCCGACTCCGCCGCCGGCGCGGCCTTCGGTGGCGAGTCCAGCGGCGGCGGGATGGACCTGGAGAAGCTCAAGCAGCTGCCCGCCCAGGCGCGCGAGCTGGTCCTCAGCGGCCTGGCCGACGCGATCTCGCACGTGTTCCTCTGGGCCGTGCTGTTCACCGTGGTGATCCCGGTGCTCGCCTGGTTCATCAAGGAGATCCCGCTGCGCACCGCCAACGAGGCGCCGCCGCAGGCGACTCCGGAGGAGGAGGCCGAGGTCGCCCTCGGCAAGGCCCCGGTGGCCTGACCCTTCCACCAGAAGCGACCCGCCACGACAGTGGCGGGGCGCTTCTCGCGTGCGGGGCGGAAGGCTCAGCGGCGGTGGGTCAGGCGCTGCCAGAGCCGGCGCAGCGGGTTGCGGGGCCGGGGCAGGCGGGGTGCCCGCTCGCCGAGCATCCGGGTGGCCAGGGCCGTGGTGGCCGGGTCGACGGCGGGGGCGGCCAGCGCGAGGTGGGCCAGCGAGGTCGCGATCGGCACCGGCCGCGTCCGGGTCACCGTCGCCGCGTCGGCCAACCGCTCCGCCACCACCCGGGCCACGTCCGACCGTGCCGTCGGGTCCACCCAGGCGGCGGTGACCAGGGCGAACAGCGCCGCCTCGGTGACCCAGTCCTCCACGCCCCAGACCAGGTCGAGCAGCACCTGTCGTCTCGTCGAGCCGTCCCAGGGCTCGTCGGTGCGCTGGTGCAGCAGCCCCAGACAGGCCCACACCTGCACCCCGCGTACCCAGATCGACGGGTCCTGGGCAGCCAGCAGCCGGCCCAGCGCGTTGGCCGGCGCGGCGGGCGGGTGCACCAGCAGCCCGAGCAGGTCGTCCACGTCGAGACCGGCCAGGCCCACCGCCGCGTCGTAGGCGGCCGGTGGGTGCGGCCAGGCCGGTTGCGTCACCTGACCGATCCGTTCGACCGCCGTCGCCGACGGGGCCGCGAGCGCGGGCGTCGGCAGGTGCCCCGTGAAGGTCCAGAGCCGCCGCCCGGACGCGCGCCGGGGCTCGCGGGGGTCCGGCTCGACCGCGTCCTCGGCCTCGACCTCGATCCGCAGCCCGGGCGCCACCGACGTCGCGGTCCGCAGGGCGCTCGGTGGGGCTGCCGCCGCGAGGCGTACGACGCCGCCGAGACCGTTGTCGTCGTCGGCGACCGCCCGGCGCAGCGCGTCCAGCAGCGGGCCGCCGGCTGGCGTCAGTTGCCCGAGCCACGGCCGTCCCCGGCAGCACTGGGCCAGGTCGCCGTGCTCGTGGCTGTCGTCCGGGTGGTCACGGATGAAGTCGGCGAGCGCGACGAGGTGGGACACGTCGCCGTCGCGCAGGTGCCGCAGGCGGTGCGTCGTGTGCACCGCGCAGTCGAACGTCGGGTCCCGGGCCAGCGCTCGCTCGGTCCACTCCAGCGCGTCGTCGAGCCGCCCGATGTCCGCCAGGGTGCCGGCGATGTCGGCGTAGACGGCCAGGTCGTCGGGGTCCAGGTCGACCGCCCGGTACAGGGCCGCGAGGGCGTCGCGGGTCCGGCCCGCGCTGCGGTACGCGTACCCGAGCCAGACCTCGCCCATTTTCGACGGCTGACTCCGTACCCCTCGGCTGGCCCAGCGGATCGCCAGCGCGACCTCGCCGAGACGCCGGGCCAGCGCGGACGCCGCGCCCAGCAGCGTCCCGTTGTCCGGATGGACGGTGACGGCGTTGCGGGCCAGCGTGAGGTACGGCGTGAGGGCGGCCCGACCGGCGCGTGGCACCGGGTCGCCCAGCCCCGCGCAGACCTGCATGAGGACGCGGGCCAGGCGGTCCGGATCCAGCCGTTCGGCCAGTTCGGGGGCGGTCACCCAGGGCACGCCGGCCCACTCGGCGCCGGGCGCGTGACCGGTCGCGGCGGCGAGCAGTTCCAGCCCTTCGGCGGGGCGGCCGGCGGCGGCCAGCAGGTGAGCGCGGGCGACGACCGCGCCCACGAAGGTGTGGTGGTTGATCGGGAAGAGGTCGAGACCTCCGCCGTCGGCCGCGGCGAGGTGGGCCAGCGTCTCGTGCACCTCGGGCAGGGTGGGGGCGCGGGCCAGCGCACCGGCGAGGTGGCGGGCGGCATGGTGGAGGTCACCTTCGCCCAGTGCCAGCCGGGCCAGGGCCAGCTCCTCCGTCGCGGAGAGCGCGGGGTTGTCCCTTCCCTCGGGCACGGTGTCCTCTCGTCGCAGTTTCTCGGCGGGGCCAGCGTAGTTGATATTGAGATGATCAAGTGATCAACTGCGCACTACTGCTCGAATAATTGCTGTGACCGGCAGAAGGGTGCAAGACTGAGCAGGAAACGCGCGGCAATCGCGCAGGAGGGGAGTGTCCGTGTCACGTGCAGGGTCCGGGATGGCCGCCGACATCAACGAGCAGCCCGCCGGTTACGCGCGCCTGCTCGACAGCGCCAACGCGGCGGCGATCGCCGAGGTGGCCGCGGTCGTCGCCGAGCGTCGGCCTCGGCACGTCGTCTTCACCGCCCGGGGCACCTCCGACCACGCCGCCCTCTACGGGGCGTACCTGACCGAGATCCGGCTCGGCCTGCCCGCCGGGCTCGCCTCGCCGAGCGTGGTCACCCTCTTCGGCGCGCGTCCCGACCTGTCCGACGCGCTCGTCGTCGGGGTCAGCCAGAGCGGTGGCTCACCCGACCTGGCCGAGGTGCTGCGCGCCGCGCGGGCCTCCGGCGCGCTCACCCTCGCGGTGACCAACGCCCCCGACTCCCCGCTGGTCGAGACGGCCGAGTTGAGCATCGACATCGCCGCCGGGCACGAGCGCGCGGTGGCGGCGACGAAGACGTACACCGCCGAGCTGCTCGCCCTGCTGATGCTGGTGGAGGGCATCCGGGCCGGCGACGGCGCGCTCCCGGCGGTCGAGCGCGAGGCGCTCGCCGCGCTGCCCGACCTGGCCGCGCGCACCCTCGCCGACGACACCCCGGCCCAGCTCGCGCCGCGGTACCGCTTCGCCCGCCAACTCGTCACCACCGGCCGGGGGTACGCCTACCCGACGGCCCGCGAGGCCGCGCTGAAGCTGATGGAGACCTCGTACCTGCCGGCGCTCGCCTTCTCCGGCGCCGACCTGCTGCACGGCCCGCTCGCGATGACCGACCCGGAGGTACCGGTGCTCGCGGTTGTCGGCTCCGGCCCCGGCGGCCGGTCGATGGGCGAGGTGCTGCCCCGCCTCGGTGAGCGCCGCGCCGACGTGGTGGTGGTCGGCTCCGCCGACGTGCCGGGCACCGCGCGGCTCGCCGTCCCGGAGGTCGACGAGCGGTACGCCCCGCTGCTGGACATCCTGCCCTTGCAGCGGCTGGCGCTGGCGTTGGCGCTGACCCGTGGTGAGGACCCGGACGCGCCGCGTGGCCTGAAGAAGGTCACCGCGACGATGTGAGGCGTGGCGCGGCGTGGCACCCTGGTCACCGTGTCCACGCTGCGCGACCTCGCCGAGGAGCACACCCACCTCCGTCCGGCCGACATCGACCACCTGCACCGGATCGCCGGTGACTGGCAGTTGCTCTCCGACCTGTCCTTCGCCGACCTGCTGCTCTGGGTGCCGGTCGACGCCGACGGCACGTTCCTCTGCGTCGCCCAGGTGCGCCCGACGACCGCGCCGACCGCGTACCAGGACGACCAGGTGGGCCGGATCATCGGCGGCTCGGAGGTGGCCCACCTGGCGGTCGCCTACTCGCAGGGGCGGATCTGGCGCGAGGGCGATCCGGTCTGGTACGGCGACGTGCCGGCCCGGCACGAGGCGATCCCGGTCCGGCTGCGCACCGCCGACGGCGAGGCCGGAGAGGTGATCGCCGTGGTGGGCCGGGACACCAACCTCTCCACCGCGCGGACGCCCAGCCAGCTCGAACTCAACTACCTGACCACGGCCGACGATCTCGCCCAGATGATCGCGGACGGCACCTTCCCGCCGCCCCGGCACCCGGGCGAGACCACCTCCGCACCGCGCGTCGGTGACGGCCTGGTACGCCTCGACGCCGGTGGCAAGGTCACCTACGCCAGCCCGAACGCGCAGTCCGCGTACCGGCGGTTGGGTTACGCCTCCCACCTGGTGGGCGAGGACCTGGCGGCGTTGCACCGCCGGCTGGCCGGCGACCCGCTGGACGGCACCGAGGCGGCGACCGGGATCCTGGCCGCGCTGCGGGGCGAGGCCCCGCCCCGCCGGGAGATCGACGCGCGCGGGGCCACCATGCTCACCCGTGCGCTCCCGCTGATGCCCGCCGGCGTACCGATCGGTGCGCTGGTGCTGGTGCGGGACATCACCGAGGTCCGTCGCCGGGACCGGGCGTTGATCACCAAGGACGCCACCATCCGGGAGATCCACCACCGGGTGAAGAACAACCTCCAGACGGTGGCCGCGCTGCTGCGGTTGCAGGCCCGCCGGGTGGCCATGCCGGAGGCCCGGGTCGCCCTGGAGGAGTCCGTCCGCCGGGTCGCCTCGATCGCCCTCGTGCACGAGACGCTCTCGATGTCCAGCGACGAGGCGGTCGAGTTCGACGGCATCGTCGACCGGGTCGCCAGCGCCGCGACCGAGGTCGCCGCGACCGAGGTGAGCGTCGGCATGCGCCGCCAGGGCAGCTTCGGGGTACTGCCCGCCGAGATCGCCACGTCGCTGGTGATGGTCCTCAACGAACTGCTGCTCAACGCCGTCGAGCACGGCTTCCCATCGTCGGACGAGGCCGACGAGCCCGTGCCGGCCGCCTCGGGCATGGTCCCGGTCGCCGCACCCGAGGTCGACCCGGCGCTGCGACCCGAGGTGGTCGTCTCGGCGCACCGGTTCCGCAAGATGCTGCACGTCTCGGTGACCGACAACGGACGCGGGCTGCCGCCGGAGTTCGACGCCGAACGCGGCAGCCGACTCGGCCTCCAGATCGTCCGTGCCCTGGTCACGGGGGAGTTGCGCGGCACCATCGAGTTGCGCGCGGGCGTCAACGGTGGCACCGAGGCGCTGCTCGTGGTGCCGTTGGGCCGCAGCGGGCTGGACGGCCGCTCCCAGGGTTGAGCCGCCCACTGCCGGCGCCCCCCTTCCGGGGAGCGCGGATACCGGAATGAGCGTGATGCCGGTGAGTCATCAAGATGACTCACCGGCATCAACCTCATCGCAGTGGCCGGCCGCGCCTCCTGGGCGATGAGGTCGTCAGGCGACGCCGAGTGGGTGGGCCGTCGGGCCCGGGATCGACGTCGCCTGGCCGGCTCCGCCTGCCGAGCGATCAGGCCGACGCGCCCGTCCGCCCGGTGGCTCGTCAATCACCGGCTGGTCAGCAGCGCGACCGTCAGGCCCGGGCGTGGCCAGACCTGGGTGACGGTGAACCGCGCGCGCAGCGCGTCGCCCTTGGCGCCCGGCACGGCGGCCAGCGGTTCGGCGTGCCGTCCGGCGACGACGAGCCACACGCGCGTCGTACCGGTCAGGCACTGTGCCGGCTGCCGGCACTCGGCGGCCCACAGGTCGCCCCGGGCGACCTCGTCCTCGGTGACCAGCACGTCCCGTGGCGGGTCGTCGAGGTGGTACTCGATGCCGAGGTCGAGGAAGAGCCAACTGTGCCGGGGGGAGTAGACCACGGCGTCCCCAGGGCGCTGGCCGTCGGCGATCACCCGTGCCACCCCGGCGTAGTCCACCGGCGCGCTGCGCGGCCACTCGTGGGTCCGCCGCAGCGCGGCCTGGTCGGGGAGGCCGAGGAGCCCGGCCAGGACCACCACCACGAGCGCGGCCGGCACGGGCACCCACGCCAGCGCCGCGCCGGCCAGCAGGCAGGCGAACGGCACCACGAAGACCAGGTACCGAGGAACCCACAGGGGTACGACCGCGCCGGCCCCGAAGAGCAGCAGGACCGGCAGCAGCACCGCGCCCAGCGGTAGCACGGCACGCCGTCCGAGCCGGGCCGCGCCGAGTGCGGCGACCCCGACCAGCAGGCCGCCCACCACGCTGCTCTGGGCCACCCCGCCCGGCAGCGCGCTCAGGTCGTCCGGCCGGGTCAGGTTCACCCAGTCCAACTGCTCCGACCGCTGCGCGCGGGCGAGCAACAGCAGTGGGGTCACCACCAGCACGGCCGGTACCAGCGCGACCGCCCAGCGCCACACCCGCCGGTCCCGACCGCCGGCCGCGGCGATCGTCCCGGGTCCGCCGGTCTGCGCGCCGGCCGGCCCGGCGACGCCCGCCACGGCGGGGCCCCTCCACCAGCAGATCAGCACGACCAACGCGTGCGCGACCAGCAGGGTGAGCGCGATCAGGTGGGTGAGCCCGAGCGCGGCCACGGCTGCCGCGTACCCGGCCCACCGGGCCCAGCCCGGCCGGCGCAGCGCGGCCACCAGCAACAGGGTGGTGAGCACCGCGAGGGCGGTGGCCAGGGCGTACGGGCGGGCCTCCTGCCCGTACCGGGAGGTGCTGGGCAGCACCGCGAACAGCAGCCCGGCGAACAGGCCGGCCCGCCGGTCGACCAGCCAGGCGCCCAGGACGGCGAGCAACCCGGCGGCGACCGTCATCGCCACCGCGGCGGGCACCCGCAGGGCGATTGTGGAGTCCCCGACGAGCCGGACCCAGACGTGCATGAACAGGTAGTACGGCCCGGTGGCGGCGTCGATGGTCCCGGCCAGTCGCGCGAGTTCCTCCGGTGACCGGGTGGCGGCGCTCCAGGTCGCCAGCTCGTCGCGCCAGAGCTGGGCCGAGCCGATCCCGGTCAGCGTGACCGCCAGGGTCAGCAGCGCCGGAGGAAGCCAGACGGGCACTCCCCGCGCAACCCCGACCATCCTCCCGAACACCACGCCCACAGCCCGAGCCTGCCACCCCGCCAAGCCCTCCGGGCGAACCCCGCGAACTGCCGGGTGACCTGGCCACACCCACCCGCGTCGATCTTGCAGTTTCGGTCGCCGAAATGGGTGCGGTGCCCCTTGTGTCGCCACAGAAAGTGCAAGATCGCGGGGAGGGGAGCGGGCGAGCCCGTGATGTGGGATCCGGCACGTGGACATTGGCCGGGCCCTACGCGGTGTGGCAGCATGACTGCATGACCGCCGCAGTCGTGCGCCGCTTCGTGGCTCGTCGCCACGTCGACTACGGCCGCGTGCGCAGCGCCATCTGTCCGGCTCACTGACGACGCCCGACCAATCCGTCTCGGGCGCGCTCCGCGCCGGCTGTCTGAAGACACCGTTGTCCGCCCGCTTCGTCGGGCCGGCCGCCGCGCCCCGCGCGTGCCCCGAGGCACAGCAGACAACGGAGGACGCCGCGATGGCGGTCAGCAGCATCCCGTCCCGGCCCGAGGACCCGACGGCCCGGCCCGCCCGGCCGCCGCGCCGGCCCCGGGGCGAGGGCCAGTGGGCGCTCGGCCACCGCGAGCCGCTCAACCCCAACGAGCGGATCAAGAAGGACGACGATCCGCTCAACGTCCGGGCCCGCATCGAGAACATCTACGCGCACCGCGGTTTCGCCTCCATCGACCCGCAGGACCTGCGCGGCCGGTTCCGCTGGTGGGGCCTCTACACCCAGCGCAAGGCCGGCATCGACGGCGGGCGCACCGCCGTGCTGGAGCCGCACGAGCTGGAGGACGAGTTCTTCATGCTCCGCGTCCGCATCGACGGCGGCCAGCTGAGCCTGGCCCAGCTGCGGGTCATCGCGGACATCTCCCGGGAGTTCGCGCGGGACACCGCCGACATCACCGACCGGCAGAACATCCAGTACCACTGGATCCGGGTCGAGGACATGCCGGAGATCTGGCGTCGGCTCGAGTCGGTGGGTCTGCAGACCACCGAGGCGTGCGGTGACTGCCCGCGCATCGTGCTGGGCAGCCCGGTCGCCGGGGTGGCCCGCGACGAACTGCTCGACCCGACCCCGGCGCTCGACGAGATCGTCTCCCGGTACGTGGGCGACAAGCAGTTCTCCAACCTGCCCCGCAAGTTCAAGACGTCGATCTCCTGGCTGGTGGACACCCCGTACGAGTCGAACGACATCGCGTTCCTCGGCGTCGACCACCCCGAGCACGGCCCCGGCTTCGACGTCTGGGTCGGTGGCGGCCTCTCCACCAACCCCATGCTCGCCCAGCGACTCGGCGTCTGGGTGCCACTGGCCGAGGTGCCGGACGTCTGGGCCGGGGTGGTCGGCATCTTCCGTGACTACGGCTACCGCCGGCTGCGCAACCGGGCCCGGCTGAAGTTCCTGGTGGCCGACTGGGGCGTGGAGCGTTTCCGCGAGGTCCTGGAGAAGGAATACCTGGGCCGTACGCTGCTCGACGGTCCCGCGCCGACCCTGCCGTCGAAGCCGATCGACCACGTCGGCGTGCACGAGCAGTCCGACGGGCGGCACTACGTGGGCGCCGCCCCGGTGGTCGGGCGGGTTTCCGGCACCCAGCTCGGCCAACTGGCCGACGTCGTGGAGGCGCACGGCAGCGACCGGGTGCGGCTCACCCCGTACCAGAAGCTGCTGGTGCTCGACGTGCCGTCGGAGCGGACGGAGTCGCTCGTCGACGCGCTGCGCGGCATCGGCCTGGAGGCCCGGCCGTCGGCCTGGCGGCGGGGCACCATGGCGTGCACCGGCATCGAGTACTGCAAGCTCGCCATCGTCGAGACCAAGGCCCGCGGTGAGGAGCTGGTGGCCCGGCTGGAGCAGCGGCTGCGCGACTTCGACGCGGACATCTCGATCCACATCAACGGCTGCCCGAACGCCTGCGCCCGTACCCAGGTGGCCGACATCGGTCTCAAGGGCCAGCTGGTGGTCGGCCCGGACGGCCGGCAGGTGGAGGGCTTCCAGGTGCACCTGGGCGGCGGGCTGGGCATGGCGCAGGGGCAGACCGCCGGTTTCGGCCGCAAGCTGCGCGGCCTGAAGACAACCGCCGAAGAGCTTCCGGAGTACGTGGAACGACTGGCCCGCCGCTACCTGGCCGGGCGGGACGCGGGCGAGACGTTCGCCAACTGGGTGATCAGAGTCGACGAGGAGGAGTTGCGGTGAGCAGCGAGAACCGAGCGGCACCCCTGTACTGCCCGTACTGCGGCGAGGAGGACCTGCGGCCGCACGAGGCGGGGCACGGCGCCTGGGAGTGCCACGCCTGCGCCCGGGTCTTCTCGGTGAAGTTCACCGGGCTGCTCTCGCGGGCGGTGACCCGGTGAGCGCGAGGAGTGAGCTTGCGAGCCCCGCAGTCGCGAGCGAAGAGCCGGCTCGGGTGAGTCTCGTCTCCGCCGCGAGCCTGCGCCTGGTCGGTCCGGGCGCCCAGACGTCGACCGCTCCGGCCGGGCGCAGCCCGGACGAGCTGCGCGCGCTGGCCGAGGAGGCCGGCCGGGAGCTGGAGGGCGCTCCCGCGCTGGAGATCGCCCGCTGGGCGGCACAGACCTTCGGCGACCGCTTCTGCGTCACCAGCTCGATGGCGGACGCCGTGCTGGCGCACCTGGTGTCCCGGGTCGCCCCGGGCGTGGACGTGGTCTTCCTGGACACCGGTCTGCACTTCCCCGAGACGCTCCGGGTCCGCGACGAGGTCGCCCGTACGCTGCCGGTGAACGTCCGGTCGATCCGACCCCGGCTCACCGTCGGCCAGCAGGACGGCCAGTACGGTCCCCGGCTGTTCAACAAGTCGCCGGACGACTGCTGCCAGCTCCGCAAGGTGGAGCCGTTGGAGCGGGCCCTGTCCGGGTACGACGCCTGGGCCGCCGGGCTGCGCCGGGACGAGTCGCCGACCCGGGCCAACACGCCCGTGGTGACCTTCGACGCCCGGCGCGGCAAGGTCAAGGTCAACCCGATCGCGGCCTGGTCGCAGGGGGACGTGGACGCCTACATCGCCCGCTGGAACGTGCCGGTCAACGAGCTGTTCAAGCAGGGTTACGGCTCGATCGGCTGCTGGCCGTGCACCCGGCGGACGAAGGCGGGCGAGGATCCGCGTGCCGGCCGGTGGGCCATGTTCGAGAAGACCGAGTGCGGGCTGCACGTCTGACCTCGTCGTCGACCACCCCGACCGGCCCCGGTGTGGCCGGCGGGGCGGCCCCGGTGGTGCTGGTCGCGCACGGCAGCCGGGATCCGCGGGCCGCCGAGGCCACCCGGGCGCTGGCCCGGGCGGTGTCGGCGGCCCGACCTGGTCTGTCGGTGTGGGCGAGTTGGCTGGACCACACCGAGCCGGGGCCGACCGAGGTGCTGCGCATGCTGGCCGAGGCCGGGCACCGGAGCGCGGTGGTGGTGCCGTTGCTGCTGACCGCCGCGTACCACCGGCGGGTGGACATCCCGGCGGCGGTGGCCGCCGCCGGATCGGCGCTGACGGTACGGGTGACCGACGTTCTCGGCCCGGCGGACGGGACGGTGGCTCCGGCCCTGCTGGCGGGGCTGCGGCGGCGGCTCGACGAGGTCGCTCCGGGCCGCTTCGACGCCCTGGTGCTGGCTGCCGCGGGCACCCGGGACGCGCGTGCGCGCGGGTCCGTGGGCCGGGTGGCCGACGCGCTCGGCGTCGGCTTCGGGGTGCCCTGCCGCGTGTCGTACGCCTCGGCAGCTCCACCGGCGGCGGGGGTGGCGGTGGCCCGGCTACGGGCGGCGGGCGCGCGCCGGGTAGCGGTGTCCGCGTACTTCCTCGCGCCGGGCCTGTTCCACGACGCGGTGGCCGAGTCGGCGCGGGCGGCTGGCGCGGTGGCGGTGGCGGCCCCGTTGACCGATGCGCCCGAGCTGGCCGAGCTGGTGTTGCGTCGGGTCGACGAGCCGGCCTGACCGCTGGTCGACCTGGGCCGCCCCCGGACAGCAGTAAGCCCCGGCAGTCGCCTGCCAGGGCTTACCGCGGTGTCGTTGGGGGATCAGGCGGAGTGAGCGCGCAGCACCCGGAGGCCGCCGCGCCGCTTGACAGCGCGCCGCTCCTCCTCGCTCATCCCGCCCCAGACGCCGGCGTCCTGACCCGACTCGAGCGCCCACTGCAGGCACTGGTCGGTGACGGAGCAGCGCCGGCAGACGGCCTTGGCCTGCTCGACCTGCAGGAGAGCCGGTCCGGACGTCCCAATCGGGAAGAACAGCTCCGGGTCCTCGTCGCGGCAGACAGCATGGTGACGCCAGTCCATGGCGGCAACACTCCTCATTCTGGATGGGTGGCAATTTATTGCGGGTAGTGCTTTTCCTATATGCATCCGCAGTGCCTATGGTGACCGTTCGCGTCTGACCATTCGGCAGTGCGTGAGCAGGCAGTCAGCCCCGGGGACCTGCTGGAACAGCTCAACCTGTCGAGCATATCCAGGCAATGTCCCGGTAACTCAAGTTCGCTTGTGAATACTTTCACGAACGCTCGCGATGTCAAGGGTGACGCTCGGAAAAACTCCGCGCGGTGAGCAAGCCCACAACCCATTTGTCCGGGTTCCAGTGCCTTCCTGGTTACCCGCCGTGCCACAGTCGAGGATCAATATAGTACAGTCCGCGTGACATTGCTGACATTTCCGGCACCTGCCCCTCGGTGTGGCGGCGCCTGTCGGTGCGGTTGCGGTGCCGCGTCGACCAAGGGCAGTACCCGAGACCTAGCAGATTACTCTCAGTGCGGCCGGAATGGAGGTGAATCTGACCTTCTCCCGCTCGCCAAGATAGTCGCCGTCGAGCTGGAACGCCTGCGGGCGGCTGGAGACCAGGGTGAACTCCGCAGTGTCATGGAGTCGTAACACCTGACGTCCGTTCGGATCCGGTCGCCGGGACATGAATTGAGTGACTGTCCGTGTTGTGCTAGCCACCCGGAGCTGACGCAGCGCCAGCACGTCGAGGCCGAGGTCGAACGACGCCTCCGGATTCGGGTTGACCTCCCGGTCACCCAGGTACGTCCACGGGGCGGTGTTCTGGATGATGACGGTGGCCAGCTCCTCCTCGGCCGCCTCACCCGGCCGTTCCAGGCTGATTGCCGGATGCCGCCGGTCGGAGGCGAAGAAGTACTGGCTCATGATCGAGCGGAAGTAGAGCCCGGGCGTCGAGACCCGCCCCTTGCGGCGGGCCTGCTCCACCCGATGGATCACGGCGGCGTCCAGCCCGAACCCGGCGCAGAAGGTGAAGTAGCGGTCGTCCGCACGCCCCAGCCCGACGGTGCGCTGCCGGCCCAGACGCAGCCCTTCCAGGATCATGCTGGTGGCATCGGGCCACTCCCGGGGCAGACCCAGCGCGCGGGCGAACACGTTCGTCGAACCGCCCGGGACGGTGGCCAGCGCGGGCAGCCGCTGCGCCATCGACGCGCCGTCGGCACCGGCCGGCGGTTCGGCCGTCATCAGGCCGTTCACCACCTCGTTCACGGTGCCGTCGCCACCCAGGGTGACGACGAGATCGACGCCCTCGACGGCGGCCTCCCGGGCCAGCGCCATGGCGTGCCCCCGGCGGCGGGTGTAGCGCACACTGAGGTCGACTTCGCTGCGCAGCGCACGGACAAGCACGTCCCGGCTGCGTTCGCTGGTGGTGGTGGCCTTCGGATTGACCACCAGGACGGCCCGCATGGGCGGCACTGTACCTCTCGGTAGCACAGGTATCGTGGCGCGCGTGACCATCGACTCGGCCCGGATTCCCAGCACCCTCCGCTGGGCGGTGTGGCTGCTGTGGGCGGAGGCGGTCGCCGTCGGGCTGATCGCGGTCTGGTTGGTCTGGGCCGACCTGACCGCCACCACCACCGACCTCGCGTCGGCGTTGCTGGTGACCGCGTTCGCCGTCGGGGCGGCCGTCGCGCTCTGGGCCCTGGGCCGCGCGCTGCTGCGCCGTCGGGCCGGCGCACGGGCCCCCGCGATCGTCCTTCAGCTGATGCTGCTGCCGATCGGCTGGTTCATGATCCAGGGCGGGATGGGCTGGCTCGGCGTACCGCTGATGGCGCTCGGCCTGGGCGTCGGCTGGCTGCTGGTCAGCCCGCCCACGACGAAGGCGCTCGGCTTCGAGTGACGTCGTACGGCGGGCTCAGCGGCCCGTCGCGGCGCTGACGCGAGGGGGTCAACCCCGCCCGCTACACCGCGCCTCGCGGCCCAGCGCCGCGCGGGGCCGGTTGGTCAGTAGCCGCCGGAGCGGCGGGTCAGCAACGAGATCGTCGCCCGGCCGTCGGTGGCCGCGGCGGACGCCGACGTGGTCAGCGCGGTGAGCACCTTCCAGGCGAAGGACGACTCGGCGGGCAGCGTGGCACCGCGGACGGTCGGCACGGTCACCTCAACGGTCAGCGCGTCGTTGGTGACAGCGAAGCGACACTCCAACTCGGCGTCGCGAGTGGCGATGGCGAGCAGCATGGCGCACGCCTCGTCGACGGCGATCCGCAGATCCTCGATCTCGTCGAGCGCGAACTGCAACCGGGCCGCGAGGCCGGCGGTGGCGGTGCGGAGCACGCCGAGGTAACCGCCGTCGGCGGGCACCGTGAGGTGCACCACGTCGTCGTCGGTCGCTGGCTGGCCGGTCAGTTGAGTCACGCTCATCCCCCCGGTCGGGGACTCTACCCGGTCAGTCGCCCGGGTGCGTGACGGCGGCCTCCGCGTGAGTGGCCAGATCCCGCAGGGCCGCACCGCTGAGCCGGTACGGAACCCACTCGTTCAGCTGCTGGGCGCCGATCGATGCGTAGAAGCCGGCGGCCGGGTTCCACTCGATCATCCACCACTCGAGCCGCTGGTAACCCCGCCGTACGCAGATGTCGGCCAGCGTGGCGAGCAGCAGTCGACCCGCGCCGGTGCCCCGGGCGGCCGGGGAGACGTAGAGGTCCTCCAGGTAGATGCCGTGCACGCCGGCCCAGGTGGAGAAGTTGAGGAACCACAGGGCGAAGCCGAGCGGAGCGTCGTGCTCGTCGACTGCAACGTGACCGAAGAGCGCCGGAGCAGTCGCGAACAGCGCCGAGGTGAGCTGTTCCTCGGTGAGGTGGCACTGGTCGGGGGCGCGTTCGTACGCCGCCAGTTCGTGCACCATGGCGACGACGGCCGGTACGTCCTCGGGACGTACCGGCCGGATCGTCGGGGTGACCGGGTTGGTCACGCCTTCTTGGTCTCCCAGAAGATCTTCGCGATCTCGTCGATCTTCGCGAGGAGCTGGTCGGCGGTGGCCGGGTCGAGGCTGCCCTTGACGCCGCTGGCGCCGGCGAGCTTGGTGGCCTCGTTGAACAGGGTGTGCAGGTTCGGGTACTTCTCGAAGTGCGGAGCCTTGAAGTAGTCGGTCCAGAGCACCCACAGGTGGTGCTTGACCAGCTCGGCGCGCTGCTCCTTGATGATGACCGCCCGGGTACGGAACTCCGGGTCGGTGTTCGCCTGGTACTTCTCGCAGATCATTTTGACCGACTCGGCCTCGATCCGGGCCTGGGCCGGGTCGTAGACGCCGCACGGCAGGTCGCAGTGAGCGCTCGCGGTGACGCGAGGCGCAAGGATGCGCGGAAGTCGCATCGGGATCCTCCATGGGAAGTTTGCGATGATCAAAGGCGACATTACTCCTGGGAATGCTCCCCGAACCGGGTGGAGGTGAAACCAGTGGACACCGATCACCCGGGTGAGCCGCCTCGCCTGCGCGGCCCGCTGACGGCGGTTGCGGTCACCGGGCCGTCCATGGCGCCGACGTTGCGGCACGGGGACGCGGTGCTGGTGCGCTCGGGCGGACGTCCGATCCGACCCGGGGACGTGGTGGTCGCGGTCTTCCGGACCCGGCCGGAGCTGCTGGTCGTCAAGCGGGCGGTCCGGCCGCAGGACGGCGGTTGGTGGCTGCGCGGTGACAACGAGTTGATCACCGACGACTCCCGGGCGTACGGGGTGGCCGATGTGCGCGGCCGGGTGGTGGCCCGGTACTGGCCGCGCCCCGGACGGGTGCCTCGTCGGGTTATATGACCCTGCTCACATCCGAGGGGCAGGGTCGACACTATGCTCGGAAAGTGCCCGGGTGACCCCCCGCGCCGCGTGCCATCGCTCGCCGCCCACCTCGCGGCCGGGCCCGCCGCCTCACATCTGTTCGACAGATCCTGGAGTCACCGCCATGTCTGCATCCACCGTGGACCCCGCTGATCCCGTTTTCCAACTGCACGTCGGCGGCAAGATGGCCGTCGCCTCGACGGTGCCGCTCACCAGCCGCGAGGACCTCTCCCTGGCGTACACCCCGGGGGTGGCCCGGGTGTGCGAGGCGATCGCCGCCGACCCCGACCTCGCCGACGAGTACACCTGGGCGGCACACGCCGTCGCGGTGGTGACCGACGGCTCGGCCGTGTTGGGGCTCGGCAACATCGGCCCGCGTGCCGCCCTGCCGGTGATGGAGGGCAAGGCGGTGCTGTTCAAGCAGTTCGCGGGGGTGGACGCGGTGCCGGTCTGCCTGGACACCCAGGACGTGGACGAGATCGTCGCGGTGGTGCGGGCGCTGGCCCCCTCGTTCGGCGGGATCAACCTGGAGGACATCAGCGCGCCGCGCTGCTTCGAGATCGAGCGTCGCCTGGACGAGGCGCTGGACATCCCGGTCTTCCACGACGACCAGCACGGCACCGCCATCGTGGTGCTCGCCGCGCTGCGCAACGCGGCCACCCTGCTCAACCGCAAGCTCGGTGACCTGCGGGTCGCGGTGAGCGGCGCGGGCGCGGCCGGGGTGGCCGTGACGAAGATGCTCATCGCCGGCGGCGTCAACCCCGACCAGGTGGTCGTCTGCGACTCGAAGGGGATCATCGGCGCGCACCGTACGGAGCTGACCGGCGGCAAGGCCGAGTTGGCGGCGAGCACCAACGCCGACGGCCGCCACGGCGACATCACCGAGGCGCTGCGCGACGCGGACGTGCTGATCGGCGTCTCGGGAGGCCAGATCCCGGAGGCCGCCATCGCCGGTATGGCCCCCGGTGGGATCGTCTTCGCGCTGGCCAACCCCACGCCGGAGGTGCACCCGGAGGTGGCCGCCCGGCACGTCGCGGTGGTCGCCACGGGCCGCAGCGACTACCCCAACCAGATCAACAACGTGCTGGCGTTCCCCGGCGTGTTCCGCGGCGCGCTGGACGCCGGCGCCACCCGGATCACCGATGCGATGAAGGTCGCCGCGGCGGACGCCATCGCTGGCGTGGTGGCCGAGTCGCTGACCCCCGAGGCGATCGTCCCGTCGCCGCTGGACCCGCGGGTCGCCCCGGCCGTCGCCGAGGCGGTGGCCGAGGCCGCCCGCCGGGACGGCGTGGCCCGGCGGTGAGCCCTTCTTAACGAACGCTCAGCTTGTTACCGTGCCGATCATGCGTGCTGCCTTCGCCTCCCGTTTCGACGACGCCGATCCGCTCGCCGCCCTCACCGTCGGTGAGCAGCCCGAGCCGACCCACCCGGAGGACGACTGGGTGACCGTGCAGGTGCGCGCCACCTCGCTCAACCACCACGACCTGTGGTCGCTGCGCGGGGTGGGGCTCACCGAGGCCCAGTTGCCGATGATCCTCGGCTGCGACGCGGTGGGTGTGGACCCCGAGGGCAACGACGTGGTCGTCTACCCGGTCGTCGTCACTCCCGGTGACCCGCGCGGCGTCTCCATCCTCTCCGAGCACTTCGCCGGCACCCTCGCCGAGCGGGTCGCCGTACCCCGGTCGAATTTGGTCCCGCTGCCCGACGGCATGGCGGCGACCGACGCGGCGTGCCTGCCCACGGCCTGGCTGACCGCGTGGCGGATGCTGACCACCAAGGGCCGCGTCGCGGACGCCGACAGCGTGCTGGTGCAGGGCGCGGGCGGCGGCGTCGCCACCGCGGCCGTCGCGCTCGCCGTGGCGATGGGCAAGCGGGTGTACGCGACCAGCCGCGACGCCGACAAGCGGGAGCGGATCACCGCCCTCGGGGCGACCGCCGTGGAGACCGGCGCCCGGCTGCCGGAGCGGGTCGACGTGGTGATCGAGACGGTCGGCGCGGCGACCTTCGAGCACTCGATGAAGTCGGCCGCGCCGATGGCCCGGATCGTGGTCTCCGGCGCCACCGCCGGCCACCAGCCGTCGGTCAACCTGCGCCGGGTCTTCGCCATGCAGCTGGAGATCCTGGGCACCTCGATGGGCACCCCCGGGGAGCTGTACGAGCTGCTGGCGTTCTGTGCCGAGAACGAGGTCCGCCCGGTGGTGGACAGCGTGGTGCCGTTCAGCCGGGTCGAGGACGCCTTCGCCCGCCTGCACTCCGGCAAGGCCTTCGGCAAGATCGTCATCAACCACGAAGCCTGACCCACCGCACCCCGCCGCGCCACCCCGCCGCTCTCCGCGATCTTGCACTTTCTGTTGTCGTTTTGCGACCTAAGTCCCGCTGTGTCGCCACAGAAAGTGCAAGATCGCGCAGGCGAGGGGGCGACGGTCAGAGGTGGTCGTCGAAGGTGGCGATGTCGTCGCGGGTCGCTTCGGTCGCCATGCGCTTCTTGGCTTCCGGGTCGCCGTACAGGGTCCAGCGCAGGAACTCCACGGCCGTGTCCGAGACCACCCGCAGCGTCGCGGCGTCGCCGAGCAGCGCCCGCCCGTGGTCGCCCTTGGGCAGGCTGAGCATCGCCTTGGGCCAGGGCACCTTGTCGTACGCCTCCTTGCCCGCCGCGTAGTCGACCACCTCGTCCAACTCGCCGTGCACGAACAACTGCGGCGCGGACGCGCCCGCGAACGCCGTACCCACACCGACCGCCGTGCCGGCGAACACCACCCCGGCGTCCAGGCGCTCGTCCCGGCTGGCGGTGAAGAGGCCGATGGTGGTCACCCCGCCGGCCGAGTGCCCCGCCGCGGCCACCCGGTCGGTCGCCAGCCGGCCGCGCAGCCCGTCGCCGGCCTTCCCGTCGAGCGCCAGCACCTGGGTCAGCGCGTACGACACGTCGGCCGGCTGATTGAGCACGTCGAGGATGTTGCCGTCGCCGCCCTGAGAGGTGTGCGGGAAGGCCGGCGCGGCCACCACAAAACCCGCCGCCGCCCAGCGGGTCAGCAGCGCGGCGTAGTCCTCCGGCCGCCCGCCGAGACCGTGGCTGAACATCACCACGGGGAACCGGCCGTCCGCCGCCGCCGCGGACCGCTTGACCGCGCCGCCGGCCTTCCCGGCCGCCGGATACCAGATGGTCACCGGCAACGCACGGCCGTCCCGGTTCAGCTTGAGCTGGCGTACGCCGACACCGAAGGTGTTCTTTGGCGCCGACCCGGCCGGTACCTGCGGTGTCGGGGTGGCGGCCGGCGACGGCTCGACCGCGACCGGCGGGTTCTCCTTCTTGGGGGCGTCCGTGGAACAACCGACCAGGCCGGCCAGGAGCAGGGCGCTGGCCAGCAGCGTGGGGGTGACACGACGCGACATGAAGGCAATTGTGCCCTGCCGGGCCGGTGTCGCGGCGCGGTCCGACGCGCCACGGCCACGCTGTTGCCGGTCGTCTCAGGCCGCGGCGCGCTCGGGGAGCGGACGACGCCGCCGCGCCGGCTCGGTCAGGGAGCGCGGGGGAAAGGCCGCGTTGGGCTCGTACCGGTTGGTCCCGGGCGGCACGATCTCGTCGATCCGGTCGAGGGCCGCGTCGTCCAGGACGAGCGTCGCGCCCTTGAGCAGGTCATCCAGGTGCTGCATGGTCCGTGGTCCGATGATCGCCGAGGTGACCGCCGGATGGGCCACGGTGAAGGCGATGGCGAGTTGGGGCAGCGTGCACCCGATGTCCGCCGCGAGTTCGACGAGCTGCTCGACGATGTCGAGCTTGGCCGCGTTCTCCGCGATCGTGGGATCGAACTGCGCCGGCCGCAGGACCGCCCGCCCGGTCGACAGGTCGACGGCCCGGTCCCGGCGGTACCTGCCGCTGAGGAACCCGAAGGCGAGCGGACTCCAGACCAGCACCCCCATGCCGTAGCGCTGGCAGACCGGGAGGACCGACGTCTCCACCCCGCGGGCGAGGATCGAGTACGGCGGCTGCTCGGTGCGCAGCCGGCCGAGGCCGCGACGCTCGGACACCTGGTGTGCCTCGACGATCTCCTCGGCGGGGAACGTCGAACACCCGAAGGCGCGGATCTTTCCCTGGCTCACCAGGTCGGTGAGCACCGACAGTGTCTCCTCGATGTCGGTCGAGGGGTCGGGGCGGTGGACCTGGTAGAGGTCGATCCAGTCGGTCCCCAGACGCCGCAGGCTCCCCTCGACCGCCTTGAGGATCCACCGCCGCGAGTTGCCGCCCTGGTTGGGCCCCTCGCCCATCGGAAAGTGCACCTTGGTGGCGAGGACGACGTCGTCGCGACGCCCCCGCAGGGCCTTCCCCACGATCTGCTCGGACTCACCCTGGCCGTACATGTCGGCGGTGTCGACGGCGTTGATGCCGCTGTCGATCGCGGCGTGGATGATGCGGACGCACTCGTCGTGGTCCGGGTTTCCGACGGCACCGAACATCATGGTTCCGAGGCAGTGGGTGCTCACCTCGATGCCGGTGCCGCCGAGCGTGCGGTAGCGCATGCCGAAACTCCCCTGGCGATGTCGTAACGATCAAGGGGGACCCTAGGAGCTCGAGTCGGCTCTAGGTCAAGCCTCGCTACCCTGCTCCACATGGCCGAGGACATCGCGAGTCTGAGCATCGGGCAGGTCGCCGAACGCACCGGGCTGAGCGTGCACGCCCTCCGCTTCTACGAGCAGGAGGGCGTCTTCGTCGACCCCGTACGCCGGGGTGCCGGTGGCCGTCGCGTCTACAGCCAGAACGACGTGGACTGGCTGACCGTCTGCATCATCCTCCGCGCCTCGGGCATGCCGTTGCCCGCGCTCCGCCGGTACGCCGATCTCGTCCGGGCGGGCGCCGGCAACGAGGAGGAACGGCTCGCGCTGCTGCGCGAACACCGCGAGCGCGTCACCGGCCAGATCGGCAAACTCACGCAGTGCCTGGACCTGATCGGTTTCAAGGTCGGGGTGTACGAGGACCTGCTCGACGAGGCCCGGCGCGCAGTCGAGCCAGGTCGTCCGCGTCCTTCGGACGGCGGGGACGCTCCGGCATCCACACCGGGTACATCTGCTTGAACTCGATCTGGGCCGCCACCGAGATCGTCGGCACGGTGAGCGGGCCGATCCGGCCCGGCGGCGCGTCCAGCATCCCGGCCGGCAGAAGGGTCCCCGCCCAGGGGCCGGAGCCCACGGTCGGCCGTCCGCTCTCGTCCCGGCCCAGGTACGCGACGCTGACCTCCACGTCACCGGCGAACAGGTCGAGCTGTCGTTCGGCCGGCACCCTCGGGTCGGGACGCCAACCCCGGGCCAGCAGCAACGCGGCCAGTCGGTGCGCGTCCTCGCGCCAGCAGTACCAGTCGACGTCGACGTGCGGGCGGGTCACCGCGCCGAGGTGGAGGTCCATCGCCCAGCCGCCGCGCAGCCACACCGGGATGCCGGCCGACCCGGACACCTCGACCAGCTCGGCGATGCTCGCCAACTGACGCTGCGCGAGGTCGTCCATCGGGCCACGGTACCGACGAGGAGGGGTGCGGGTCCGACCCCCGCCCCGAGCCGGCAAGGCCGCTGACGTAGGCGGCCGGGCAGGCTAGACTAATCCCTTAGCTAAGCGAGGAGGCTGCGCCATGTCGGCTGAGGCCGTGCACTACAACATGCATGACGCCAAGACCCATCTGTCGCGCATCATCGAACGGGTCGAACGCGGCGAGGAGATCATCATCGACCGGGCGGGCACCCCGGTGGCGAAGGTCGTACCGCTGGTCCGGCGGGCCAACCGCACCTCCGTCGGCTCTCTCGCCGGCCAACTGGACCTCTCGGGTGACTGGGACTCACCACAGACCAACGCCGAGATCGCCGAGGACTTCGGCATCGGCGCATGAACCTGCTGCTGGACACCCACGTCGCGCTCTGGGCGATCACCGGCGACCCAACCCTCGGCCCCGAGCTGCTCGACCAACTACGCCACGAGCCAGACATCTTCCTCTCCCCGGTCACCCTGTGGGAGATCACCATCAAACAGCGCGCCGGAAAACTCGCCGGACCCCCTGACCTCGCAGGACGGGTACGGGACATGGGCTTCCGGGAACTCCCGGTGACCCATGCCCACGCCATCGCCGCCGGCCGCCTGCCAGCGCACCACCGCGATCCCTTCGACCGCATGCTGGTGGCACAGGCGATCACCGAAGGGCTGACCCTCGCCTCCCGCGACGCGTCGATAGCGCTGTACGACGTGGACGTCCTCAAGGTGTGACCGGACGGCTCGGCCGGGTACCGGGCGAGAGGACGCTAGCCGGCCGGGCGCGACTCGTAGCGGGTCAGCGGGGTGCGGGCGTCGAGGGGGAGGCGCGCGCCGGCCGCGCCGTCGCCGTACAGGGTCCAGCGCAGGAAGTCGGTCGTCGTGGCCAGCACCGGCGCGAACCCGGGTCGGTCCGGCGTGAGGTACTCGCCGTGGCCCTGACCGACGACGCTGAGGAAGGCCGCCGGACCCCGGGTGCGCGCGTACGCCGCCCGGCCGACCGTCACCGGCACCACCGGGTCGGCCGTGCCGTGCACGAACAGCACCGGGGCGCTCGGCCCGGCGAAGCTACCGGGTAGGCCGCCGCCGGCGATCACGATGCCCGCGCGCAGCCGGCTCGGATGACCCTCGGTGAACATGCCGGAGGTGGTGAATCCGCCCGCCGAGTGACCGGCGGCGGCGACCGAGGTGAGATCCAGGTGACCGGCGAGCGGATCGCCCGGGTCGCGGTCGAGGCGGCTCAGGTACCGGATCAGCCGCCAACCGTCGGCGGGCTGGTTGCGGACGTCCGCGCGGGTGAAGTGCGCGGCGTCCGTACGGGTGTGCGGGTACGCCGGCGCGGCCACCACGAAACCGGCCGCCGCCCAGCGGGTGGTCAACCCGGCGTGCAGCTCGGGCCGGCTGCGCAGCCCGTGGCTGTAGACGACCACCGGGAACCGCCCGGCGGCCACCCGGTCCGCGTCCACCGGGTACCAGATGGTCACCGGCAGGGGGCGCGCCGAGCGCGGATCGAGGGTGAGCGTACGCACGCCGACGGTGTACGACCCCTCGGGCGCTCGGCGCGCGGCCTGCGGCGCGTTGGACCCGCCGACGGCCACGGCGGAGGCCGGCGCGCACCCCGCCAGCAGCGCTGTCACCAGTACGGCGACCAGCCGTCCCGCCCCCACGGTCCCACCGTAGGCGGCGGGACGTGCCCGCCGACCCCGCCGTCCGGCCCGGCTCTGCCCGCCACCCGGTCGGGTCGCCTCCGCCGCGCGGCCCGACCCGACCCGATCGCGGAGGCGGGGGCGGTGCGTCGGGTACGGCTTCGCTAGGGTCACCGACATGGCTGAGAACTACACCGACCCCAGCGGCAACACCGAGGCGTTCCGCGCCTTCACCCAGACGCCGGAGGCCAACGGCCCGGCCGACACGCCGTCCCGGCTGCCGCTCATCGTCGGTGCGGCGGTGGTCGTGGTGCTGCTGGTGGCCCTGGTCGTCTGGCTCGCCTAGGGGCTGTTTCATAAGGGCGGTCGAGCCGAGGCGGAGTCCGGTCGGCGATCCGGCAAGGCGCGGTGGCGTCCGGATACCGGTGTTGTATCCGGACGCCACCGCAACGCCGCCGGTCGTCGTCCGGGCCCGCCGCAGGCCGGCCAGTTCTTATGAAACAGCCCCTTAAAGCTTC
Source organism: Micromonospora sp. bgisy143 (assembly GCF_057708145.1). Classification (NCBI taxonomy): domain Bacteria; kingdom Bacillati; phylum Actinomycetota; class Actinomycetes; order Micromonosporales; family Micromonosporaceae; genus Micromonospora; species Micromonospora sp. bgisy143. The sequence continues at coordinate 60,947 of NZ_JBYIRN010000009.1, forward strand.
CCCACCACGTCCCGGGTCTGCCGGGCGATCTCCCGCTCCTCGTCGGTGCGGATGACGCAGACGCGCACCTCGGCGTCGTCGGGCGAGATGACCCGGTCACCCTCGCCGCCGTTGCGGGTGTCGTCCACGCTGATGCCGAGCCGGTCCAGGCCGGCCAGCGCGGCGGCCCGCACCGGCGCGGCGTGCTCGCCCACCCCGGCGGTGAACGCGATCGCGTCGACGTGGCCGAGCAGCGCGTAGTACGCCCCGACGTACCCGGTGATCCGCCGGCAGTAGACGTCGAAGGCGAGCGCGGCGGCCGGGTCGCCGTCGGCCCGGCGTCGCAGCACCTCGCGCATGTCGTTGGCGCCGGTCAGGCCGAGCAGGCCGCTGCGGTGGTTGAGCAGGTCGTCGATCTCGTCGACCGACAGTCCGCCCTCGCGGCGCAGGTGGAAGATGACGGTCGGGTCGAGGTCGCCGCTGCGGGTGCCCATCACCAGTCCTTGCAGAGGCGACATCCCCATCGAGGTGGCGACGCTGCGGCCACCGGCCACCGCGCAGGCGCTGGCTCCGTTGCCCAGGTGCAGGGTGATCGTGTTGAGCTGGTCGTACGGGCGGCCCAACAGTTCGGCGGTACGCCGGGAGACGTACGCGTGCGAGGTGCCGTGGAAGCCGTACCGGCGGATGTCGTACCGCTCGGCGGTGTCCCGGTCGATCGCGTAGGTCGCGGCGGCCTCGGGCAGGGTGTGGTGGAACGCCGTGTCGAAGACGGCGACCTGCGGTACGTCCGGCAGGGCCGCCCTCGCCATCTCGATGCCGGCCAGGTTGGCCGGGTTGTGCAGCGGGGCGAGCGGGACCAGGTCACGGATCGCGGCCAGCACCGCGTCGTCGACGAGCGTCGGGGCGGTGAACGTCCGGCCGCCGTGCACCACCCGGTGCCCGATGGCCGTCAGTCCGGTCCGGTCCAGCCCGTCCAGGATCTGGCGGACCGCGCTGGCGTGGTCGGCCGGGCCGCCACCGGGCTCGCCGACCCGCTCGACGGTGCCCTGGCCGAGCGTGCGGTCCCTGTCGTAGTGCCGCCACTTCACCGACGACGACCCGCAGTTGAGCACCAGGACCCGACTCATGACGCCTCCCCGGCGGCCGCCTGGATGGCGGTGATCGCCACCGTGTTCACGATGTCCGGCACCAGTGCGCCCCGGGACAGGTCGTTCACCGGCCGGCGCAGGCCCTGCATCACCGGACCGACGGCGACCGCCCCGGCCGAGCGCTGCACCGCCTTGTACGTGTTGTTGCCCGTGTTCAGGTCCGGGAAGATGAAGACCGTGGCGTGCCCGGCGACCGGGCTGTCCGGCAGTTTGGTGGCCGCCACCGCCGGGTCGATCGCCGCGTCGTACTGGATCGGTCCCTCGACCAGCAGGTCGGGCCGGCGTTCCCGGACCAGCGCGGTGGCCGCGGCGACCTTCTCCACGTCGGCGCCGGCGCCGGAGCTGCCGGTGGAGTACGACAGCATCGCCACCCGGGGCTCGATGCCGAACCGGGCCGCGGTGTCGGCCGAGGAGATCGCGATGTCGGCGAGTTGGGCCGCGTCCGGGTCGCGGTTCACCGCGCAGTCGCCGTAGACCAGCACCCGGTCGCGCAGCAGCATGAAGAAGACGCTGGAGGCCACCGTGACGTCCGGAACGGTACGGATGATCTCGAACGCGGGCCGGATGGTGGCGGCGGTGGTGTGCGTGGCGCCGGAGACCATGCCGTCGGCGTGCCCGGTGGCCACCATCAGCGTGCCGAAGTAGTTGGGTTGGGCCACGACGTCGTACGCCAGTTCGGCGGTGACGCCCCGGTGGGCGCGCAGGCGGGCGTACTCGGCGGCGAACTCGTCGCGCCACGCGCTGCTGGTCGGGTCGACGAGCCGCGCGTCGCCGAGGTCGATGCCCAGCTCACGGGTGCGCCGGCCGATGTCGTCGGGACGGCCGAGCAGGGTCAGGTCGGCCACGCCCCGGCGCAGCAGGATCTCCGCCGCCCGCAGGATCCGGTCGTCGGAACCCTCGGGCAGCACCAGGTGGCGGCGCTGCGAGCGGGCCCGGTCGATCAGCTCGTTCTCGAACATCAACGGGGTGACCCGGGTGGACCGGCTGACCCGGAGCCGGCGGGCCAGGTCGTCGGTGTCCACGCAGCGCTCGAACGCGCCCAGCGCGGCCTCCACCTTGCGGGGGTTGGCCACGCTGGGCCGCCCCTCGATCCGGCTGGACGCCTCGACCGTGTCGTAGCTGTCGCTGCCCACGGAGAGCACCGCCAGGCCGGTGTTCAGCCCCTCCACCAGCCGCATCACCCGGGGATCGGGCTGTTCGCCGAGGGTGAGCACCAGCCCGGCCACCGACACCTGCCCGGCGACGTGGGCCGCGCTGGCGGCGACGAGCAGGTCGGCCCGGTCGCCGGGGGTGATCACCAACGCCCCCTCGGTGAGGTGGCCCAACAGGGTCGGCACGTGCGCCGCGCCGACCACGAAGTCCAGCACGTCCCGCCCGAGCGCGGCGTCGTCCCCGGCCAGCAGGGTCGCGCCCAGCGCCGCCGCCACCTCGGCCACCGTCGGCGCCGACACGCTCGGCACCTCCGGGATGGCGTACGCGGGCACCGGCAGTTCCGGCAGCGTCATCGGCCCGGGCACCCGGTTGGCGATCACCGCGAGCACGGTCGCGCCCAGGTCGGCCAGATCGTGGTACGCCCCGCGCATGGCCGCCGCGACGGCCGCCGGCTCCTGCTCGTACCCGTCCACCACCGGCACCACGACGCTGCCGAACTCGGTGGCCAGCCGGGCGTTGAAGGCCAGCTCGCGGGGGTGCGCCGGGTCGCCCGGCTCGTCGAAGTCGCTGCCCACCACGACCACCGCCGGGCACTGCCGCTCCACCGCCCGGTAGCGCTCCACGATCGCGGAGATCAGCTCCTCGCGTCGGCCGTCGGCCACCAGCGCGGCTGCCTCGGCGTAGGTCGCCCCGGCCAGTTCGGCGATCGGCACCTCGACCCGGTACCGCTCGCTGAGCAGGGCGAGGATCGGATCGGGGCCGGTGTCGGCGACCAGCGGCCGGAACACGCCGATCCGCCCCACCTGCCGCGACAGCAGTTCGGCCAGCCCGAGAGCGATGGTCGACTTACCCCCGCCCGAACCCACGCTAGTCAGATAAACGCTCCGAGCCACAGCCTCACCCTAGAAGATCGCGAGTGTGACAAGCCTCGTGGGCTGAGAAGGGAGACCCGGGACCGCGTGTTTCGGCGGCCGGTCGGCGGGGGTTCAGCCCTCCTTTGCTCTGCTTCAACCCACGCAACAGCCGGTGTCCGGATATCGGACGCGCGCTGTTGCGTCCGTTGAAGCAGAGCAAAGGGAGCGCGACAGGTGTCAGCTCCCCGCCAGCAGTGGCAAGCCCGTCCCGCCGGAGTTGACGGGATGTCGGCGGCTGGTCAGGCGTCTTCGTCGTCGGGGTCGTCCAGGCGGGCCAGGTACGTGGCCAGGCGCTCGATGGGGGTTTCGAACTCGGGGTTGAGGTCGACGAAGTCGCGCAGGCGCTCGCCCAGCCACTCCAGGGTCACCTGCTCGTCGCCCCGGCGTTCGACCAGCTCCTCGATGCCACGGTCGGTGAAGTACACGGCGTACGTCCTCGTGCTCGGCCCGGCGCGGGCCGGGCGGTTCGGTGATCGGATGGACCGACGCGAGCCGGGGCAGGACCGTGCTCGACGGCCCTGCCCCGGCTCGCGTGGCGCGGTCAGGTCACGGGCGGGGGAGTGCCGCCTCGATGAGCGCGGTCTGCTCGACCTCGTGGGTCTTGGCCGAACCGACCGCCGGGGCCGCCGCGGCCGGGCGGGAGATCCGCCGCAGCCGGACGTCGGTGAGGTGCTCCAGCAGGTTGAGCGCCACGAACGACCAGGCGCCCTGGTTGGCCGGCTCCTCCTGCACCCAGGCGAAGTCCTCCGCGTTCGGGTACTGCGCCAGGGCCGCGCGGATCTCCTCCACCGGCAGCGGGTAGAGCTGCTCGATCCGGATGATCGCGGTGTCGGTGATGCCGCGCTCCTGCCGGGCCTGGAACAGGTCGTAGTAGACCTTGCCCGAGCAGAGCAGCACCCGCTTCACCGCCTCCGGCGCCGGTGCGGCCGTGTCGCGCAGCACCGGCTGGAAGGTGCCGGTGGTGAAGTCCTCCACCGGCGAGACGCAGAGCTTGTGCCGCAGCAGCGACTTCGGCGTGAACACCACGAGCGGCTTGCGCTTGGGCGACAGGGCCTGGCGGCGCAGCAGGTGGAAGTAGTTCGCCGGGGTCGTCGGGATGGCCACCCGCATGTTGTCCTCGGCGCACATCTGCAGGAACCGCTCCGGGCGGCCGGAGGTGTGGTCCGGGCCCTGGCCCTCGTGGCCGTGCGGCAGCAGCAGGGTCACCGCCGAGCGCTGGCCCCACTTCACCTCGCCGGACGAGATGAACTCGTCGATCACCGACTGGGCGCCGTTGACGAAGTCACCGAACTGGGCCTCCCAGGCGACCAGCGCGTTGACGTTCTCCACCGAGTAGCCGTACTCGAAGCCCATCGCCGCGTACTCGCTCAGCAGCGAGTCGTGCACGAAGAACCGCGAACGCTCGCCGTCGGCGGTAAGCGACTTCAGCGGCAGGTAGTCGTCGCCGGTGCGGGAGTCGACCACCGACGCGTGCCGCTGGACGAAGGTGCCGCGACGCGAGTCCTGGCCGGCCAGCCGGACGGTGACCCCGTCGTGCAGCAGCGCCCCGAACGCGATGATCTCGCCGAAGCCCCAGTCGATGTTGCCCTCGACGGACATCTTGGCCCGCCGGTCGAGCAGCTGCTGGATGCGCTTGTGCGGGGTGAAGCCCTCCGGCAGATTGATGTGCGCCTCACCGATCGCCTTGACCACGGCGGCGTCGGTGGCGGTGTCGACCTGCGGCTCCGGCTCCTCCTCACGGCGCGGCCGGTTGAGCTGGCGCGGCGCGGCGGCGGCGTCCCGGGTGGCCTTGAAGACCTTCTCCAGTTGCGCCTGGTAGTCGCGCAGCAGCTCCTCCGCGTCCTCCACGGTGATGTCGCCGCGACCGATCAGCTCCTCGGTGTAGAGCTTGCGCACCGAACGCTTCGAGTCGATGATCTTGTACATCTGCGGGTTGGACATCGAGGGGTCGTCGCCCTCGTTGTGGCCGCGCCGGCGGTAGCAGACCATGTCGATCACGACGTCCTTGTTGAACGCCTGCCGGTACTCGAAGGCCAGCCGGGCCACCCGGACCACGGCCTCCGGGTCGTCGCCGTTGACGTGGAAGATCGGCGCCTGGATCATCCGGGCCACGTCGGTGCTGTAGAGGCTGGACCGGCTGTACTCCGGGGCGGTGGTGAAACCGACCTGGTTGTTGACCACCACATGCACGGTGCCGCCGGTGCGGTAGCCGCGCAGCTGCGACAGGTTGAGCGTCTCGGCGACCACGCCCTGCCCCGCGAAGGCGGCGTCACCGTGCACCGCGAGCGGCAGCACGGTGTAGCCCTCCAGCTTGAGGTCGATCCGGTCCTGCTTGGCCCGGACGATGCCCTCCAGCACCGGGTCGACGGCCTCCAGGTGCGACGGGTTCGCCACCACCGACACCTTCACGGCGTGCTCGCCGTCCGGGGTGGTGAACTTGCCGTTCTGGCCCAGGTGGTACTTCACGTCGCCGGAGCCCTGGGTGGAGCGCGGGTCCAGGTGGCCCTCGAACTCCGAGAAGATCTTCTCGTACGGCTTGCCGACGATGTTGGCCAGCACGTTGAGCCGGCCGCGGTGGGCCATGCCGATGACGACCTCGTCCAGCCCGTTCTCGGCGGAGGACTCCAGCACCTCGCCGAGCAGCGGGATCAGCGACTCGCCGCCCTCCAGCGAAAAGCGCTTCTGGCCCACGTACTTGGTCTGCAGGAAGGTCTCGAACGCCTCGGCCGCGTTGAGCCGGTTGAGCACGTGCTTCTGCTCGTCGGCGGACGGCTTCTCGTACTTGCGCTCGATCCGCTCCTGGATCCAGCGCCGCTCCTCCGGGTCCTGGATGTGCATGTACTCGATGCCGACCCGGCGGCAGTACGAGTCGCGCAGCACGCCGAGGATCTCGCGCAGCTTCATCCGCTGCCGGCCGGCGAAGCCGTTGACCGGGAACTCGCGGTCGAGGTCCCACAGGGTCAGCCCGTGCTGGAGGACGTCCAGGTCGGGGTGCTTGCGGATCTTGAACTCGAGCGGGTCGGTGTCGGCCATGAGGTGGCCGCGCACCCGGTACGCGTGGATCAGCTCGTGCACCCGGGCGGTCTTGTTGATCTGACCCTCGGAGTTGACGGCCACGTCCCGCATCCAGCGCACCGGCTCGTACGGGATGCGCAGCGAGGTGAAGATCTGGTCGTAGAAGCCGTGCTCGCCCAGGATCAGCTCGTGCATGACCTTGAGGAACTCGCCGGACTGCGCGCCCTGGATGATCCGGTGGTCGTACGTGCTGGTCAGCGTGATGATCTTGCTGACCGCCAGCTCGGCGAGGGTGGCCTCGGACATGCCCTGGTAGGGGGCCGGGTACTCCATCGCGCCGACGCCGATGATCGCGCTCTGCCCCTGCATGAGCCGCGGCATCGAGTGCACGGTTCCGATGCCACCCGGGTTGGTCAGCGAGATCGTGGTGCCGGAGTAGTCCTCCATGGTCAGCTCGTTGCGCCGCGCCCGCCGGACCACGTCCTCGTACGCCTGCCAGAACTGCCGGAAGTCCATCTGCTCGCAGCCCTTGATGGAGGGGACCACGAGGTTGCGGCTGCCGTCCGGCTTGGCCAGGTCGATGGCGATGCCGAGGTTGACGTGCGCCGGGCGGACCACGGCCGGCTTGCCGTTGGCCTCGGCGAACGAGTTGTTCATCTCCGGGTGCTCGACCAGCGCGCGGACCATCGCGTAGCCGACGAGGTGGGTGAAGCTGACCTTGCCGCCCCGCCCCCGGGCGAGGTGGTTGTTGATCACGATGCGGTTGTCGACCAGCAGCTTCGCCGGAACCGCGCGCACGCTCGTCGCGGTCGGCACGCTCAGCGAGGCGTCCATGTTCTGGACGATCTTCGCGGCGACGCCCCGCAGCGGCGTGGTCTGCGGGCCCTCGGCGCTCGGCGCGGGGGCCTTGGCGGCCGGCTTGGCCGGTGCCTCCTTGGCAGCGGCCGCCGGGGCCGGCGTCGGGGCGCTCTTGGCCGGGGCGGGCGCGGCGGCGGCCGGCTTGGCCGGCGCGGCGGGCGGCTTCGTGGCGGGCTGGGTCACCTTTGCTGCCGCCTCCGGCTGGCCGTCCGGCTCGGGCGCGGCGGCCGGCTTACCGGCGCTCTCCGCCGGACGCGGTGTGGCGGCGCCGGGCGCTGGTCGGTAGTCGGCGAAGAAGTCGTGCCAGGCCGAATCGACGCTCGTTGGGTCGGCGAGGTAGCGCTGGTACATCTCCTCGACGATCCACTCGTTCGGGCCGAAACCCGCCAGTGGGTTCTCCTGCGAAGTCTGCTGGGTCGACACGGCCGGTAATCGCCTCTTTCACGCGGGTTTGTGTGTCACGCGGTGTCCGTCACGCCCGATCAAGAAGAACGGACAGACGACTCCCAGGCTACGCCGTACGGATCGCCCCGGCATTTCCGCCTCGGTCGGGTGGCCGGATTCACAGAAGATGCCAGAAGTTCAGCATCCCCTGCGGCGATCGTCGCAGGCTGGTACGCCCGGACTGAGTATCCCTACGGATGTCCCGGGGGCCCTTCTCCGCGAGGATCGGGCGCATGGATCGACACGGGGCAGGGGGGCGCTACGGCAGGAGCATGGCGGTGGCGACCGGTTGGTACGTCACCGCCGTCGCGGCCGTGGCGGTGGGCACCACGAGCGTGCCGAGCAGGCCGGTGGGCGACGACTGCGCGGCCTGGTTCGGTTGCCTGTCGCCGGGGGAGTCGCTGGCGTTCGTCGCGCTGGTGTGGGGCGCACCGGTACTCGTCGGGCTGCTGTTCGTGACGGCGCTGGTGGCCGCGCTGGCCGCGCGGCTCATCCCGTCGGCCGTGGTCGCTGGCACCGCGTCGGCGGGGCTCAGCCTCACGCTCTGTGGTGCCGTCCTCGCGGGGTCGCTGTGAAGCGGCTCGGCCTCGGAGGGCTCTTCTTCGCCTGGCTCTACGGGGTGCCGTTCCTCCTGCTGGTGGGTCTGATCCGGCGCGTGTCCCGGCCGTACACGCCGACGCACGCCGAGGCGCAGGCGTTCGGCGCGACCACCGATGACCTGCTCATGACCGGGCTCCTGCTCAACGGGGTGCTGCCGGTGATCGGTCTGCTCCTGGCCGGACTGGCCGGCGAGGCGATGTGGCGTCGGCACTTCGCCGGGGCGTTCGGCGGTGTGGCGCTGATCTACGTGGCGGTCGCGCTGGTGGGCAACATGGCGATCAGCGGACTGATCGGGCACGTCCCCGCCGACCAGGAGCCGGCCCCGCAGATCACCCAGTGCATCCCCGTCAGCGGCGGCCGGGGCTGTCCCGGCGGCTGACGGGCGCCCTCCGGGGCTGCCGGCGATGCCCCGCCACCCCCGACGCCGCGTCGGCGTGGCGGCGATGCCGCCCGCACCCCGAAACGGTCCCGGGGTGACGGCCGTGCCGCCGCCACCCCGGAAACCGGTCGGTCAGGAGATGTCGCGCCGACGGATCAGCAAGGAGCCGGCCACGCCGGTGACCACCGCGTACCCGATCAGCACGGCCGCGCCGGCCCAGCGCGGCGGGTTACCGGGGATGTCGGTCCCGGTGACCATCAGCGACGAGGCGAGCGACGGCACCAGCAGTTGCAGGTTGTTGATCCAGTCGCCCCAGCGGTTGGCCAGGATGGCGATCACCACGGCCGCGCCGATCGAGCCGCCCAGGTAGAGCAGGATGCCGGTCACGGTCGCGCCGATCTGGCTGCGGATCAGCACGCCGATGCCGACGCCGAACACCGCCCAGAGCAGGTACGCGAGCAGGTTCAACCCGATCGCCCGCCAGGCGGCGTCGTTGCCGAGTTGTGAGTCCACTCCGACCGCGCTCAGCACCGCCGACCCGGCGATCAGGTTGAACACGGTGGTGACCAGCCAGAACAGCAGCGCCAGCACGCCCGCCGCGACCAGCTTGGCGAGCATGACGGCGGTGCGGTGTGGTGCGGTGAGGAACGTGGTGGTGACCGTCTGGTGAAAGAACTCGCTCGTCACCACGATGATGCCGAGCAGCATGATGATCAGCAGGCCGAAGAACTGCCCGGTGGTGAACAGGTTCGACGAGAGCGCGTCCGGAGTGGCCGCCGCCTCGAACTGGGCGGCTTGGTCGCCCACGTCGGCGGGGTTGGTGCTGGTGAGGGCGTCGGCCTGCAACCAGTTGATGAGCAGCGTGAGCGCCCACAGCGGCAGGCTGATCAGCGCGAAGATCCACCAGGTGTTGGTGGTACGGATCTTGAGCAGCTCGGATCGGACCAGGTTCATCGGATGTCCGCCTTTCCGGCCGTCAGCTCCAGGAAGACCCGTTCCAGGTCGGGCCGTTCGGTGGTCAGTTCGTGCAGTTCCACACCGGCGGCCAGGGCGGCGCGGCCGATCGTCGGGGCGTCCACCCCGGAGACCAGCAGGACGCCGTGCTCGTCGGTGGTGACCGTGGCCGACTGCGCCTTCAGCGCGGTGGTCAGCGCCTCGGCCTGCGGGGTGCGGACCCGGACCTGGGCGCCCTGGGCCATCGACCCGAGCACCTGCTCGACCGGCCCCTGCCGGACCAGCTGCCCGGCCGCGATGATCACCACGTCGTCGGCGAGGAGCTGCATCTCGGACAGCAGGTGGCTGGAGACCAGCACCGTACGACCCTCGTGGGCGAGGTTCTTGAGGAACCCACGCATCCACCGGATGCCCTCCGGGTCGAGCCCGTTGGCCGGCTCGTCGAGGATCAGCACCCGGGGGTCGCCGAGCATCGCGGCGGCGATACCGAGCCGCTGCTTCATGCCCAGCGAGTAGCCCTTGAACTTACGCTTCGCGGCCGGGGTCAGCCCGACCAGCTCCAGCACCTCGTCGGCCCGGTTGCGGGGCAGGCCGGCCGCGGCGCAGATCACCCGCAGGTGGTTGATGCCGGTGCGGCCCTTGTGCGCGCTGGACGCCTCGAGGATCGCGCCGACGTGCCGCAGCGGGTCGCTCAGGTCGGCGTAGCGGTGGCCGCTGATGGTGGCCGTGCCCCCGGTCGGAGTGACCAGGTTCAGCAGCATGCGCAGCGTGGTGGTCTTGCCGGCGCCGTTCGGGCCGAGGAAGCCGGTCACCCGCCCCGGTGCCACGGTGAAGGACAGGTTGTTCACCGCCCGCACGTTCTTGTACTGCTTCGTCAGACCGGACACCACGATCTGACCGTCGCTGGTGGGGCTTCGCTGCCCGTCAGTCATCGTTCTCCTCCCGTGTGGCGTCGAGGTACGCCGTGGCACAGCGTGACGGTACCGAGCAACAAGGTCAATCAGCCCGAGTACCTACGGCGTGGTCCTCCTTGCGAATGACGCCGGCCACGACGGCGGACCTCAGCGGGCGATCCAGGTGGCCCGGGCCGCGCCGAGCAGCGTGCCGTCCGGGCCGTACAGGCTGGTGTGCACCAGCGCCTTGCGGCCGTCGACACCGATCAGTGCGCCGGTCACCACGCACTCGTCGCCGGGCGCCGGCCGGGCCGCGACCACGGCGGCGATCCGGCCGAGCAGGTACGGGCGTTCCGGCGCGAGCACCGTCCAGCCGCCGGGACAGTCCAGCGCGGCCCAGACGGTGGCGTCGTCGACCTGCTCGGGCGCGCGGAACGGCGCGGCTGTCCGGCCGTCCGGCAGCCGTCCGGGGAAGATCCGCAACCCGTCGGTCCGGCCCGGACCACAGACGAAACACCCGGGGTACGGGTGCGCGGCGAACCCGGGATAGCGGGTGGCCGCCTCGGCCGCCGTCGCCGCGTCGACCGGCGGTACGACGGCGTCCACGGCATCCGTCGGGCGGACCTCGGCGACCAGGTCACCGGCCGGGTCCCGGACCTCGCCGTCGACGAGGGTCAACTCCGTGTCCAGCGGCGGTGGTCGACGCAGCGTCACCTCGACCGGTCCGGGCCCCGCCGCGGTGGCGAAGAGCCCGGCGCTCCAACCGCCGTTGCCGGAGCCGGTGGGCCCGTTGTAGCGGGACTCGATACGCATGGGTGACCTCCGTGGGGCGTGGCCCGGCGTCGTCGCCGGTCCGTCCCGCAGCCTCGCACGGGCGCCTTCCGCGAGCATCCGCCGACCGGCGTTCATCCGTCCGACACCAGCGGTGCCCGCCGATGGCACCCGGGGCCCTTACACAGATCCCATGGCCGTTCTGCATGTCGCTGGCACGCCACTGACGACCAGCGGATACACCCTGCTGATCGCCGACGACCCCACCCAGGTCGCGGCCGCGCAACGCCTGCGCCACGAGGTGTTCGCCACCGAGTTGGGCGCCACCCTCGCACCCGGCGCGGCCGGGTTGGACGTGGACCCCTTCGACGCCCACTGCGACCACCTCATCGTCCGGGAGGACAGCACCGGGCAGGTGGTCGGCACGTACCGGCTGCTGCCGCCGGGGCGTACCGACCGGCGGTACGCCGAGAGCGAGTTCGACCTCGCCGCGCTGGACCCGCTGCGGGACGACCTCGTCGAGACGGGCCGGTCCTGCGTGCACCCGGACCACCGCTCGGGCGCGGTCATCAACCTGATGTGGGCCGGCCTCACCCGCTACCTGCACCTGCGCGGCTCGCGCTGGCTCGGCGGCTGCGCGTCGGTGCCGGTCGACGACGACGGTCGTACGGTCGCCGGGGTGTGGGCGCAGGCCCAGGCCCGGCACCTGGCACCGCCGCCGTTGCGGGTCCGGCCGTTGCGTCCGTGGTTCGCCGAACCGGCCGCCGCCCTGGCCCCCGCCGCCGAGCCGGCCGCCCGGGTGGCGGTGCCGCCGCTGCTGCGCGGTTACCTGCGACTCGGCGCGTGGATCTGCGGTGAGCCGTCGTACGACCCCGACTTCCGGTGCGCGGACTTCTACGTGCTCTTCTCCCTCGACCGGATGAACCCGCGCTACCTGCGGCACTTCCTGGGCGGGGACGAGCGGTGAGCGTCGCGGCGCACGACCTGTGGCGGCCCTCGTCGGGCTGCGACGACGACTGCCTGCCGGCGGTCGGCGAGGTGCCCACGGTTCCGGTGGCCCGCCGGGTGCTCCGGCTGGTCGCGGCGGGCGGCATGCTGCTGGCCGGGGTGGGCGTGGCGGTGCTGCTGCCCGTACTGCCGGCGTCGGAGCGGCAGGCGTTGCTGCGCGGCTGGGCCCGGGGCACCGTCCGCGCCTTCGGCGTCCGGCTGGTGATCAAGGGGCGGCTGCCCCGGCGGCGCGCGTTGCTGGTCGCCAACCACGTGTCGTGGCTGGACATCCTCGCCGTCCTGGCGGTCGCACCCACCCGGATGGTGGCGAAGCGGGAGATCCGGTCGTGGCCGGTGGTCGGTGCACTGGCCGCCGTCGCGGGCACGGTCTTCGTGGACCGGTCGCGCCCGCGCGCGCTGCCGGCCACCGTGCGCCGGCTCGCCGACGCGCTGCGCGCCGGTCGTTCGGTCGCGGTCTTTCCCGAGGGTACGACCTGGTGTGCCGGCGACGGCGCGGCCGAGTGTCGCCCCGGGGGCGGCTTCCGGCCGGCCATGTTCCAGGCGGCCATCGACGCGGGCGCTCCGGTGGTGCCGCTGCGGCTCGGGTACCGCAGCGGGGACACCGGGGCGGGGACCACAGTGGCCGCGTTCCTCGGCGCGGACACCCTCCTGCGTTCGGTGGCCCGGGTGGTCGCGGCCCGGGACCTGGTGGTCTCGGTGACGGTCGCCGCCGCGCTGCACCCGGGGCAGGACGCCGACCGGCGGTTGCTGGCCCGGGCCGCCGAGTCAGCCGTACACCTGGTGGCGGCCGCTCCGGCGCGGACCCGGCTGCGGCCGGTCGCCGCCCTGTCCCCGGCGGTCCCGGCGGTTTCGGCGGTCTCGGCGGTCCCGGCGGTTTCGGCGGTCCCGGCGGTCCCGGGCCGGGGCCTGGACCTGGCCGCCTGACCCGACCCCGCCGCGTCCGAGCCCGCGAAGATCGTGCTCGAACATGGATCTAGGGGCATCCCACGCCCTTGGAGACCACTACATCCCTGTTCGGGCGCGATCTTGAGGGGTTGCGCGGGGCGGTCCGTGTGAGAGTCTTGTCGTATCGCGATGTATCGCGTTAGTGTCTTCTCGGGAGGCGCGCTGCGGCGTGCCGTCGAGAGGAGCACAGCCATGGCCGGATGGACGGTCGAGAGACCGCAGCGGCTCACCCTGGACGGCCCGGTCGACCGGCTGGACGTCCGCCTCGCCAGCGGGCGGCTCAACGTGGTCGCCGCCGACGGGCCGGCCCGGATCGACATCACCGAGGTCGGCCGCCGGCCGGTCCTGATCGACCACTCCGACGGCCGCCTGAGCATCCGCCACGAACGCGAGTGGGGCTGGTCGGGCTTCCTGCGCGGACTCCGCGCGATCCACCGCTTCCCCCGGGTGGACGTCTCGGTGGCCGTGCCCGCCGACGTCCTCGCCGACCTGGGCCTGGGCGCCGGCTCGGTGGTCGTCTCCGGGCTGCGTCGGCAGACCACCGTCGACCTCGCCGCCGGTCAGATCACGCTGATGGGGCTGCGCGGCACCACCACCGCGAAGATCACCTCGGGGCCGGTGGAGGCGCTCGGGGTGCGCGGTGACCTCACCCTGGAGACCGTCTCCGGCGAGGTGATCCTCGCCGACAGCGCCGCCGAGCGGGTGCGGGCGCAGACGGTCTCCGGCGCCATCACCTGCGATCTGGACAACCCCCGGGGCAGCGACATCCGGCTCGCCACGATCTCCGGCAGCATCACCGTCCGGGTCCGCGAGGACAGCGACCTCTCGGTCCGGCTGAACACCGCCGCCGGCCGGATCACCAGCGGCTTTCCCCAGGTGCGCAACGCGACATACCCGCTGCCGAGCAGCGAGGGGGTGCTCGGCAGCGGTGCCGGTAAGCTCTGGGCCTCCGCGACCTCGGGCAGCATCGCCCTGCTCGCCCGAGCGGTCGACGACGATTCCGAGGAGCTGCCGTGACCGCCGTGTTCAGCCACGGACGGCTCCGGCTCTACCTGCTCAAGCTCCTCGACGACGGTCCCAAGCACGGCTACGAGCTGATCCGCCTCCTGGAGGACAGGTTCCTCGGGCTCTACGCCCCCAGCGCCGGCACCATCTATCCCCGCCTGCAACGGCTCGAGGCCGAAGGGCTGGTCAGCCACACCGCCGCCGGGGGACGCAAGACGTACGCCATCACCGACGCCGGCCTCGACGAACTGCGCCAGCGCGCCGGTGAGCTGGCCGCGTTGGAGGCGGACATCGCGGCCTCGGTGGCGGACCTCTCCACCCTGGCCGGCGAGATCCGCAGCGAGGTGCGTGGCTCGACGCGGGACCTCAAGCGGGAGCTGAGCGAGGCCGCTCGGCAGACCCGTCGCGCGCGGTGGATGCCGCCTCCGTCGCCGCACCGGTCTCCGCCGGCCGACGCGCCGCGCGCCGCCCTGCTCGACGAGTTCGACCAGCGGCTCGCCTCGTTCACCGCCGAGGTGAGCCGGCTGGCGCGGGGACGGCAGTTCAGCGACACTCAACTGCGTACGGCGATCCGGCTGCTCGACGGGGCCCTGGACGGGCTGCGTCGGCTGCTGCGCTGACCGTTCGGCGACTCACAGGATTTTTCCAGGAAGCGTCCAGCGCCGGTGCAGTGAGGTCACCGATGATTGGGCCCATGCCCGCTACCCAGACCGAGGCGCGACTTCTCGTCGTCGAGGACGACCCCAACATCCTCGAACTGCTCTCCGCGAGCCTGCGCTTCGCGGGCTTCGACGTGGCGACCGCGACCAGCGGCAGCGCGGCCCTCAACGCCGCCAAGGACCACCGGCCCGACCTCGTCGTGCTCGACGTGATGCTGCCGGACCTGGACGGCTTCGAGGTCATCCGGATGCTGCGCGAGGGCGGTACGCGTACCCCGGTGGTCTTCCTGACCGCGCGGGACGCCACCGACGACAAGATCCGTGGGCTCACCCTGGGCGGCGACGACTACGTCACCAAGCCGTTCAGCCTGGAGGAGTTGACCGCCCGGATCCGCGCCGTGCTGCGCCGCACCAGCACCGGCGAGCAGGCCCCGTCCCGGCTCACCTTCGCCGACCTGGAGCTGGACGAGGAGACCCACGAGGTGCACCGCGCCGGGCAGCGGGTGCAGCTCTCGCCCACCGAGTTCAAGCTGCTGCGGTACCTGATGCTCAACGCCAACCGGGTGCTGTCCAAGGCGCAGATCCTCGACCACGTCTGGAACTACGACTTCCGGGGCGACGACAACATCGTCGAGTCCTACATCTCCTACCTGCGCCGCAAGGTCGACACCGGTCAGCCCCGGTTGATCCACACCCTCCGTGGCGTGGGGTACGTGCTGCGCAAGCCGGCGGCGTGAACCCGGTCCAGCAGGCAAAGGGACGGCTGCGGGGCGTACCCCTTCGGCTCAAACTGGTCACCTCGGTCCTCGCGCTGGTCGCCGTCGCGCTGCTGGTGATCAGCTCGCTGACCGCCTATCTCCTGCGCAACTACCTGGTCGGCCAGATCGACAACGAGCTGATCGGCTCGGCGCGCAACATCGAGACGGCGGTGGTGACCGCGCAGCAGGGGCGTCTTGGCGTACCGACCGACTACGTGGTGGTGGTGGTCAACCCGAACGGCGTTCGGGTCACCGTCTACGACGACAAGCGGTTCAACGTCGACGACCTGCCGCCGTGGCCCACCGACGCCGCCGGCTTCGAGAAGCTGGAGGGTAAGCCCTTCACGGTCCGCGCCCGGGACAGTCAGGTGCGGTGGCGGATGCTCTACACCGAGCTGCCCAACGGTCAGCTCGCCGCCATCGGTCAGCACCTCACCGACGTGGACCTCGCGGTCAAGCAACTCGTCTGGATCGACCTGCTGGTCGGTGGCGCGGTGCTGATCATGCTGGCCTCGGTCGGCGCGGCGATCGTCCGGACCAGTCTCAAACCCCTCGTCGAGATCGAACAGACCGCCGCCGCCATCGCCGGTGGCGACCTCACCCGCCGGGTGCCGGACCCCGAGCAGGGCCAGGAGCATCCCACCTCCGAGCTGGGCCGGTTGTCCCGCGCCCTGAACGCGATGCTCACCCAGATCGAGGCGGCGTTCACCGCCCGGGCGGCGTCCGAGACGGCTGCTCGGTCGGCGGAGAGCAGCGCCCGGGACGCGGCCGCCGCCGCCCTGGCGTCCGAGGCGCGGGCCCGGCGCTCCGAGGAACGGATGCGGCAGTTCGTGGCGGACGCCTCGCACGAGCTGCGGACCCCGCTGACCACCATCCGTGGCTTCGCCGAGCTGTACCGGCAGGGCGCGGCCCGTGCGCCGGAGCAGACCGCCGGACTGCTGCGCCGGATCGAGGACGAGGCGGCCCGGATGGGGCTGCTGGTGGAGGACCTGCTGCTGCTGGCCCGGCTGGATCGGGAACGCCCGCTCTCGCTCGCCCCGGTGGAGCTGCCGGTGCTCGCCTCCGACGCGGTACAGGCGGCCCGCGCGATGGCCCCGGACCGCCGGATCGACCTGGACATCGAGCCCGGATCGGGTCCGCTCGTCGTCTTCGCCGACGACGCGCGCCTGCGCCAGGTCATCGGCAACCTCGTCACCAACGCCCTCACCCACACCCCACCGGACGCCGAGATCCGCCTGCGCCTGCGCGCCGAACCGGGCAACCTGGCGGTCATCGAGGTGGCGGACACCGGCCCCGGACTCACCCCGGAGCAGGCGGAACGGGTGTTCGAGCGGTTCTACCGGGCCGACGCGGCACGGACCCGACGCGCCGACGGCAACACCGGCACGGGCCTCGGCCTGGCCATCGTCGCCGCTCTGGTGACCGCCCACCACGGGTCGGTCGAGGTCGCCGAGACGCCCGGCGGCGGGGCCACCTTCCGGGTCCGGCTACCGCTGCTGCCGTCGGACGAGGGCAGCGGCGAGTGACTTTCAGCCAACTTCCAGGACGGTTCCAGCTTGATCGCAGTGCCGAGGGAGAAGGTAGGGACATGACCGAGTTCGAGTCCGACCCGCAGCGCCGGCCGGCCCCCACCGACGCCGAGCCGTCGCACCCCACCGCCGAGCTGCCGCGCGACGAGCGCGCGCAGTCCGACTCTCCGACCACCCCCGTTCCGGTCGTGCAGACCGACGGGGACGCGACGCCGACCGCCGCCAGCCCGGCCGTCCCCGCCGCCTCCGACACGCCGACCACGCCCGTCGGCCAGCCCACCGGGTACGAGCCGCCGACCGTCGGCCAGCCCACCGGGTACGAGCCACCGACCGCCGGGTACCAGCCGACCGCTGCGCAGCCCACCGGGTACGAGCCGCCGGCCGCCGGCACGTCCGCGCCGCCGTACCCGGTCTCCGGCCACCCGACGCCCGGCCAGCACGGCTACCCGCAGCCGACCGACGGCCGCTACCCGGGTGCCCCCTGGTATGCGGGCCAGCAGTCCGGCTGGGCCGGCGGGGGCCAGCCGGGCGCCTACCCGCAGCACCCCCAGCACGCGCAGCACCCGGGACAGCCGGTGCCGCCCTGGGGGCCGCAGGTCACGCCGCCCGGCGCCGGCCCGCGCCCGGGTCGGATCGCCAAGTTCGCCGGCGCCGGTGTCGCGGTGTTCGCCCTGATGCTCGGCTCCGGCGTGGCCGGTGGGGCCCTCGCGCTCGCCCTCGACGGCGACCGCGGTGGCGTCACCCGCACCTACACGGCCGCCCCGGTGCTCAACAGCGCGGACCTGCCGAAGATCGCCGCCGCCGTACAGGACAGCGTCGTCTCCATCGCCACCGACAGTGGTGAGGGCTCCGGCGTGGTGCTCACCGCCGACGGCTACGTGCTCACCAACAACCACGTGGTCGCCTCCGCGAGCGGGGACACCGTGCAGGTGGTCTTCGCCGACGGCCGGAACGTCCAGGCGAAGATCATCGGCACCGACCCGAAGACCGACCTGGCGGTGGTCAAGGCCAACGGGGTGAGCGACCTCAAGCCGGCGAAGTTCGGGGACAGCGACGCCATGCAGGTCGGCGACCAGGTCCTCGCCCTGGGCAGCCCGCTCGGCCTCCAGGGCTCGGTGACCGCCGGCATCCTCAGCGCCCGGGACCGCACCATCCGGGCCGGCGAGGGCCAGCAGCAGGACCCGCGCCAGCAGGGCCAGACCGTCAGCTCGATCTCCGGCCTGCTCCAGACCGACGCGCCGATCAACCCGGGCAACTCCGGCGGCGCCCTGGTGAACACCCGGGGTGAGGTGATCGGCGTCAACACCGCCATCGCCACCTCCGGGCAGAGCACCGGCAACATCGGCGTCGGCTTCGCGATCCCCAGCAACAAGGCCAAGGACGTGGCGGGCAAGCTCCAGCGTGGCGAGAAGGTCAGCCACCCGTCGCTCGGGGTCGGCGTCAACCAGGCCGAGGGCGGCGGCGCGCTGGTCGCCTCGGTCACCCCGGGCAGCCCCGCCGAGAAGGCCGGCCTCCAGCAGGGCGACGTGGTCACCCGCTTCGGCGACAAGCCGATCAACGACTCCGACGACCTGGTCGGCGCGGTGCAGGCCGGCAAGGTCGGCGACCGGGTCGAGCTGCACTTCAAGCGCAACGGCGCCGAGAAGACGGTGACCGTGACGCTCGCCGAGACGTCCTGACCGACACCAGAACCTGCCTCCCTCCGGCGGCGGGTGGCGGAGCCAAGGGGGTTGGCTCCGTCACCCGCCGCTTCTTCCTCGGCGGTTCACCCTTACCGGGTGAGCCGCCGTCACCCGTGCACCCGGCAGGCTCGGCGGGCGAGCCGGCGAACGTACGGGGGTGGGCCGATGAACGGGGTGGACGACCAGGGGATCCAGCGGGACGTCCTGGCTGAACTGGCCTGGGATCCGCAGGTGCTGCCGAACGAGATCGGGGTGATCGTCGACCAGGGGGTCGTCACCCTGACCGGGTACGTCGACGGCGCTGCCAAGGCGTGGGCGGCCACCCGCTGCGCCCAGCGGGTCCGGGGGGTACGCGCGGTGGTCGACGGGATCGAGGTACGGCTGCCGGGGACTCCGGGGCGTACCGACGGTGACATCGCCCTCGCCGCGTCCCGCGCCCTCGAGTGGGACAGTTTCGTGCCTGCCGAGCGGCTCGACGTGAGCGTGGCCAACGGCTGGTTGATGCTGCGTGGCGAGGTCGAGTTCGGCTGGCAGCGCCGCGCCGCCGAGGGGGAGTTGCGCCGCCTCGACGGCGTCCGGGGGATCACGAACCTCGTCGAGGTGCGACCGTCGACGCCACCGCCGGACGAGCGGGCGCGACAGGACGTCCAGCGCGCGCTGGCGCGGACGCTCGGCGGGGAACGGGTGACCGTGGAGGTGGACGGCGACACGCTGGTCCTGGCCGGGGTGGTCCGGTCGTGGTGGGAACGGGACCAGGTGGAGCGGGTGGCGTGGTCGACGCCGGGTGTCCGGGTCGTGCACGACCATCTCCTGGTCGGCGGGTAAGCGTCCGTCTTGTCCGGTTTATTGGAAGCCGCCTGGGGAACCCGCCGCGAACCATGCCGACCGGGGGACCAACGGGGAGGACTCGTGGCCGTGAACCACCCGTCCGCTGACCGCCCGCCGGAGCGGTCGTTGCGCATCGCGATGGTGGTCCCGCCCTGGCTGTCCGTGCCGCCGCCCGGCTACGGCGGCCTGGAGCAGGTGGTGGCCGGCCTGGTGGACGCGTTGACGGCACACGGCCACGCGGTGACGCTGTTCGGCGCCGGTGACCACCACGGGACCGCCGCCAGCGGGTTCGTCTCCACCGTGCCGGAGGTGCAGTACGAGCGGCTCGGCGAGTCACTGCCGGAGCTGGCGCACCTGGCCCGGGTGAACCGCCTGATCACGCCCGCCGACTTCGACGTGATCCACGACCACAGCACGATCGGCCCGCTGGTGGCCGGCCGCCGGTCGGTGCCGACGGTGGCGACGGTGCACGGCAACCCGGTGGGCGAGTACGGCGACGTGCTCGGCGACGCCGACGAGGACGTCGCCCTGGTGGCCATCTCGCACGCCCAACGTCGACTCAACACCAGCCTGCCCTGGGCGGGGACCGTGCACAACGCGCTGGACCTGCGGGGCTTTCCGCGCAAGACCACGCCCGGCCCGGGGCCGGTGCTGTGGCTGGCCCGGTTCAGCCCGGACAAGGGCCCGGACGTCGCCATCCGCGCCTGCCGGGAGGCGGGCCTGCCGCTGCTGCTGGCCGGCAAGTGCAACGAGCCGGCCGAGCGGCGCTACTTCGAGCAGGTCGTCGCGCCGCTCGTCGACGACGACGTGACGGTCGTCTTCAACGCCGACCGGGCCGAGACCCTACGGATGCTCGTCGACGCCCGCTGCCTGATCATGCCGATCCAGTGGGACGAGCCGTTCGGAATGGTGATGCTCGAGGCGATGGCGACCGGCACGCCGGTGGTCGCGCTGGACCGGGGCGCGGTGCCCGAGCTGGTACGTCCGGGACGTACCGGGCTGGTCTGCCGGGAGCCCGCGGAACTGCCCGCCGCACTGCTGGCCGCACGGGAACTGGACCCGCAGGACTGCGTGGCGCACGTCGCCGAGAACTTCTCGGTCGAGCGGATGGCGTACGGCTATGAGGAGGTCTTCCAGCGGTTCGCCCTCGGACGGCCGGACGTCCGGCGGACGGCTACCGTCGCGGTGCGCTGACGGATCGCGCCCCGCATCAGACCCGTGCCGCGCCCAGTTCGGCGATCGCGGCGTCGAGCCGCTGCGCGTACGCCGGGCTGATTCCCCCCTCGCCGAGCCGGACGGTGACCTTCTCGCGCAGTCGGGCCACCGACGGCGCCAGCTCGTCCCGGCCGGACCCGACGGCGACGACCAGTTGGCCCAGCGATTGGCGCAGGTCGAGGCCGACGTCGCTGCGGATCTCCCCGTCCCGCACGCCGTCGTCGACCAACCCGTTGATCCGGTTGGCGGCCTCGGCGAGGGTGCCCGGCCCGGCGGTGGACGCCACGGTGGGCGGTGCCGACGAGGGCGCCGGTTGGCGTGGTGCGGTGGTCGGCGGATCGGTCGGCGGGGCACTGGGTGGGGGCGTCGTCGGCCCGGCCGCGGGTCCGGCCTGACGAACGGTCTTGTCATCGGGGAGCAGGGCCACGCCGGCCAGCGCCACCGCGACGGCCAGGACCACGGGGATCAACAGCAGCGCCGGTCGCCGAAGCGACCGGCCGGGCGGCGTCAGCGGCCGGACCGGGTCGCCGGCGCGTACCGCCGTCACGACGCCGACGGCCGCGCCCGGAGCCTCGCTCGGCGGTGGCGGCTGCGCCGGCAGGGGCGGGGTCGGCACCGCGATCGTGGCGGTCGGCGGGTCGGGCGTCAGCAGGTGGCCACGCAGCACGGCGGCGACCTGCCGGGCGGTCGGTCGATCGGCCGGATCGCGGGCCAGGCTGCGCAGACAGATCCGGGCGACCTCGACGGGCAGCTCCGGCACGCCGGCCAGCGTCGGCGCGGGACCCTCGGCGAGCGCGGCGGTGAGCTGCTCCCAGGTGTCCGCCGGGTACGGCACCCGTCCGGTCAACGCCTCGTGCAGCAGGACGCCGAGCGAGTAGACGTCGGTGGCGGGCTGGGCGGGCGCGCCGTCGAGACGTTCCGGGGCGACGTACGCCGGGGTGCCGAACGTGCCGCCGTCCTCGTCCTCGTCGGGTGCGCCGATCCGGGTGGCGATGCCGAAGTCGAGGACCTTCACCCCCATCGCGGTCATCATGACGTTGGCCGGGGTGATGTCCCGGTGCACGATGCCCAGCCGGTGCGCGGCGGCCAGCGCGTCGGCGACCTGCGCGCCCACCTCGACGGCCTCGGGCCACGGCAGCGGCCCCTCGGTGAGCCGCAGCTCCAACTCCTCGCCGCTGAGCAGCTCCATCACGACGAACGAGGTGATGGAGCCGTCCGGGTCGACCGTCTCGCCGTAGTCGTGCACCGACGTCACGTGCGGGTGCACCAGTTGGGCGGCGGCGCGTGCCTCCTCCCGCACCATGTCGCGGAACCGCGCGTCGGCGGCCAGCGAGGCGGCGAGCACCTTGAGTGCCACGAAGCGGTCGAGCACCTCGTCCCGCGCGCGCCAGATGACCGACATGCCGCCGGCACCGATCTGGTCGATGAGTCGGTACCTGCGGGCCAGCAAGCGGCCCGGATGCAGTGCTGCCTTCACGGATCGCACCTGCCCTCGGGGTGGGAGCGGTATCAGGTTGCGCGAATGTGTCCACCCTGTCAACGCCGACGGTACGGATCGTCGGCGGACGGTGGCTGGGGTGCGCCGACCGTCCGGTGACGGCGGCCTGTGAGGTGGGCGGCGGGCCCGTGCCAGGATGAGGACATGGCTCCGGGACCGGTGGCGTTCGTACTCGGCGGCGGCGGAGTGCTCGGCGCCGTCGAGGTGGGCATGCTGCGCGCCCTGTTCCGCGCCGGCATCCAGCCCGACATGGTGCTCGGCACGTCGATCGGCGCGGTCAACGGCGCGCTGGTCGCCGCCGACCCGTCCGAGGCGGTGACCGACCGGCTGGTCCGGCTCTGGGCGTCGCCCGAGGCCAGCGAGGTGTACGGCGACTCGGTCGCCCGGCAACTGCGCCGCTTCGCCGCCCGTACCCACCTGCACTCGCCCCGGCCGCTGCGCCGGCTGCTGGAATCCGAGTTGGGCGTGGACACCACCTTCGCCGACCTGCGGGTGCCGTTCCGCTGCTGCGCCGCGCACATCGAGCGGGCCGCCGAGCACTGGTTCACCAGCGGACCGGTGGTGCCGGCGGTGTTGGCGTCGGCGTCCGTGCCGGGCCTGCTCCCGCCCAAGGAGATCGACGGTGCGCACTACATCGACGGTGGCATCGTCAACTCCATCCCGATCGGCGAGGCGGTGGCCGCGGGCGCCGGCCAGATATTCGTCCTCCAGGTGGGCCGGATCGAACGGGAGCTGACGCCGCCGCGTCGACCGTGGGAGATCGCGCAGGTGGCGTTCGAGATCTCCCGCCGGCACCGGTTCTTCCGGGAGATGGCCGCGCTACCCGAGGGGGTGGAGGTGCACGTCCTGCCGACCGGCGGACTCGATCCGCGCGACGACACGCCGTGGGCGTACCGGGACATGGCGGCGGTGGGCCGCCGGATCAGCCGGGCGTACACCGCGTCCCGCCGCTACCTCGCCACCCACGTGGCACGCTGATGCCGCTGCCTCCCAGGTGGTTACGGCGGCTGTTGATCGCTCCCGCCGTGGTGCTGCTGGCGATCGTCGTGGTGACCACGCTGCCGGTCTGGGCGCTGCTGGCCGCGGCCGCGTCACCGCTGGTCCCGGGCCGCTTCCGCCCGCTGCGGCTGCTCTGGATCGGCTGCGTCTACCTGGTCTGGGACGCCGCGGCGCTGCTCGCCCTCTTCGTCCTCTGGCTGGCCTCCGGCTTCGGCTGGCGCAGCCGGTCGCCGGCCTTCCAGCGTGCGCACTACGTGCTCGCCGGTTGGTTCCTTCGGGTGCTGTTCTGGCAGGCCCGCTGGTCGCTGCGGCTGACCATCGACGTGGTTGGCACCGACCCGGACACCGCCCTGCCCGGCCGACCCGAGTTGGTGCTGTGCCGACACGCGGGGCCGGGCGACTCGTTCATCCTGATCCACGGGCTGGTCAACTGGTTCAAGCGGGAGCCGCGGATCGTCCTGAAGGACAGTCTCCAGTGGGATCCGGCGATCGACGTGCTGCTCAACCGGTTGCCCAACCGGTTCATCGCGCCCACGGCGGATCGCGGCGAGGAGACCGTACGCCAGGTCGGGCACCTGGCCACCGGCCTGGACGACAACGACGCCTTCGTGATCTTCCCGGAGGGCGGCAACTTCACCCCGAGGCGGCGACTGCGCGCCATCGCCCGGCTGCGCTCGCTCGGCCTCGAACGCATGGCGCGGCGCGCCGAACGGATGCGTCACGTGCTCGCCCCGCAGCCCGGTGGGATGCTCGCCGCGTTGGACGCCGCACCGGACGCCGGGGTCATCTTCGTCGCACACACCGGGCTGGACCGGATGCTCACCATCGGCGACGTGTGGCGGGAGCTGCCCATGGACAAGCGGATCGTGATGCGGTTCTGGTCGGTGCCGCCCGAGGAGGTGCCCACCGGACGGCAGCAGCGCATCGACTGGCTCTTCGACTGGTGGGCGCAGATCGACACGTGGATCGCGGCTAATCGCGAGGTCTCCGCGTAGGGTGCGCTCGTGGACCAGATCTGCGTGGTGACGACGGTGGTGGATGCGCGTTCGGTCGCGGACGTGCTGGCGGCCGCGGCCGTCGCCGGGCGGCTCGCCGCCTGTGCCCAGGTCGGCGGTCAGGTGGACAGCACCTACTGGTGGCGTTCCGGGGTGGAGACCAGCACCGAGTGGTCCGTGCAGTTCAAGACCGCACCGGACCGGTTGGCCGCGCTGGTGGACCAGATCCGGGTGAGCCATCCGTACGAGGTGCCGGAGATTCTGGTGTCCAGGGTGGAGTGTGGCGACCCCGGCTACGCGGCCTGGGTGCACGACCACACCCGACCCTAGGTACGCCTACTCTGGGCCGTACCCCACCGGCTTCTCGATGATGACCGGGTGGACGACACCCGCTATCCCTGCCCCGCCTGCGGCGCCCCGGCCGATCTGAGTGCCGGTTGTGCCGGTTGCCGCCGCCCACCGGACCCGGTCGCGGCCGAGGTGGTTCGACTCGGCCGGGAGGTGGCTCGACTCGAACCGGAGGTCGAGCGGGCCCGCCGGACGTACACCGAGTTGGCGGCCGTGTTGACGGCGACCTCGCGGCGCCGTGCGGAGCTGGCGGCGGTCGTCCGTGCGCAGGTGGCGGCGGCGACGCCGAGCGCGCAGGTGGCGGCGGGTACGCCGAGCGTGCCGGCGGCGGCGGTCGTCCCGCCGACGCCGGTGGGTGGCGCCGTGGGGGCGCTGCCGCCCGGCGTGCCGGAGACCTCGACGCGGACGGTCCAGGGGCTGCTGTTCGTTCTGGGTGGACTCCTGCTCGGTACGGCGGCGGTGGTCTTTACGGCGGTGGCCTGGGCGGCCGTGGGGGTCGGTGGCCGGGCTCTGATCCTGGCGGCGGTCACCGCTCTCGTGCTGGCCGGCCCGCTGGTGGCGGTCCGGCGGGGTCTGCGGGGGACGGCGGAGACGTTCGCCGCGGTGGGCCTGCTGCTGGTGTTGCTGGACGGGTACGCCGCCTGGTCGGTGAACCTGGGCGGGGTGGCCGACTGGCCGGGTAGCCGCTACGCCGCGCTGGCCGGGGGGGCCAGCGCGGCGGTCGCCGTCGGGTACGGGCGGCTCAGTGGGTTGGCGGGTCCCTGGTTCGCCGCCCTGCTGGTGAGCCAGCCGGTGCTGCCGCTGCTCGCGGCGGAAGCAGAGGTCGGCGCGTCCGGCTGGACGCTGGTGCTGCTCGGGGTGGCCCTGCTCGACCTGGTGGTGCTGGTCGCGCTGGGCGACGGGGAGAGCGGGGTCCGGCTCGCCGGTCGGGTGCTCGCCGGGGTGGGCCACGTCGGCGCGCTGGTCGCCGCCGCCGCGTGTGCGCTGGTGCCGTTGCTGCTGGGGCACGCGGCGGGCTCACCACTGCTGGCCGGCGCGCCGTTGCTGCTGGTCGCGGTGACGGGGGTCGGCGCGGCGTGGCTGGTCGGCGGTCCGGCGCTGCGGGCGGTGGCCGGCGGGCTGCTGGTTCCGGTGCTCGCCGCCGCGCTGCTGCGCCCGGTGGGTGAACTGCGTCCGTCGCTGCTGCTGCTCGCGGCGTCAGCGGTGGCGCTCGCCCTGGCCGGGGCGGTGCGGTTGCTCCCGGTCGGCTGGCGTACCGGGCCGCGTGCCGGCGCGCTGCTGGTCGCGGCCGGTACGGCGCAGCTCGCCGTGTTGATCGCCGGCGGGTTGGCGGTGGCCGCCGCCGCCCGGTCGCTGCCGCCGTGGCACGGGGCCCGGATGGGGCCGGACCTGAGTTGGGGTTGGCAGGTGGCGCCCGCCGTGGCGCTGGCGCTGGTCGCGACCGTCTCGCTGCTGCCCCGGCGCGCGTGGGTGGCGCTGGCCTCGGCGGGCGCGGTGGCGGTGCTGCTCGCCGTCCCGGCCGGCTGGACGGCGTCGTGGGCGACGGTGGTGGCCGTGGACCTGGTGGGTGGGTCCGTGCTGCTGCTCGGCGTGCTGGCCCGTCCGGCCGCCCGGCCGGCGATCCTGTTCGGCTGGGCGGCCGGTGGCGCGGTCCTGCTCGGGCACGCGCTGCTGGTGGCGTTTGCCGATCCGGTCGGCGTGGTGGTGGTGCTGGGCGTCGGGACGGTGCTCGGGGTCGCGGTGGCGGCGCGGCGGGGGACCGGGGCGTACCGCGCGGTGGCGGGCGGGGGTCTGCTGGTCGCGCAGCTCACGCTGCCCGGTCTGGCAGCGGCGGCGCTGTTCGCGGCCGGTGCGCCGCCGTGGTGGCAGACCCGGGTGGCCCTGGTCGCCGCCGGGCTGTCGCTGGTCGCGACGCTCGCGGTGCGTGGTCGTCGGGCCGACCTCCTGGGGTACGCGGTGACGGGCGGGGTGGTCGCGGTGCTCGCGGCCGGAGTCGCGCCGCTGCTGGCGGCGGGGGACGAGCCGGTGTCGCTGTACGCCGCGCTGGCGGCGCTGGGCGTCGCGCTCGTCGCCCGTTGGGGCGACCCGTCGACGTCCGCCGACGAGACGGCCGTGCCGGTGGAGCAGTCGACGGGCGAGCCGGCCGAGGCCGGCGGGGTGGCGGTCGGGGGGCCGGCGACCATCGGGGGATCGGCAGCGGCCGGCCCCGCGGGGCTGCTGGCAGCGGCGGGGGTGGTGCTGGCGGGGGTCGCGGTGCTGGCCGCGCTGCCGGCGATCGGGAAGGCGCTGATCGCGCCGTACGGCATCCCGGGGCCGGTCTGGTCCGGCGCGCCGACCGCCGCCGCCGACCGAGGACTGTTCCCCGCCGGGCTGGCGCTCGTCGCGCTGGCGGTGGCGGCGGCCGGTTCGCGGGTACGCCCACCGGTGCTGACCGCCGTGCCGTTCGCCGCCGCCGCGCTGCCGGTGCTGCTCGTCGCGGTGGGCGCGCCCTGGCCGGTGCTGCCGGCCGCCATCCTGCTCGCCGGGGTGTCCGCGCTGCTGCTCGCCGCTCTGGTCACGCCCCGGCCGGCGCTCGCGTCGATCGTCGTGCCGACGGGAGCGGTGCTCGTCGTGGCCGGGGTGACCGGGCTCCTGGCCACCCGGCCCGGCACGCTCGCCGCCGAGGGCGCGCTCCTGGTGGCGGCCGTGGTCGTCGCCGTGGGGGCGCGGGTCGGCGCGGTACGGGTCGCCGGCAGCGTCGCGGCGGTGGGCGCCGCGTGCGCGTTGGCGGTGACGGCGCCGCTCGCCGCCGGGCAGCCGGTGCGGGCGGCGGCGTACCCGCTGCTGGGGGTGGCCGTGCTCGTCCTCGCGGCGGCAGCCCTCGCGAGCGGCCGGCGGGTGGCGGTCGGTCGGGTGCTGGACGCCGCCGCGCAGGCGGTGGCGCTGGTGGCGGCGGTGCTCGCCGTCGAGTCGGCCCGGCCTCTCGCGACCGTCTGCGTGCTGTGGGGGGCGGCCGTGGCGCTGCGGCTGCTGCGGCGGAGCGAGCCGGCCGGTCGACGGTGGCGGTTCGCCGCCATCGCCGCCGGTAGCGAGCTGATCGGGGCGTGGGTGCTGCTCGCGGCGGGCGGGGTGACCGTGCTGGAGGCGTACACCCTGCCGGCCGGGGCGCTCGCCGTCGGCGCGGGGCTGGTGGCGTTGCGGACCCGGCCGGGGCTGACCAGTTGGCCGGCGCTCGGTCCGGGGCTCGCCGCGGCGCTGCTGCCGAGCCTGGCGTCGGTGCTGGCCGGCTCGGACCCGCAGCCGTGGCGGCGGTTGCTGCTCGGGGTGGCGGCGCTGGGTGTGGTGCTGGCCGGGGCCCGCCGCCGCTGGCAGGCGCCGGTGCTGGTCGGCGGCGGCGTGCTGGCGGTGCTGGCGCTGCACGAACTGGCCCGGAGTTGGGATCTGCTGCCCCGGTGGATCTACCTGGGCGTCGGCGGGTTGGCGTTGATCGGGTTGGCCGCCAGCTACGAGCGGCGGCGGCGCGACCTGGCCCGGCTGCGCTCCGCGGTGGCCCGACTGGGCTGAGCCCGGTGCCGGGGGTAGGGCCCGCCCTACCCCCGGTTCGGGGGTTCCCAGGGTTACTCAGCGCAACGGATCCGGCGAGAGTTGACAGTGCGCCCGGACCAGCCGGTGAGGGCCCAACGTCGAACGGGGGAACAGCGATGGCGCTCGGAGCGGTGGCGGAACGGCCGGTGCGACGGCGGGGAAGTGATTACGCACAGTTGTCCCGACGGGTCAGTCAGGCCGGCCTGCTGGAACGGCGGCCCGCCTCGTACGTCGCCCGGATCGTGCTCACCCTCGGCGCGTTCGTGGCCGGTTGGGTCGCCGTGGCGCTCGTCGGCGACTCCTGGTGGCAGGTGGCGCTCGCGGCCGTGCTGGCGGTCGCCACCACCCAGGTCGCGTTCCTGGGCCACGACGCGGGACACCGCCAGATGTTCCGTCGTCGCCTTCCCAGCGAACTGGTCGGGTTGGTCGCCGGCAACGCGGCGGTGGGGCTCAGCTACGGCTGGTGGGTCGACAAGCACAACCGGCACCACGCCAACCCGAACCACGAGGACGAGGACCCGGACGTCGGCGCGGGCGCCCTGGTGTGGACGTACGAGCAGGCGCTGGGCACCCGGGGGTTCGGCCGGTGGCTGGCCCGCCGGCAGGCGTACCTCTTCTTTCCGATGCTGTTGCTGGAGGGCCTGAACCTGCACGTGGCGAGCATCCGCGCGATCGTCGGCCGGGGGCCGGACGGCCGGTACGCCACCCCGATGCGGCACCGCGCGGTCGAGGCGATGCTGCTCGCCGCGCACACGATCGGTTACGCGGGGCTGCTGCTGGCGGTCATGTCGCCCGGCAAGGCGCTGCTCTTCGCCGCCGTGCATCAGGGGCTGTGGGGCCTCTACATGGGCTGCGCATTCGCGCCGAACCACAAGGGCATGCCGATGCCGACCGCCGAGGACGAGCTGGACTTCCTGCGCAAGCAGGTCCTGACCTCGCGCAACGTGCGGGGCAGCCGGCTGGTCGACACCGCGCTGGGCGGGCTCAACTACCAGATCGAGCACCACCTGTTCCCGAACATGCCCCGGGCCAACCTGCGCCGGGCGCAGCCGATCGTGCGCGCCTACTGCGCCGAGCAGGGCATTCCATACGCGGAGACGGGGTTGGTCGAGTCGTACCGGCAGGCGCTCGCTCACCTGCACGAGGTGGGCCGGCCGCTGCGCGGCTGACGCGTCCCGCTGTGCCGTCCACCGGTGGCGCGTCCGACCCGTCGGACGCGCCACCGGTAGGGTCTGGTCATGGCAGACCTGCTCACCGCGGACGCGGTGCGGAAAGAGCTGGGCGGGTTGTCCGACTGGTCGGGCGACCCGACCGGCATCGGCCGGACCGCCCAGCTCAGCAGTTTCCTGGAGGCCATCGCGGTGGTTGACCGGGTGGCGGCGGTGGCCGAGGAACTCGACCACCATCCCGACATCGACATCCGATGGCGGACCCTGACCTTCCGCTGTGTCACGCACTCGTCCGGCGGGGTCACCCACCGGGACTTCGAGCTGGCCAGGCGGATTGACGACATCGTCCGGAGCGCGGCATGAGATTCGAGATCAGCAAGGTGCTGGACGCCATCGAGGGGCGGGTCTGCACCGATCCGTCGCTGGCCCGGGCGGTGCTCGACCTGGCCGAGATCATCCGTTACCAGGACATCGACGGCGGTCGGCCGGCGAGCCTGCTGCGCCTCGGCATGGTCATCGACGCGCTCTCCCGCGAGCTGGAGGAGGACAGCGTCCAGGTGTACGCGATCGTGCACCGGGCGCTGCTCTCCGACGCCGACCTGACCTCCAACGAGCGGATGGTGGTGCGTCGCTGGGCGGACGACGGGCTGGTCGAGGTGCTCGACAATCCGGGCGACCGGATGTTGGAGGTGGCCGACCTGCTGGGTGTGCCGGTGCTCACCCGGGTCCGGTTCGACGGGTTGCGCGGGCGGTTCCCATGGCTGGTCGAGCAGCCCGGCCGGGTGGTCGCACCGGTGCCGGGCGCGGGCGGTCCGGTGTTCATCGCGCACGTCGGCGGCGGGCGCGCCCCGGTCGCCGGCAAGCGCTCGCCCACCGGGGCGAAGCTGCTGGCCCGCCAGTGGCGGTGCCCGGAGTCGGGGTGCGCGCTGTTCGGCAGCGGTGGCGGGGGTGGCGCGTTCGCCGACCTCGCCGGCGGCGCCGACCGCAGCCCGGCCGCGCAGCCGCCGCCCTCGCTGCGTAACGGCGTACCGACCTGCCCCCGGCACGGCGCGCGGCTCGGTGACGTCGGTCCGCGTCCGCGTACGGAGGTGCTCGCGGTACGCGTCGGCGGCCTGGTCCGGCGGCGGTTCGTGCTGAGCGAGGAGCAGCCCATCGTGGCCGGCCGGGCACCCGAGCAGGAGGGCGGGATCATGCTCGGGCAGTGGCTCAACGACGAGGCCCGGCGGTGGATCAGCCGGGGTCACGTCCGCTTCGAGCTGCGGGTCGGCGAGGTCATCGTGACCGACATCAGCACCAACGGCTCGGGCATCCGACCGGCCGGCTCGATGACCGAGTCGGACCGGATTCCGCTCGCCCCGCAGCAGTCCCGGGTGCTGGGCGAGAACGACATGATCGAGCTGTACCCCGGCGTGCAGATCGGCCGCGCCGAGGAACTGCCCACCGGCGCCCCGTTCACCCCCACCTCGGTGATGGCCGAGGCCCCCACCATGGCGATGCGCCTACCCCGCCCCTGACCCACCCCGCGCCAACCGGGCCCGGACACCCGCGTCGATCATGAAGTTATCGCCACGACACGCCGATGTGGCGGGCAATAACTTCATGATCAACGGGGCGGGTGTCAGGCGGCCAGGACCTCGGTGAGGGTCTTGATGGCCTGGTCGATCTCCTCCTCGGTGATGACCAGGGGTGGGGCCAGGCGGATGGTCGAGCCGTGGGTGTCCTTGGCGAGGATGCCGCGCGCCATCAGCCGCTCGCACGCCTCGCGTCCGCTCATCAGCGCCGGGTCGATGTCCAGACCGGCCCAGAGGCCCCGGACGCGTACGCCCACGAGGCCCTTGCCGAGCAGCCCCTCCAGGCCGGCCCGCAGCCGCTCGCCCAGTTCGGCCGAGCGGCGCTGGAACTCGCCCGTCGCCAGCAGCCGGACCACCTCGGTGGCCACCGCGCAGGCCAGCGGGTTTCCGCCGAAGGTGGAGCCGTGCTGGCCGGGCTTGAGCACACCGAGCACGTCGCTGTTCGCGGCCACCGCGGAGACCGGCACGATGCCGCCGCCGAGCGCCTTGCCCAGCAGGTACATGTCCGGTACGACGCCCTCGTGGTCACAGGCGAAGGTACGGCCGGTACGCCCCAGACCCGACTGGATCTCGTCGGCGATGAACAGTACGTTCCGGTCGGTGCAGACCTGGCGTACGCCGGGCAGGTAGCCCTCGGGCGGCACCACCACGCCCTGCTCGCCCTGGATCGGCTCCAGCAGCACGGCGACGGTGTTGTCGTCGATCGCGGCAGTGAGGGCGTCCAGGTCGCCGTACGGGACGACCGTGAAGCCCGGGGTGTACGGCCCGAAGTCGGCGCGGGCGTCCTCGTCGGTGGAGAAGCTGACGATGGTGGTGGTCCGCCCGTGGAAGTTGCCGTCGGCCACGATGATGTTCGCCTGGCCGGCCGGTACGCCCTTGACCTGGTAACCCCACTTGCGGGCCACCTTGATGCCGGTCTCCACGGCCTCGGCGCCGGTGTTCATCGGCAGCACGAGGTCCTTGCCGCACAGCTCGGCCAGTTCCCGGCAGAAGTCGGCGAACTGGTCGTGGATGAAGGCGCGGCTGGTCAGCGTCAGCCGGTCCAGTTGGGCGTGCGCCGCGGCGATGAGCTGCGGGTGCCGGTGACCGAAGTTGAGCGCCGAGTAGCCGGCGAGGCAGTCCAGGTAGCGCTTGCCGTCCACGTCGGTGAGCCACGCGCCCTCGGCCGACGAGATCACCACCGGCAGCGGGTGGTAGTTGTGCGCCGTCCAGCGCTCGGCGTCCCGGACCGCTCCCGGCGTACGCAGCTTGTCGTCCACGATCACTTGCTTGCCTTTCCCTGACGGAGTCGCAGCGTGCAGCACTTCGGTCCGCCGCCGGCCTTGCGTAGCTCGGAGAGGTCGACCCCGATGGTTTCGTAGCCCCGGTCGCGCAGCTTGGCGGCCAGGTCGGTGGCCTGCGCGGGCAGCACCACGTGCCGTCCGTCGCTGACCGCGTTCAGGCCCAGCACCTCGGCGTCGGCCATGGTGGCGTGCACGGCGTCGGGGAAGAGTCGGCGCAGCACGGCCTGGCTGCCGGGGGAGAACGCCTCCGGCAGGTACGCCACGGTCCGCTCGTCGAGGACGGTCAACGCGGTGTCCAGGTGGTAGAAGCGCGGGTCGACGAGCTGCATGGTGATTACCGGGTAGCCGAAGACCTCCTGCAACTGGGCGTGCGCGGCGTGCGCGGTCCGGAAGCCGGTACCGGCCAGCAGGTGGTCGCCGGCCAGCAGGACGTCGCCCTCACCCTCGTTGACGTGCTTCGGGTCGTACAGCTCGAAGCCGGCGGCCTCGAACCAGGCCCGGTAGGCCGGCGCCTCGTCGGCGCGCTGCGGGTCGCGGAACTGCACGGCCATCGCCTTGCCGTCGATCACGGTGCCACCGTTGGCGGCGAAGACCATGTCGGGCAGGCCGGGCACCGGAGTGATCTCTTCGACGGTGTGGCCCAGGTCGAGGTACGTCTGGCGAAGCTGCTCCCACTGCCGGACGGCCAGCGCGGCGTCGACCGGCGCGCTCGGGTCCATCCAGGGGTTGATGGCGTAGTCGACGGCGAAGTACGTCGGCCGGCACATCAGGAGGCGCTGGCTGGTGGCGTCCATCGTCATTGTCCTGCTCCCAGGGGTCGGGCGCGCCCGGCCACCGTGGCCCACGGGCTGGCGCCGTTGCTCAACGTTATGCGGCGTCAGCGGCAGGATCCACCACCGAGGGTTGCGCAGATCGCAGATTCGTTGCGTATGAGGGGTGCTCGGCTGCGATTCGTTGTGTGAACAGGCCGGCGGCCCGCGGTTGGCGCGGGGCGCGAGGGGTGCGCGCACACCCTTTGCTCTGCTTCAACCGCCGCAACAGTTTCGGTGCCTCGCTGTTGCGCCGGTTGAAGCAGAGCAAAGACGGAAAGGGGGAGGGAGGGGTGCCCGCGAGGTCTTCTCCGGGAGTCGACCATGCGAGCCGATGTGCGGCCCCCGGACGCACTTCAGGGGCGGCGAATCGCCGCCCCTGAAAGGGTGTCGCCCTGCTGGTGAACCACCTTCGGGCTGCCGGCGAACCGCCGGCTCTTCGCCGGTGCACCACCGGCGAGCCGAACAGTGCCCGCTAGAAACGGTCGACAAACTGTGAGTCAAGCCACTCGCGGAGGCGCTGCACCCAGTCGCCGTCCGTGGTCGGCCACACGAACTGACCGGTCATCGCCAGCACGCCGATCACCACGGCCGCGAGCCCGATGAGGATGCCGAACAGCGCGTCGGTCTTGCCGGCGACGTGCCGGCGGCGGGTCGCCATCAGGCCGAGCACCGAGAGCACCGCGCCGACCGCGCCGAGCCCGATGCCGTACCCGGCCAGGGTGCCGCTCAGCACGAACAGCGCGCCGACCACGGAGACGATCAGGCCGAAGGTGGCCAGCAGGCTGGCCCGCGGCTTCGGGCCGCGCGTCACCGGCGTCGGCTCGGTGTCGCGGCCGAGGGTGGTGTCGAGCGGACGGTCGGTCGCGTCGGGCCGCGTGGTCGTCGTCCGGTCGAGGTCGGTGTCGCGCTCGGGCCGCCGGGTGGTCGTACCGTCGAGGTCCTTGTCGCGTTCGATGGTCGGGGCTGCGACCGCCGTCGCGGCGGCGCCCGCCTTGCCGTCGACCGGCCGCGCAGCGGCGGACCGGTTCTCGCCCTCCGTGGTGCGGGCGGTCTCGGTCTCCGCCGGCCGGGCGGTGGCGGCACGGGCCACGGCCGCGCGCTCCGCGGCCCGCCGCTCGGCCTCGCCGGTGCGCCCGGTCCGTCCGGCGGTCGCCGTGGCGTCGCCGGTCGCCGTGGTGCTGCGGTACGTCGTCCGGTCGGCGTCCCGGTCGGTGCCGACCGGTCGACCGTCGGTGTCGCCGACCCGGTCCGCCTCGGTGACCGTGGTATCGCGATTGTCAATGTTCTCGTCCCGGGTCGGCGTCTGCTCGGACCGCCGGGACAGCGAAGGAATCCTGACCACTACACACCTCCTGTTGACTGCGTGGTGGCCGACGTTCAGGGGTGGCACCCACGCGCTGCGACCCCGAAATACCCACTTGGGTGTTTCCTGACACCGATTCCGGGTACGGCCGGCGTGGCGGCCGCCCCGACATGGCTGGCTATCCTTGGCACCCGTGCCAGAGGGACACACGATCCACCGCCTGGCGGCCCGGCACGCCGAGCTGTTCGCCGGTGACAAGCTGCACGCCGCCAGCCCGCAGGGCCGCTTCGCCGAGGGCGCCGCGCGGCTCTCCGGCACCGTCCTGGAAGGCACCGAGGCGTACGGCAAGCACCTGC
This sequence comes from Micromonospora sp. bgisy143, assembly GCF_057708145.1. Taxonomy (NCBI): domain Bacteria; kingdom Bacillati; phylum Actinomycetota; class Actinomycetes; order Micromonosporales; family Micromonosporaceae; genus Micromonospora; species Micromonospora sp. bgisy143. Next base: position 95,581 of record NZ_JBYIRN010000009.1, read on the forward strand.
TGCACCACTTCGCCGACGAGGTGACCCTGCACGTGCACCTCGGGCTGTACGGCAAGTTCACCGACGGTTCCGGAACGCCACCCGAGCCCGTCGGCCAGGTGCGGCTGCGGCTCGCCAGTGACCGGCACTGGCTGGACCTGCGCGGTCCGACCGCCTGTGAACTGCTCACCCCGCCCGAGGTCGACACCCTGCGCGCCCGGCTCGGCCCGGACCCGCTGCGCGCCGACGCCGACCCCGAGCGGGCGTACGTCCGGATCTCCCGCAGCCCGACGCCCCTCGCGGCGCTGCTGCTGGACCAGTCGGTGGTGGCCGGCACGGGGTTGATCTTCGTGACCGAGGCGCTGTTCCGGGCCGGGCTGCCGCCCACGATGCCCGGTCGGGCGCTCACCCGGGCCGGCTGGGACGCGCTCTGGGTCGACCTGGTCGCGCTGATGCGCCTCGCCCTGGCGCAGGGTCGGATCGACACCGTCCGCGACGCCCACCTGCCCGAGGCGATGGGTCGGCCGGCGCGCGTCGACCGTCACGGCGGCGAGGTGTACGTCTACCGCCGCGCCGGTGACCCCTGCCACATCTGTGGCACCGAGGTCAGTCGTGGCGACCTGGTCGGCCGCAACCTCTACTGGTGCCGTACCTGCCAGACCGGCTGACCCTCGACGTCACTCGCCGCCGAGCAGCCAGCGGACCACCTCGATCTGGTGCGTGAAGACGACCTCGTCGGCGATGCTCCAGGCCAGGCAGTGGCCGATCGTCCAGCCCCGGACCCGCTCGACGTCCAGCCCGAGGTCGGCGCTGAGCCGGTCGAGCCGGTGCCGGACGGCGGCCGGCGAGTGCCCCAGCTCCGGACCGCGTACGAGTGGCACCACCGAGAACTCCCGCTCACCGGTCAGCGGCTTCGGGTCGATCGCCAGCCAGGGGGAGCGCTCGGCGGCGAGCACGTTGCCGGCGTGCAGGTCCTGGTTGACGAGCACCTGCTCGCCCTGGCTCGCCGACAGGTCGACCAGCAGGGCGCGCGCCGCGTCGAGGAGCCGCCGCTCGTACGGTCGGCCGGCCCGTTCCCAGCTCCGCGGTATCCGGTCCAGCCAGCCGGCGGCCTCCTCGGCGAGCGGGGTGAACGGCGCGCCGGCCGGTCGCCAGAGCCGGGGCAGCAGCTCGACCGCCGCGTCCAGGGCCCGGTCCATCGGCAGCTCGTGCAGGGGCGTACCGGGGCGGCAGCGCTCCACCAGCAGCGCGCGCCGCTCGACGTCGTGAGCGAGCAGCCGGATCGCGCCGTCGCCGTCCCAGTGGGCGAGCGCGTGAGCCTCGTGCCGGCTGTCCTGGTCCGGGAACTGGATCTTGAGCACCGCCGGCGTGCCATCGGGCAGGTCGGCGGGGAGCGCCACCGAGGCGTACGCGTACCGGAACGGCGGACCGAGGCGCAGCGACCACCGCTCGGCGCACTCCGCCACCAGCGTGGGCAGCGCGGTCAGCCAGGCCCGGCCGACCGCCGACGCGCGTACCCAACCAAGTCCCTCGGGCAGCTCCATCCCGCCATCCTGCCCGTGCCGGGGGAGTGGGCCATACGGGGTGGACACCTGATCGGAGATCCGGGAGCCTGTCGTGGTGCGACCGGGACCGTTCCTGCGGGAGACCCTGCTGCGCGCCGGGATGCGCGATGTCGTCGCGGTCGAGCCGGCGGCGGGCGGGCTCGCGGCGCTCGCCGGCATCGCCACCCGCCGGGATGCGCCGCCGGTGTTCGTCAAGGCGTTCGCCGAGACGCCGGCCGACGACGTCTTCCACGCCGAGGCCGACGGGCTGGCCGCGCTGCGCGACCTGGGCGGTGTGGCCACGCCCGACGTGATCCGCGCGGACCGGGACGTGCTGGTGCTGTCGATGCTGCGACCACGGCCGAGCAGTGAGGTGTTCTGGGAGCGGTTCGCGCACCTGTTGGCCCACCTGCACCTGAGCACGACCCATCCGCGCTTCGGGTGGCACCGGGACAACTGGCTGGGGCGTCGCCGGCAGGTCAACACCTGGCACGACGACGGGTTCGCGTTCTTCGCGCAGCACCGGCTGCTCCGCTGGCTCGGCGAGCCCCGTGTGGACGCCGCACTCGACCGGGAGGACCGGGCCGCGCTGGAACGGCTCTGCGCCCGGCTGCCCGAGCTGCTGCCGGTCCGGCCGGCCTGCCTCACCCACGGTGACCTGTGGGCGCAGAACATCCTGGCCACCCCGGACGGGGAGCCGGCGCTGATCGACCCGGCGGTGTCGTACCTGTGGGCCGAGGTCGACCTCGCGCACGTCTGGACGACGTCGCCCCCGCCGGAGGCGCGGCGGTTCTTCGACGTCTACGCCGAACTGACGTCGCTCGACAACGGTTGGCAGGCCCGGATGCCGATCGTCCAATTGCGACAGCACCTCGCGGTGCTGGCCCAGTTCGACGACGATTGGGGCGCGGCCGACCAGATCCGTGCCACGCTCGCACCGTTCCGCAGCAGGACGTGACCCAGGAGGCCCCGTGACACCCGACGACGAGAAGTTCCTCCGCCGTGCCGTGGAGATCGCCAGCCAGGCCGGCGCGTCCGGCGAACGGCCGTTCGGCTCGTTGCTGGTCGACGCGAACGGTGTCGTCCTCATCGAGGACCACAACACCGTGGTCTCGGACTCGGACATCACCGCCCATCCGGAGCTGAAGCTGGCCCGCTGGGCCGCCCGGGAGCTGTCCACCGAGGTGGCCGCCGGCACCACCATGTTCACGAGTTGCCAGCCCTGCCCGATGTGTGCGACGGCGATCGACCGTTCCGGTCTCGGCCGGGTGGTGTACGCGCTCTCCAGCGAGCAGTTCGAAGCGGTCAAGCCGGCCACCCCGGCGCTGCCTCCGGTGCGCTACGAGGGGCCGGCGCTGTTCGAGGAGGCGCGTCGGCCGATCGACGACCACTACTAGGGATCTGGGCGCGAATTGACAGTGAGCCGGCTGCCGGAGCAGGGTTGAGGGGGGTGACAACGATGTCAACGGGCAAACGGGATGATGTTCCTCATGATCCCTGTCGCGCCGTACCCACGTCGGCCGGCCGGTTCCGGGCGTACCGTTAGCGGGTTTTCCGGCGCGGACCCGGTCCGTCCGCCGATCCTTGCCGTATGCCCCTTCGCTCCTCGACGGTGACCAGCTGAGATGACCGACGCGCCCCGCTTCGACGCCGAACCGACCCCTGCCCCGGCAGAGGTGCCCGACCTGCCCGACCTGGACGGGTTCCTCGCCGACCAGACCCGCACGCTGCTCGACACGGCCCGCCGGTCGGTCCGGCCCGAAGGCGGCTTCTGGTGGCTGACCGACGACCGGACCCCGGACCGGGGTGAAGCCGTCTACACCTGGATCACCTGTCGGATGACCCACGTGGCCGCGCTCGCCCACCGCAACGGCGACCCGGACGCCGCCGCGATCGTCGACCACGGCATCGCCGCGCTCGACACGCTGCTGCGTGACGACCGGTACGGGGGCTGGTTCAGCGCCGTGGACCAGCACGGCACGCCGATCAACGAGCGCAAGGCCGGCTACGACCACGCCTTCGTGCTGCTCGCCGCGTCGAGCGCCGCCCGGGCCGGACGTCCCGGCGCGGACCGGCTGCTCGCCGACGCGCTCAGCGTGGTCCTGGACCGGTTCTGGGACGACGAGGCGGGCGCGGTCCGCGAGTCGTGGAACCGCGACTGGACGGTCACCGAGGACTACCGCGGCGCGAACAGCAGCATGCACATGGTCGAGGCGTACCTCGCCGCTGCCGCCGCCACCGGCGACCCGAGCTGGACCGACCGCGCCCTGCGGATCGCCACCCACCTCGTGCACACCGAGGCCGCCCGGCACGACTGGCGACTGCCCGAGCACTTCACGGCCGACTGGACGCCGCTGCTCGACTACAACCGGGACCAGCCCGCGGACCCGTTCCGGCCGTACGGCTCGACGATGGGCCACTGGCTGGAGTGGGCCCGACTGCTCCTGGAGTTGGAAGCCGTCCTGCCGCAGCCGCCGGGCTGGCTGCTCGCCGACGCCCGTACCCTCTTCGCCGCCGCCCTACGACGCGGCTGGGCGGTCGACGGCGCGGACGGCTTCGTCTACACGATCGACTGGGACGACCGGCCCGTGGTCCGCTCCCGGATGCACTGGGTGCTGGCCGAGGCCGTCGGCGCGGCGATCACCCTCTACCGCCGCACCGGGGACGCCGGCTACGCCGACTGGTACCGGGTCTTCTGGGCGTACGCGCGCCGCTACCTGATCGACGGCACCGGCTGGCGGCACGAGCTGGACGAGCGGAACCTGCCCGCCGACACGGTCTGGCACGGTCGACCGGACGTCTACCACGCGTACCAGGCGGTGCTGCTGTCCCGCTCGGCCGACGCTCTCGGCGGCCCCGGCCCGCTCGCCCCGGGCACGGTGACCGCATGATCGTGGTAGCGGGAGAAGCCCTCATCGACCTGGTGGTCACCCCCGAGGGGCAGCGCGCGGTACCCGGTGGCTCGCCGGCCAACGTGGCGGTCACCCTGGCCCGGCTCGACCAGCCGGTACGGCTGCTCGCCCGGCTCGGCCCCGACGAGTACGGCCAGCAGATCGCCGAGCACCTGGCGGCCAACCAGGTGGACCTGCGGTGGGCCGTCCGCGCCCCCGAACCAACCTCGGTGGCGGTCGCCACCCTCGACGCCACCGGCCAGGCCAGCTACGAGTTCCGGCTGGACGGCGCGGCGGACTGGCAGTGGACCGCGCAGGAGCTACCCGACCTTGCCGACTCGTCGGCGACGGCCCTGCACACCGGGTCGCTCGCCCTCGCGCTCGACCCCGGCGCGCAGGTGCTGGAAGGGCTGCTCGCCCGCGAACGCGAACGCGACACGCTCACCCTCTCGATCGACCTCAACCTGCGCCCGAGCATCGTCACGGACCGGGCCGCCGAGCAGCAGCGGGTACGCCGGCAGGTACCCCTCGCGCACCTGGTCAAGGCCAGCGACGAGGACCTGGCCTGGCTCTACCCGGACCGCTCGATCGCCGACGTGATGGCCGAGTGGCGCGAGGCCGGGGTGTCCTGCGCGGTGGTGACCCGGGGTGGCGACGGCGCCTGGCTGCTCGCCCCGAACGGCGTGCTCCACGAGCAGCCGGCCGTACCCACCACGGTGGTCGACACCGTCGGCGCGGGCGACTCGTTCACCGGCGGTCTGCTGGCCGCCCTGGCCGACATCGACGCGCTCGGCGACCGTCCCGCCGACCGGCTCGCCGCCGTGACCGAGCAGCAGTGGACGACGGTGCTCCGCCAGGCGGCGACGGTCGCCGCCCTGACCTGCGCCCGCCGAGGCGCCAACCCCCCAACCCAAGCAGAGCTGCAAGCCCTCCTGGCAGCCCCGCGCTAAACGCGCCCCGCGCCCTACCCGCCCCGCCCTGCCCGCGCAGCCCTGCCCGCCCGCCCCGCCCGCCCTGCCCGTCCCGCCCTGCCCGTCCCGCCCTGCCCGGGTCGATCATGGACTCATGATGGGCGTTCCGTAGTGTTTTGCGGCATATACGAGGCACCACAAGTCCATGATCGCCGGGGCCGTCACCCCGAGACCTTCGCGATCTTGCACTTTCTGTTGCGACAAACGGTGCACTTCTGTGCAGAGCGACAACAGAAAGTGCAAGATCGCGAGGGGTCCGGGTGGGTGTGGGCGCGTGCACGTCGCCCACCCCCGCGATCTTGCGTTTTCTGCTGCGACAAAAGGTGCATTTGCGCGCAGATCAACGACAGAAAGTGCAAGATCGGCGCGAGGGCCGGGCCGGGCCGGGGGCAGCGTGGGGGCGCGCGGGTTAGGGGAGGCCTCGGCGTAGGAGGCGGGTGGGAAGGACCGTTGTTGACGGGGGGCTGTCGTCGCCGGCGATGCGTTGGAACAGGCGCTCGGTGGCTACCCGGGCCAGTTCGCGGGTGTCGTACGCGACGACGGTCAGCGGGCGGGGCATCAGGTGGGCCAGTTCGAAATCGTCGAAGCCGACAAGCGCCGCGTCGCTGCCCCGGCGGTGCAACTCCTGCAACGCGCCGACGGTGAGCCGGTTGTTGCCACAGAAGAAGGCGGTGGGCGGGTTCGGGGAGTCGAGCAGCGCGCCGACCGCCCGTCCGGCGTCCTCGGGGGCGATCAGGCGGTCGCGTACCAGTGACTCGTCGGGCTCGATCCCGGCGTCGGCCAGGGCCGATCGGGCGCCGGCCAGCCGCTCGCGCATGGTGGGCACGCTGGGCGCACCGAGCAGCAGACCAATGCGCCGGTGCCCCTCGTCGAGCAGCGCCCCGACGCCGGCCCGGCCGCCGCCGGAGTTGTCCAGCAGCACCGTGTCGGCGAGCAGCCCCTGCGGTGGCCGGTCCAGGAAGACCACCGGCATGCCCAGCTCGACCTCACGCCGCAGGAACGAGTGGTCCGGGCCGGCCGGCACGACCAGCAGCCCGTCGACCCGGCGCTGGGTGAAGTCCTGCAGGACGGCGCGTTCGCGCTCCGGGTCCTCCTCCGAGGAGGCGGTGATCAGCATCGTGCCGTGCGCGGCGGCGATCTCGGCCGCCACGCTCGCGATCGTGGCGTAGAACGGGTTGGCGATCTCCTCGATGAGCAGCCCGACCGTGGCGTTGAGCTGCCGGGAGCGCAGGTTGCGCGCGATGTCGTTGCGGCGGAAACCCAGCTCGGCGATGGCGGCCAGCACCCGGCCGAGCAGTTCCTGACCCACCGGCTCGTCGTTGACCACCCGGGACACCGTCTTCAGGCTTACTCCGGCGTGTCGGGCGACGTCGACCATGGTCGGACGTCGGCGCGCGGCGGGCCTGGTCGGGGTCTGGGTCACGGGGTGGACCTCCACGGCGGGCGCGGTCAGCGATCAAGGGCGGCGAGCGTGTCGACCGCCTTTCGGGCGGCGATCAGCACCGGATCCCAGACCGGCGCGTACGGCGGAGCGTAGCCCAGGTCCAGTGCGGTCATGTCGTCCACGGTCATGCCATTCCACAACGCGACGGCCAGCGTGTCGATTCGCTTGGCCGCCTCGGACCAGCCGACGATCTGCGCGCCCAGCAGCCGGCCGCTGGGGCGCTCGGCGATCAGCTTGACCGTCATCGGTCGGGCGCCGGGGTAGTAGCCGGCCCGGTTGGTCGATTCGGCGATCACCGAGACGAAGTCGAAGCCGGCCTCCGTGGCGTCCCGCTCCCGCAGGCCCGTCCGGCCGACCTCCAGCTCGCAGACCTTGGTCACCGCCGTGCCGATCACACCGGTGAAGGTGGCGTACCCGCCACCGATGTTGATGCCGGCCACCCGGCCCTGCTTGTTGGCGTGGGTGCCCAGCGGGATGTACACCGGCATGCCGCTGACCCGGTGCAGGGTCTCCACGCAGTCGCCGGCCGCCCAGACACCGGTGAACCCGGGGACCCGCATCCGCCGGTCCACCCGGACCGCGCCGGTCGGCCCGAGCGGCAGCCCGGCGGCCTCCGCGAGGCCGACGTTGGGGCGTACGCCGAGACCCAGGACCACGACGTCGGTCGGGATCGGCCCCTCGACGGTGACCACGGCGGACACCCGGCCGTCCCGCTGGTCGAGGCCGGTCACCGACAGGCCGCTGCGGATGGTGATGCCGAGGCCGCGCATGGCCTCGGCGACGAGTTCGGCCATGTCGGCGTCCACCGTCGACATCGGTTGCGACGCCTGCTCGACGAGCGTGACGGACAGCCCTCGCTGCATCATCGCCTCGGCCATCTCCACGCCGATGTAGCCGCCGCCCACCACCACCGCCCGGCGGGGCTTCGGCTCGGCATCCAGCCAGTCGCGCAGCGCCGCGCCGTCGTCGAGGGTCTGCATGCCGAACACGCCCGCCACGTCCACCTGCGCCCAGGGGGGCCGGGTCGGTGTCGCGCCGGTCGCGTACATCAGGTCGTCGAAGCGTTCCCGGATCTCGCCGCCGTGGTCCAGGTCCCGGGCGACCACCTCGCGCCGCTCCAGGTCGATGGCGGTCACCTCGTGGCGCATCCGCACGTCGATGTCGAACTTGTCGCGGAACACCTCGGGGGTACGGGCGATCAGATGCTCCGGACCGGGCACCAGCCCACTGATCCAGTACGGGATACCGCAGGCCGAGTAGGAGGTGAAGTGACCCCGCTCGAAGACCACGATCTCCAGGTCGTCCCGGTCGCGGCGGCGACGTGCCTGGGACGCCGCCGACATGCCGGCGGCGTCCCCACCGATGACGATCAGTCGTTGCGCCACAGGATCATCCTGTCACGCGGGCGCGCTCAGCCGCGGGTCTGTCGCGCCACGTCCTGCACGACGTCGACGAGCCGTCCGGTACGGGCGTACACGGCCCGCTGCCGGGCCGCGCCGGTGCCGTGTCGGCGCAGCCCACCCAGCAGGTCGGACACCTCGGCCCAGTCGCCGTGCCGCTCCAGCGCCGGCCGTAGCCGTTCCACGAACCGGTCCAGCAGCTCCCATGCGGGCCGCACCTCGCCCGTGGTGACGTCCACCCCGTCGCCCTCCAGGCCGTCGTGCGCGGCCCGCCAGTGCGCGCCGACCAGCAGGTGGTGGTCGGTCCGCAGCGCCGGCCGGCCGGCTGCGACGTCGTCCATGGCGGTGGCCACCAGAGCCCGGACCAACGCGGCGACCAGCACCGCGTCGTCGACCGTCGGGCAGACGTCGCCGATCCGCAGCTCCACGGTCGGGTACTTGGCCGACAGCCGGGCGTACCAGTAGAGCATCCCCTCGTCCAGCATCACCCCGCTGGAGATCAACTGACGGATCAGCCGCTGGTAGTGCTCGTGCGACTCCAACCAGGGCGTCGGCGCGACCGACGGCCAGCGCTCCCACTCCACCGACCGCCAGCTCGCGTAGCCGGTGTCCTCGCCCCCGGCGAACGGCGAGTTGGTGGTGACGGCGTGCAGCGTCGGCAGCCAGGGCCGGACGTGGTTGAGCACCTGCACGCCGGTCTCCGGGTCGGGGACGCCCACGTGCACGTGCATGCCGTTGTTGCCCGGGCCGGGTACGAGCAGCCGGAACCGTTCGATCATCCGGTCGAAGCGGGGCTTGTCCACGACCGGCGGCACCGGGCCGTCCACCGGGCCGGTGCCGATGGCCAGCAGCCGCACGCCGGCCCGCTCGGCCGCGTCGGCAAGGGCCTTACGGAGTACGCCGAGAGAGTGCCGGATCGACGACAGCTCCAGCCCGGGCGGCGAGCCGATCTCGATCTGGCTGGTCTGGAACTCGCGCTCCACCTGACCGCGCAGTTCCGCCGGGACCTGCTCCAGCACGAGGTCGACGGCGGGTACCGCGGTGCCGGTGTGCGGGTCGACGAGCAGGAACTCCTCCTCGACACCAACGGTGAGCACATCGGTCCCCGCGGTCGTCCCGTCGGGTGCCTCCGCCACCTGCCCCGTCATCGCGCACCACCGTCCGTTTCTGCCGCTCGCGGTCCGTCCGCGCCGGTCGGACGTGTGGTTACCCACGGTGGTAACGCCCGGAAACGTGGTGACGGCACGCCGTCCCCGCGTGTCGGCCCCGGGCCGTCAGCGATCCGGCCGGGAGACGTGACACCGGGTCCTATGCTGAGCCCGTGCCGGTGCTGCTGGGATTCCTCTGGGCCACGTGGATGTCCGCGTTCGCCCAGCTCGGCCTGCTCGCCGACCGTCCGGCCGACCTGCTGGCCGGGGCCGCGCTGACCGCCCTGGTCCTGGTCGCCGCGCTGCTCGCCGCGCATCCGCTCGGCGCGGCACGCGCGCCCGGGATCGCCCGACGTTGGGCCGGGCTGCGCGCCCGGGCCCGGGGCCGCCGCACACCCCGCCAGATCGATCCGGACGCCGCCGGACGACCCCGCCCCCGCGCACCCGGACGCCCCCTCGCCGCGTAGCGACCCGTCGCCACGCGGCCGATCCCACCGTCATCGGTCCTTCGTGCCGTCCACGACGGCGCAAGGACCCACCGGAATCGGACCGAGGGGTTTCCCATGCTCGCCTTCGCACCACTGCACACCGTCGTCGGCGTCGCCGGCACCGCGTTGTCCTGGCTCACCGACCTGCTCGAACCGCTGGCCGGCGGCGCGGCGACCGTCGCCGCCATCGTGCTGCTCACCGTCGCCGTCCGGCTGCTGATCACACCGTTGACCGTCGCGCAGGTCCGCGGCGAGCGGCGCCGCGCGGCGCTCGCCCCGCAGGTCCGCGAGCTACAGCAGCGGTACGCCGACGACCCGGCGACCCTCCAGCGCGAGGTGTTCGCGCTGTACCGCTCGGCCGGCGCGAACCCGGTCGCCGGCTGCCTGCCGCTGCTGATCCAGGCGCCGTTCCTGCTGGTCCTGTACCGACTGTTCGCCACCGACGAGGGCGGTACCGGACTGCTCGACGAGCGGCTGGCCGGCGTACCGCTGGGTCACCACCTCGGCGACGGGCTGGCCGGCGCGGCCGGACCGCTCTTCGCCGGTCTGCTGGTCCTGCTGCTGGCGCTGGCCTGGTGGTCCTCGCGGCGGGCGCGGCGCGCGTCGGCGGCGGTCGGCACGGTGGCCGGTACGCCCACCGAGGGGCCGGGCGCGGCCACACTCGCTCGGCTGCTGCCCCTGCTGCCGTTCACGACCGTGCTGGTGGCGCTGGTGCTGCCGCTCGCCGCCGTGATCTACCTGGTGACGACGACGGCGTGGTCGGCGCTGGAGCAGGTGGTGCTGCGCCGCCCACAGGCGGCGCCGGCACCCGCCGCAGGCCAACAGGTGCCCTGATCACGGCGCGGACGCGGATCAGCGACCGGCGGTCACCGACCGCCGGTCGTCGCGTTGCCGGCGGCGGCGGATCTTGCGGGCCACCCAACTGACCACCATGACGACGAAGACCGCGCCGATGGCGTAGTTGAACCAGTCGCTGTACCGCTCGACGTTCTGCCACCGGCTGCCCAGCGCGTAACCGGCCCCGACGATCAGTGCGTTCCACACGCCGCTGCCGATCGTGGTGAGCAGGACGAACTCGCCGAGCGGCATCCGGTTGGCCCCGGCCGGAACGGAGACCAGGCTGCGGACCACCGGCACCACCCGACCGATCAGCACCGCCCAGCGGCCGTGTCGCTCGAACCAGCGGTCGGCCTTCTCCAGGTCGTCGCGGTCCACCAGCGGGATGCGGTCCAGCCAGCGCTTGAGTCGGTCCTCGCCGAGCGCCGCGCCGAGCCAGTAGAGCACCAGCGCGCCGACCAGCGAGCCGACCGTCGCGGCCACCACGACGAGGACGACGTTGAACTGGCCCTCGTGGGCCAGGAAGCCGGCCATGGCCAGCACGATCTCGCTGGGGATCGGCGGGACGATGCTCTCCAGTGCGACCAGCAGGGCCACGCCGACCGGACCCATCGCCTCGATGACGGACGCCACCCACCCGGTCAGGCCGGTGAACTCGGAGGGGTCACCGGTCTGGGCGTACGCCATTGGTCATCCTTCCGGAGCGGCCGACGAGGGGATCGGACTGTCATACCCAATGATCGGCGCGGCACACCTGCCAGTGAGTCACCCCACGACGGTTCAGCCCTCCGGGTGCAGCGCGGTGTCCGCCGGGCCCTGCCGCCAGGCGGTGAACACCACGGTGAGGCCGGCGCGCGTGGGCGCGCAGCAGAACGGGCCGGCCGTCGCCTCGGCCGTCGGGTCCAGCGGGGCGAGGCGGACCAGCCGCCAGGGCGCGTCGGCCACCCGCGCCCGTACGGTCAGCGCGTCACCGGCCCGACTGACTCGCACGGTGACCTCCTGGCCCGCCCACCCCTGCACCGGGGCCACCGACCAGTCGGAGAACTCCCGGGTGACCACCGCGCCGAGCTGCGACTCGCCGTCGCTCACCTCGACGCCCGCCTTGACCCACGTCCGCTCGTCCACCCGGACCAGCGCCCCGGCCTGGTCGAACTGTGCGGCGAAGTCGAGGACGAAGCTCACCTCCATGGCCGCGCCGACGGGCAGCGGCGCCAGCAGCGCCGGCCCGTTGTCGTGGACGAAGCCGTAGCTGGTCCGCCGCCAGAAGTCGGTCTCCGCCCCGGCCTCGACGATCAGCTCACCGGCGGCGCCCCGCTCGGCGCGTACCGGCGGGTGCAACCACTCGCCCCGGGACCAGTCCAACTCATCGCTCGGTGGTACGAGGTCGATGTCCATGCCGGGCAGGGTACCGACCGCCGTCCGGCAGGTTTGCCGTGGAGATCAACTGGAGAGTTTTTCGCGGCATGGGTGACCGTTGGTATTCCGAAGCCGTCGTCTACTGCCTCGACATCGACACGTACGCCGACTCCGACGGCGACGGTGTCGGCGACATCCGTGGTCTGATCGGGCGGCTGGACTACCTGGCCCGGCTGGGCGTGACCTGCCTGTGGCTGCACCCGATCCACCCGTCACCCAACCGCGACGACGGGTACGACGTCACCGACTTCTACAACGTGGACCCCCGCTTCGGCACCCTCGGGGACTTCGCCGAACTGCTGCACCAGGCACAGAACCGGGGCATCCGCGTGATCATCGACCTGGTGGTCAACCACACCTCCGACGAGCACCCCTGGTTCCAGTCCGCCCGTTCGTCGCCGGACTCGCCGTACCGGGACTGGTACGTCTGGTCCGACACCGAGCCGGACGACCGCCACCAGGGCATGGTGTTCCCCGGTGAGCAGAAGGAGACGTGGAGCTACGACCGCACCGCCAAGGCGTGGTTCTACCACCGCTTCTACAAGTTCCAACCGGATCTCAACTTCGCCAACCCGGAGGTCCGGGCCGAGGTCAAGAAGATCATGTCGTTCTGGCTCCAGCTCGGGGTCTCCGGCTTCCGGATGGACGCGGTGCCGTTCATCATCGAGCTGACCGAGCCGGGCAACCCGGACTCCCCGAAGGACTTCGAGTTCCTCACCGAGATGCGCCAGCACGTGCAGTGGCGGCGCGGTGACGCCGTCCTGCTCGCCGAGGCCAACGTCGAACCGGACCAGCTCCCGACGTTCTTCGGCGACGCCAGCGGCTCCGGCAACCGGATCCACATGCTCTTCGACTTCATGCTCAACGGCCGGCTCATGCTCGCTCTCGCCCGGCAGGACCCGGAGTCGCTGATCGAGGCGCTGCGGGACACCCCGAAGCTGCCCGTCGGCGGGCAGTGGGCCACCTTCCTGCGCAACCACGACGAGATCGACCTGTCCCGGCTGACCACCGAACAACGCAACCAGGTGTACGCCGAGTTCGGCCCGGACGAGAACATGCGCATCTATGACCGGGGCATCCGGCGCCGGCTCGCCCCGATGCTCGGCAACGACCGGCGGCGCCTCGAGCTGGCGTACGCGTTGCAGTTCTCCCTGCGCGGCACCCCGGTGCTGCGGTACGGCGAGGAGATCGGGATGGGCGAGGACCTGTCGCTGCCCGGTCGGGAGGCGATCCGTACCCCGATGCAGTGGTCGTACCAGCCGAACGCCGGCTTCTCCACGGCGGATGCGGAGAAGCTGGTCCGCCCGGTGATCGACAAGGGCGAGTTCGGTTACCAGAACGTCAACGTCACCGCCCAGCGCGGCGACCCGAAGTCGCTGCTGGCGTGGTTCGAGCGCATGATCCGTACCCTGCGGGAGGCCCCCGAGATCGGCTCCGGCTCCACCACGCACATCGACGTGGCGATGCCGCCGGGGGTGCTGGCGCACCGGGCCGACGGGCCGACCGGCACGATGGTCTTCCTGCACAACCTGGGCACCGACGACGTCGAGGTGGACCTGAGCAGCCTCGAACCCGAGGCCGACCTGCCGATCGACGTGCTCACCGACCGTGGCTACGGCGAACTGGGCAAGCTCGGCGCGGTGAAGGTCTCCGGGCACGGATACCGGTGGATTCGCCTATGCCGGGGGCGGGGGTTCTGACGCTAAGCTCCTCCGATCACCCCAAAGTTACCCGGAGGTAATCATGTCGGAGGAGCACCGCGTCGCCATCGTCACCGGAGCCGCACGCGGTATCGGTGCCGCCACCGCCCGGCGGCTGGCCGCCGACGGGATGGCCGTCGCCGTGGTCGACATCGACGAGGCGGCCACCAAGGAGACGGTGGACGCCATCGCCGGCGCGGGTGGTCGGGCGCTCGGCGTCGGCGCCGACGTCTCCGACCGTGACCAGGTCGAGGCCGCCGTCGAGCGGGTCGCCGCCGAACTGGGCGCGCCCACCGTGCTGGTCAACAACGCCGGCGTGCTCCGGGACAACCTGCTGTTCAAGATGACGAACGCCGACTGGGACACCGTCATGGGCGTACACCTGCGGGGCGCGTTCCTGTTCAGCCAGGCCGCCCAGAAGCACATGGTGGAGCGCAAGTGGGGGCGGATCGTCAACCTCTCCAGCACCTCGGCGCTGGGTAACCGGGGCCAGGCGAACTACGCCGCCGCCAAGGCGGGCCTGCAGGGCTTCACCAAGACGCTCGCCATCGAACTGGGGCCGTTCGGGGTGACCGTCAACGCCGTCGCGCCCGGCTTCATCGTGACCGACATGACGGCGGCCACCGCCGCCCGCATGAAGGTCGACTTCGAGGACCTCCAGAAGCACGCCGCCGCCGAGATTCCGGTACGCCGCCCGGGACGCCCGGAGGACGTCGCCCACACCATCTCGTTCCTGGCGAGTGAGGGCGCCGGCTTCGTCTCCGGCCAGGTCATCTACGTCGCCGGTGGCCCACGGGCCTGAGCGCGGTCGCCCTCGTACCGCGGCCCGGTCGGCTCAGGCCGGGTCGCGGCGGGTGCGCCAGAGCCAGAACAGGCCCAGCACCGGCAGGACGAGCGGGATGTAGCCGTACCCGCTACCGAACTGCGACCACACCGTCTCGTCGGGGAAGAGCGCCTTGTCGGCCAGGCTCAGGATGCCGACCACGACGACCCCGACCAACTCCACCGAACAGCACGCCAGCGCCACCCGCCGGCCGGTGTGCCCGGCCCGGGCCAGACCCACCGCGGCCACGATGTAGATGAGCGCGGCCAGGGCGGAGAGCAGGTACGCCACCGGCGCCTCGTCGAACTTGGTGGCGATCTGCAGGCCCGCCCGGCTGGTCGCCGCGATGGCGAAGAGCAGGTAGACCGCGATCAACAGCCGGCCGGGGCCGGAGTTCGTGCGTTGTTGGGCTGGTCGTGTCTCAACCACCGAGCACCTCCCAGGTCTGCTGCAACCGCACCACCACGACCGGCGTCACCAGGCAGACCGCGCAGACGATCGCCGACCCCCACCGGGTCGGTTCCATCCGGGCCAGCACCCAGGCCAGCGGCGGCAGGCAGACCAGCGTGACCAGGTAGCCGAAGAACGCGCCGGGCTCGCCCGGCCGGTCGCCGCCGCCGACCGCCACCAGGGCCAGCACACCCAGAGCGAGCAACCCCAACTCGAGTACGGCCAGACCGGCGAACTGCACCCGGTCCGGCGGCCGGTGGCGTACCGCCGCGACCAACGCCCACACGGCGACGAGCAACGACAGCACGATCGACACCGTCGCGAGGAGCCCGTCCACCGGCGAGCCGGCCGCCGCGCTGGTCATCGGCCCCACCCGGTCGTCGCCTCGGTCACCGGCACAGCCTACTAACCGTCGTAGTAACCACCGCACGCTGCCCGGCCGACGCGCCCGCCGGGTCCGGTCGCGCGGCCGGGGCGCGCGGGCGGCGCGTGCGGGCGGCCGGCTGCCCGAGGGGTGCGCAGGCACTGTCGAGCTGCCCCGGAAATGGGGCAGGCAATCACGGAGCCTGCGTCAGCAGTGGGGCGTTGCGTCGGGTGTCTTGGGGTGCGTCGGGCGTCTTGGGGTGTCGGGCGTCTTGGGGTGCGTCGGGCGTCTCGGGGTGTCGGGCGTCTTGGGGTTGCGTCGGGCGTCTCGCGGTGTCGGGCGTCTCGCGGTGTCGGGCGTCTCGCGGTGTCGGGCGTCTCGGGGTTGCGACGGGCGTCTCGGGGTGCGTCGGGGCAGGGCGCCGGGTGCCGGGTATCGGAAGTCGGACGGGGCGTCGGAGGTCGGGTAGTGCGCCCCGGATCTGGGGCAGCTCGACAGGCACCGGTCAGACCACGGTCACCCCTGGCTGGCGCAGTACGCAAGCTGCTCCGGTTGGCGACCCGCCGCCGACGGACGTGCTGGGGCGACTAGCGTGGATCACGTCCGTGGGGTTGCCACGGTGGGGGGAAACAGCGGAGGTACACGTGCTGCGGTTCGGCTTGTTCGGCACCGGTCACTGGGCGATCGAGACGCACGGGAAGGCGCTGCACGCACACCCGGATGCGGAACTGGTCGGGGTGTGGGGGCGTAACCCGGAGCGGGCCTCCGCGCTGGCCGAGCGGTACGGGGTGCCCGCCTACGCCGACGTCGACGCCCTCATCGAGCAGTGCGAGGCCGTAGCCGTCGCGTTGCCGCCGGACGTCCAGGCCGACATCGCGGTCCGGGCCGCCACCGCCGGCCGGCACCTGCTGCTGGACAAGCCGCTCGCGCTCAGCGTGGACGACGCCGACCGGGTGGTCGCCGCCGTCGAGGCGTCGGGAGTCGCCTCCGTGGTGTTCTTCACCCAGCGGTTCCAGCCGAACGTCACCGCGTTCCTCGCGTCGACCGCCGCCGCGGGTGGCTGGCAGCACGGCCGCACCACGGCGTTCGCATCGATCTTCCAGGAGGGCAGCCCGTACGGCGGTTCGCTGTGGCGTCGTGAGCACGGCGCGCTCTGGGACATCGCCCCGCACGCGCTCTCGATCCTCCTGCCGGTGCTGGGGCGGGTGACCCAGGTGGCCGCGATGGACGGCCCGAGCGGGATGGTGCACCTGCTGCTCACCCACGAGGGTGGCGCGACCAGCAGCGCCTCGCTCTCCCTGGACGCGCCGACCGAGGCGATGGCCCGGGAGTTCGTGTTCTACGGCGAGAACGGCATCGAGACCGTGCCGCACGGCGAGTACGACGCCGCGACGGCGTTCGGTGTGGCGATCGACCAACTCCTCGAGCAGGTCCGGACCGGCGACCGCGACCACCGCTGCGACGTCCGCTTCGGGGCCGAGGTCGTCACGATCATCGCCGCCGCCGAATCGGCCCGCCACGAAAACCGCACCATCCCCCTCCCATAACCCCCCCCCGCCGCTTCCCCCTCCCCGCCCACCTTCCGCCCCCGCTTCCCCCGGTTGATCATGAAGTTATTGCCATCGATGCCGGCGTGTCATGGCAATAACTTCATGATCAACCGGGGATGGGCGGGTGAGGGGGATGGGTGGGAGGGGGGCGACAGGGGTGGGGTGGTTAGGTGGGGGTTGTCAGGGCCTCGGTCAGTTCTTCGGGGGTTTCGAACTGTTCGGGTTGTAGTGTCTGGAGCAGGTGCAGTGTGGCCGTGCTGGCACCGTTCTCCTGTGCCCAGCGGATGAGGTCCTCGCGGGAGACCGGGTAGTCGAGCCCGGCCAGGTACTCCTGCAACTGCACGCCTGACACGGTCATGTCGGTTGGCTACCCGGTGGTGTCAGGCGTACACGCGGACGGCGTGTCGGTGGGCGACGCGCCGACGGTTTGTCGGCGCGACCGCCGGGTAGCCGCTGCCATGCTGGTTCAGCGGCTCGGCGCACCGAGCGACTTCGACCCGTTGCTGGAGCGCGTCCGGGACGCCCGGGTGGTGATGATCGGCGAGTCCACGCACGGCAGTTACGACTACTACCGGCTGCGCGAGCAGTTGACCCGTCGGCTGATCACGGAGTGCGGCTTCTCGTTCGTGGCCGTCGAGGGCGACTGGCCGGACTGCGACCGGGTGCACCGCTCGGTCACCGCCGCCCCCGGTGGGGTCCTCGATCCGCAGACGGCGTTGGAAGGCTTCGAGCGGTGGCCGACCTGGATGTGGGCGAACGCCGAGGTGGCCCGCTTCTGCCGGTGGCTGCGGGCGTGGAACCTGGAACGGCCGGAGGGCGAGCGGGCCGGCTTCCACGGGCTCGACGTCTACAGCCTCTGGGAGTCGATGCAGGCGATCTTCGACTACCTGGGGGAGGAGGACCCGACCTCGCTGGAGGCGGCGCAGGACGCGTACCGGTGCTTCGAGCCGTACGGCAAGCGGGTCGAGGAGTACGGCGCGGCCAGCCGGTTCGTCTCCGCCCGGTGCGAGGAGGAGGTCATCCGGCTGTTGGCGCGTACCCGGGAACAGGCCATGTCGGACGGCCCGGACCGCTTCTCGGCCTGGCAGAACGCGGAGGTCGTGGCCGGCGCGGAGCGCTACTACCGGGCGATGGTGGCCGGCGGTCCGGACTCGTGGAACATCCGGGACACCCACATGCAGGACACCTTGGACCGGCTGCTGCACCGCTACGGCCCGGACGCCCGAGGGATCGTCTGGGCGCACAACACGCACGTGGGGGACGCGCGGGCCACCGACATGGCCGCCGACGGGATGGTCAACATTGGTCAGTTGGCCCGCGAGCGGCACGGCGACGACGCGGTGGCGCTGATCGGGTTCGGCACCTACCGGGGCACGGTGATCGCGGCGCCCCGTTGGGGTTCGCCGTCGGAGGCGATGGTGGTGCCGCCGGCGCGGGAGGGCTCGGTGGAGCGGCGGTTGCACGAGTTGATGCCCGAACGGGCGGTGCTCGTCTTCGGCGGCGACGACCAACCGGGCTGGGTCACCGAGCCGGCGGACCACCGGGCGATCGGGGTGGTGTACGACCCGTCCTTCGAGTCCTGGGGCAATTACGTGCCGACCCGCCTGGGCGCCCGTTACGACGCGCTGATCTGGTGCGACGAGACGACGGCCCTGCACCCGCTGGCCGTCCCGGCCGTCCCCGGCGAGATGGAGACCTACCCGGCCGGCGTGTGAC
Source organism: Micromonospora sp. bgisy143 (assembly GCF_057708145.1). Classification (NCBI taxonomy): domain Bacteria; kingdom Bacillati; phylum Actinomycetota; class Actinomycetes; order Micromonosporales; family Micromonosporaceae; genus Micromonospora; species Micromonospora sp. bgisy143. The sequence goes on from NZ_JBYIRN010000009.1 coordinate 114,302, forward strand.
CGGGCCGGCGCGCGCGGATCATGGAGTTGTGGTGCCGGACGAAGCGCCCGGGTCGGGGCGCGACGGGCACCACAACTCCATGATCGACGAGGCGGGGGCCTAGACCCGCGCGGGCTCCTGGGTCGTCAGGTGGTCGCGGAGGCCCTCGCCCTCGATGTCGACGTTCGGCAGGGCGCGGGACAGCCAGCGGGGCAGCCACCAGGCGCGGTCACCGAGCAGGGACATCACGGCCGGGACGATGGTCATGCGGACCACGAAGGCGTCGATCGCCACGCCGATGGCGAGCGCGAAGCCCATCGACTTGATCACCGGGTCCTCGAGGAACACGAAGCCCCCGAACACCGACATCATGATCAGTGCGGCGGCGGTGACCACCCGGGCGCCGTGCCCCATGCCGCTGATCGTGGCGTCCCGGGCCGACTCGCCGTGCACGAAGTCCTCCCGCATCCGGGACACCAGGAACACCTCGTAGTCCATGGCGAGCCCGAACAGGATGCCGATGAGCAGGATCGGCAGGAAGCTGATCAGCGGGCCGGGCGTGTCCAGACCGACCAGGTCGGCGAGGTGCCCCTGCTGGAACACCGCCACCGTGATGCCGAACGTGGCGGCGACGGTGAGCAGGAAGCCCAGCGCGGCCTTGACCGGCACCAGCAGCGAGCGGAACACCAGCATCAGCAGCAGGACCGACAGCCCGACGACCAGCAGCAGGTAGACCGGTAGCGCGTCGGAGAGCTTCTCGGACACGTCGATGCCGATCGCCGTGACACCGGTGAGCAGCACGTCCGCGCCGCGGATGTCGCCCACCGAGTCGCGGATGTCGTGCACCAGCGTCTCGGTGGCCTCGTCGGTCGGGCCGGTCTTGGGCACCACGCCGAGCAGCGCCGTCCGGCCGTCCGGGCTGAGCTGCGGGGGCGCGACCGCGAGGACGTTCTCGGTACGTTGCAGCAGCGCGGTGACCTGCGGTACGGCGGCCGAGGTCGCCTGCGCGTCATCGCCCGCGACGACCACCGCGAGCCGGCCGGTGAAGCCCGGGCCGAAGCCCTCGACGGTCAGGTCGTTCGCCACCCGGGCGGGAGAGCCGACGGCGGCCGTCGCCGCGCCCGGCAGCGCCAGCCGCATGTCCGGCGTGGGCAGCGCGAGCAGCCCCAGGCCGAGCAGCCCGACCAGGATCACGGGTACCCGGAAGCGGGTGACGAACCGGGCCCAGCGGAAGCCGAACGCCGACCGGTCCTCGAGCGGGGCGGGCCGGTCGACGTCCGCGTCGGTGCCCGACGTGCCGTCGGTGGCGGGCGTCCGCAGCCGGCGGGGAAGCACCCGGCGACCGGCGAAGCCGAGCAGCGCCGGCTGGAGCGTGATGGCGACGAGGACGGCCACGGTGACGGTGCCGGCGGCGGCGAGACCCATCACGGTGAGGAACGGGATGTCCACCACGGCCAGCCCGGCGAGCGCGATGACGACGGTGGCGCCCGCGAAGACCACGGCGGAGCCGGCGGTGCCCACGGCCCGGCCGACCGCCTCGTCCGGCGGCAGGCCGTCGAGCAGGTTCTGCCGGTGCCGGGAGGTGATGAACAGCGAGTAGTCGATGCCCACGGCGAGGCCGAGCATCAGCGCGAGGATCGGCGCCGTGCTGGTCAACTCGATGACGCCACTCAGCGCGAACAGGCCGGCCATGCCGACGCCCACGCCGATCAGCGCGTTGAGCATGGTCATCCCGGCGGCCACCAGCGAGCCGAACGTGATGATCAGGACGATCGCGGCGACCAGCACGCCGAGTGCCTCGGTCGAGCCGACCTCCGGCTCGCCGCCCAGCACCTCTCCGCCCGGGGCGACCTGCCAGCCCTTCGCCCTGGCCGCCGCGCCGACCTCCTCGTACGCGGTCTTCTGCGCGTCGGTCACCTCGTCCGCCCCGGTGGCGAACTGGACCTGGACCAGGGCGTACCGGCCGTTGGGCGAGACGGCGCCGACCTGGAGTGGGTTGACCGCGCCGACCACGCCGGGCAGGGTCCCGGCCTGCTGGACCAGCTCCTGCACCACGGCCTGGCCCTCCGGGGTGGCCAGTTGGCCGTCGCCGGGCGCCTTGAGCGTGATCGTGCCGGTGGCGCCGCTGGCCGCGGGGAACTGCTCGGCGAGCAGGTCGAGCGCCCGCTGGCTCTCGGTGCCGGGCATGGTGAAGTTGCTCGCCGTCGGGCCGCGCAGGGTCGCCGCGGCCAGGCCGGCACCGACGAGTACGACGAGCCAGAGCGCGACGACGAGCCGTCGCCGGCGCAACGCGCCCCGGCCGAGCCGGTAGAGCAGGGTGGCCATCAGGAGTCCTTGTCCTCGGTCGTGGGTGGTTGGGGCAGGGGTGACCCGACGGGTTCGACGGCCCGTCGGGCGAGGGTGAGCAGGGCGGGCCGCAGCTCGTCGTCGGGGACGTCGACGAACTCGGCGCACGCCTCGGAGATGCCGGCCAACAGCACCAGCGCGGCAATCCGGGCGCTGGGCCGGTCGGAGTGGCCGGCCAACGCGTCGCGCAGCCGTTCGGAGATCTGCTGGATGTGGGCGAAGGCCGGCTGGCAGAGCAGCTCCGGGAACTCGCCGCGCAGGACGGCGATCTCCCGCCGGAACCGGACCGCGAGGTCGACGAAGCCGACCGCGGCGGCCTCCTGGGCGGCCGCGCCGGTCAGGCCGCTGAGCTGGTCGTCGAGGTCGGTCAGCACCGTGATGGCCGGCGCCATCAGCTCGGCCAACAGCGCTTCCTTGTTGGCGAAGTGGTAGAGCACGGTGGCCTTGGAGCAGCCGACCTCGCGGGCGATGTCCTGCAACGAGGTGCCCCGGTAACCGGTCACCGCGAACCGTCGCGCCGCCGCGGCGAGGATCTCACCGTGCGTCTCGGACACCGCTCTGGCCATCACCGGTCCACCTCCGTGAACCAGCATGCCTGACCGATCGGTCAGACCCTGACCGATCGGTCAGACAAACCGCGTGGCGTTCCCCACACCGCTCGCTTGTTTAGGCGGCGTGTTCGGCGTCGTACCTGGTCCGCGCCTCGGCGATGGCCCGGCGGTGCCGCTCGGCCCAGCTCGTCAGTGCCACCAGCGACTCGTACAGTTCCAACGCCATCGGGGTGGCCACGTACTCGACCTTGGGCGGCACGGTCGGATAGACCGTGCGGTGCAGCAGGCCGTCGCGTTCCAGGTTGCGCAGCGTCAGCGTGAGCATCCGGCGACTGATGCCCTCGATGTGCCGCTCCAGCTCGGTGAAGCGGACCGGTCCGTGCGAGGCCGCCACCAGGATGCCGATGCTCCACTTGCCGCCAACCCGATCGAGCACCTCGCGGACGGTGCAGGCGCGCGCCTGTCCGGGGGTGAACGGCACGTTCCCCGCGGCGCACGTGAACTCGGCCGCTACCTGCGCGGACACATCGCTGTTCCTCTGGGACACAACAGTGCCTCCTTCCGCTCCCGGTCATGGTCACAGACGATGGCGTCAGTAACAAACCGTGCACCAAGGAGGAGTCCCGTGGACCGTGTCACCCCGTCCCGCTGGCCGGCGTTGCTGGTGCTCTGCGCCGGCAGCCTCATGATCATTCTGGACGGCAGCGTGGTGTCGGTGGCCCTGCCCGCCGTCCAGCGCGACCTGGGCTTCACCGCCGCCGGACTGGCCTGGGTCGTCAACGCGTACCTGGTGGCCTTCGGCGGGCTGCTGCTGCTCGCCGGTCGCCTCGGCGACCTGCTCGGCCGACGCCGGGTCTTCCTGGCCGGCGTCCTGCTGTTCACCCTGGCCTCGGCGGCCTGCGCGCTCGCCAGCGGGCCGGTCCTGCTCGTCGGCGCACGGTTCGGCCAGGGCGTCGGCGGCGCGCTGGCCATGGCGGTCAGCCTCGGCATGATCGTCCGGCTCTACCCCGAGCCGGCCGAGCGGGCCCGCGCGATCGCCGTCTACAGCTTCACCGGGGCGGCCGGCGCATCGGTCGGCACGGTGGCCGGGGGAGTGCTGACCGAGCTGGCCGGCTGGCGCTCGATCTTCCTGGTGAATCTCCCGATCGGGGCGGCGATCCTGCTCGCCGCCGTCCGCCGGCTCCCCGCCGAGCGGGGCAGCGGGCCGTGGACCGGTCTCGACGTGCCCGGCGCGCTGCTCGCCACCGCCGGCCTGATGGCCGCCGTGCTGGGCATCGTGGGTACGGGTGAGCACGGCTGGACCAGCCCACGCACCCTCGGTGCGGTGGCGCTCGCCGCGCTGCTGCTCGGCGGGTTCGCGGTACGCCAGCGCGTGGCGTCCACCCCGCTGCTGCCGAGCCGACTGCTGCGCGTACCGGGGCTGCTCGCGGCGAACACCGCGCAGTTCCTCATGGTGGCCGCCTTCTTCGGCTTCCAGTTCCTGCTCGCCGTGGAGCTGCAACTCGTGCTCGGGCTGGACGCGGCGGCGACCGGCTGGGCGTTCCTGCCCACCCCGGTGGTGATCGCGGTCGTCTCGCTCGGCCTGGCCGGCCGGCTGATCGCCCGCTGGGGCGCCCGAACCGTGCTGGTGGCCGGGCTCGGCCTGGCCGCCGTCGGCTTCCTGCTGCTCGCCCGGCTGACCGCCGACGGCGGCTACCTCGCCGACGTACTCCCGGCGATGGTGGTCTTCGGGCTGGCCGGCGGTCTGACCCTGCCGGCGGTCACCACGCTGGCCATGGCCGGCGCGACCGACGCCGACGCCGGGCTCGCCTCCGGGCTGGCCAACACCACCCAGCAGGTCGGCGGGGCGGTCGGCCTGGCGGCGCTGGCGACCCTGGCGGCGTCCCGCAGCGACGGACTACGGGCCGCCGGCCAGGCCGAGGTGGTCGCGCTGGCCGGCGGTTACCGGCTCGCCTACGCGGTGGCCGCCGCCCTGGTGCTCGCCGCTCTGCTGGTGGCGCTGGGCCTGGTGCCCCGACAGCCGGCCGCCGCGCGGCCCGACGGCGACGGGCGGGTCGACGGGGACGGGGCGGTGGACGGCGACGGGCCCATCGACGGCGGCGGGCCGGTCGACGGCGGCGGGCCGGTCGACGGGCGTCGAAGCGCCGTGTCCGGTTGACCGACGACGCCGGGGCGGCGAGGGTGATCGGGTGAGTGAGGCTGACGAGACCCGCGACGGCGTGGCCCTGACGAACCTGGACCAGCCGCTGTCCGACCGTGACGACGCCACCAAGCGCGACCTCGTCGACTACCTCGACGCCGTTCGGGAGCCGATCATCGGACAGCTCCGGGACCGACCGCTGTCGGTGATCCGGGTGCGCCCCGGCCAGCCGCCGTTCATGCAGAAGAACCTGCCCCGCTACACCCCGGACTGGGTGCGCCGAACGGCGGTCTGGGCCGAGGCGTCGCACCGGGAGATCTCGTACGCCCTCTGCGACGACCGGCGCACCCTGCTCTGGTTCGCCAACCAGCGCGCGGTCGAGTACCACCCGACCCTGGCCACCGCGACCGACCCGCACCGACCGACCCACCTCGTGCTCGACCTGGACCCGCCGGAGGGCGACGGGTTCCGCGCGGCGGTCGACGCGGCGCTGCTGGTCCGCCAGGCGCTCGCCGACGCCGGCCTGGCCGGAGCGGTCAAGACCAGCGGTGCCAAGGGCGTGCACGTCTTCGTCCCGGTCACCGGCGACGCCACCGCCGAGGAGTTGGCCGCCGCCACCCGGGCGCTCGCGGTCCGCGCCGAACGGCTCGACCCGGCGCTCGCCACCACGGCGTACATCCGCGAGGACCGGGGCGGGAAGGTGTTCGTCGACGCCACCCGCTCCGGCGGGGCGACGGTCGTGGCCGCGTACAGCCCGCGACTGCGGCCCGGGATGCCGGTGTCCTTCCCGGTCGACTGGGCCGACCTGACCGAGGTGACCCCGGCGGACTTCACCATCCGGACGGCCCCGGCGCTGCTCGCCGGAACCGACCCGTGGGTCGCCCTGCTGCCGGAACCCCAGCAGATCCCCGCCGACCTGGTCGCCGAGGGCCGCACCATCCCGGTGGCCCGCGTGCAGGCCATGCACGAGGGCAAGCGCCGGGCCCGCGCCCGCCGCGAAACCACCTGACGGTACGCCCCGGACGGCCACCCCATCCGCCGCCGCGCGGCTCGGGTCGGGCTCGGCCGGTCGCGCGCCCCGGCCCTCGGCGGGCCCGATTCGTCGGGGGTCTGTGGCACGATTTTCCGGGTGAGCAGCCGATCGACCGAGAGCCAGCGCCTCGCCGACCTCGCGCGGCTGCGTCGCGTCCGCGACCGCATCGACCGGGAGTACGCGCAGCCGCTCGACGTCGAGGCGCTCGCCCGGGGTGTGCACATGTCGGCCGGGCACCTCAGCCGGGAGTTCCGGCTCGCCTACGGCGAATCTCCGTACAGCTATCTGATGACCCGGCGCGTGGAGCGCGCCATGGCCCTGCTGCGTCGTGGCGACATGAGCGTCACCGATGTATGTTTCGCGGTCGGCTGCTCCTCGCTCGGCACCTTCAGCACCCGCTTCACCGAACTGGTCGGCATGCCGCCCAGCACCTACCGCCGGGAGGCGGCGCTGTCGACGGTCGGGCTGCCGTCCTGTACGGCGAAGCAGGTCACCCGACCCGTCAGGAATCGAGAAGCGCAGGTCACGCCGCCACCCGTAGCGTGACCCGGGCCCGCCCACCCGAGCAGATGGAGAGACGATGAGCAAGGCCACGGACTCGCCCGCGGCACACGTCGCCGACCGCCACGACCTGATCCGGGTGCAGGGCGCTCGCGTCAACAACCTCAAGGACGTCACGGTCGAGCTGCCGAAGCGCCGGCTCACGGTGTTCACCGGTGTCTCGGGCTCGGGCAAGAGTTCGTTGGTGTTCGGCACCATCGCCGCCGAGTCGCAGCGGATGATCAACGAGACCTACAGCGCCTTCGTGCAGGGCTTCATGCCGACGCTGACCCGGCCCGAGGTCGACGTACTGGCCGGGCTCACCACCGCGATCATCGTCGACCAGGAGCGGATGGGCGCCAACGCCCGCTCCACCGTCGGCACCGCCACCGACGCCAACGCCATGCTGCGAATCCTGTTCAGCCGGCTCGGGCAGCCGCACATCGGCTCGCCGAACGCCTTCTCCTTCAACGTCCCCTCGGTCCGGGCGACCGGCGCGATCACCGTCGAGCGCGGCGCGGGCAAGACGAAGACCGAGAAGGCGACCTTCAACCGCCTGGGCGGCATGTGCCCGCGCTGCGAGGGCATGGGCGCGGTCACCGACTTCGACCTGTCCGCGCTCTACGACGCCGGCAAGTCGCTCAACGAGGGTGCGATCACCATTCCGGGCTACAGCATGGAGGGCTGGTACGGCCGGATCTTTCGGGGCTGCGGCTACTTCGACCCGGACAAGCCGATCAGCAGGTACACCAAGCGGGAGTTGCAGGACCTGCTCCACCGGGAACCGACCAAGATCAAGGTCGAGGGCATCAACCTGACGTACTCGGGCCTGATCCCGCAGATCCAGAAGTCGTTCCTGTCCAAGGACATCGACACGTTGCAGCCGCACATCCGGGCCTTCGTGGACCGGGCGGTCACGTTCACCACCTGCCCCGACTGCGACGGCACCCGGCTCAGCGCCGAGGCCCGCTCGTCGAAGATCGCGGGCAAGAGCATCGCGGACGTCTGCGCCATGCAGATCAGCGACCTGGCGGCCTGGGTCCGAGGCATCGAGGAGCCGTCGGTCGCGCCCCTGCTCAGCGGGTTGCAACACCTCCTCGACTCGTTCGAGGAGATCGGGCTGGGCTACCTGTCGCTGGACCGGCCGTCCGGCACGCTCTCCGGTGGCGAGGCGCAGCGCACCAAGATGATCCGCCACCTCGGGTCCTCGCTCACCGACGTCACGTACGTCTTCGACGAGCCGACGATCGGGCTGCACCCGCACGACATCGCCCGGATGAACGGTCTGCTGCTGCGCCTGCGCGACAAGGGCAACACCGTCCTGGTCGTCGAGCACAAGCCGGAGGCCATCGCCATCGCCGACCACGTCGTCGACCTCGGTCCCGGCGCCGGCACCGGCGGTGGTGAGGTGGTGTTCCAGGGCACCGTCGACGGGCTGCGCGCCAGCGACACCCTGACCGGGCGACACCTGGACGACCGGGCCGCGCTGAAGTCGTCGGTGCGTACCCCGTCCGGCACGCTCGCCGTGCGGGGCGCGAACGCCCACAACCTGCGCGACGTCGACGTCGACATTCCGTTGGGCGTGCTGGTGGTGGTGACGGGTGTCGCCGGTTCGGGCAAGAGTTCGCTGATCCACGGCTCGGTGTCGCCCCGGGAGGGGGTGGTGTCGGTCGACCAGAGCGCGATCCGCGGTTCCCGACGGAGCAACCCCGCGACGTACACGGGTCTGCTCGACCCGATCCGCAAGGCGTTCGCGAAGGCCAACGGCGTGAAGCCCGCGCTGTTCAGCGCCAACTCCGAGGGCGCCTGCCCGGGCTGCAACGGCGCCGGCGTCATCTACACCGACCTGGGGATGATGGCTGGCGTCGCCGCCACCTGCGAAGAGTGCGAGGGGCGGCGGTTCCAGGCGTCCGTACTGGAGTACCGGTTCGGCGGCCGGGACATCAGCGAGGTGCTCGCCATGTCGGTGACCGAGGCGGAGGCGTTCTTCGGCTCGGGCGAGGCGCGTACCCCGGCCGCGCACGCCATCCTCGACCGTCTCGTCGACGTCGGGCTCGGCTACCTCAGCCTCGGTCAGCCGCTGACCACCCTGTCCGGCGGCGAACGGCAGCGGCTCAAGCTGGCCACCCGGATGGCCGAGAAGGGCGGCGTCTACGTCCTCGACGAGCCGACCACCGGCCTGCACCTCGCCGACGTGGAGCAACTGCTCGGCCTGCTGGACCGGCTCGTCGACTCCGGCACGTCGGTGATCGTGGTCGAGCACCATCAGGCGGTCATGGCGCACGCCGACTGGATCATCGACCTCGGCCCGGGCGCCGGCCACGACGGCGGCCGCGTCGTCTTCGAAGGCACCCCCGCCGACCTGGTAGCCGTCCGCAACACCCTCACCGGCCAACACCTAGCCGAATACGTCAACGCCTAACCCCGCTCGCGCCCCGCGCCCCGCGCCCCGCCCCGCGCCCCGACCCCCGCGATCTTGCACTTTCTGTGGCGACAGAAGGCGCATTCCGCCCCAGAACGACAACCGGAACTGCAAGATCGCGGGGTCAAGGGGTTCGGGGTGGGGTGGTTCGGCGCGAGTCGGGTGCGAGGGCGTGTGTCCGGGCTCGGGCCGGAACCGGTCGACGTGGGCTGGCACCGGAGAACGTGGGGTCCAGGGCTTGGGCCTGGGACGGGTTGACGTGAGCTGGCGCCGTGGAAGACGTGGGTCCAGGGCTCAGGCCCGGGGCGGAGTCGACGTGAGCTGGCGCCGGGAGGGTGGGGCTTGGGCCCGGAGCGGGTCGACGTGAGCTGGCGCCGGGAGCGTGGGGTCCGGGGCTCGGCCCCGGAGCAGAAATGACAAGCGCCCCAGGTCCGCGTTCTTCAGCGGACATGGAGCGCGAAAAGCTTGTGCCCCCGGCAGGATTCGAACCTGCGCCCCCGCCTCCGGAGGGCGGTGCTCTATCCCCTGAGCTACGGGGGCTCAGCGACGGGAGAAGACTAGCAAACCTCCCGGGCGTACGCCGAATCGGTATCGGGTGGGCCGACCGTGTCGCGTCGACCGGCCCACCCGGCACTCAGGCCGCGACGGCCCGCCCGCAACTGGGCAGCGGGTGCAGGACGATCCGCCGGGGCAGTCGGCGCGGCCACTCGTTGCGGGGCCAGGATCCGTCCACGATCAGGTGGACGGTGCGCTGCTCCTCGCCGCTGAGTCGCAGGACGAAGTCGCGGGGGAGCGGCGGATCGACCGTCGGTGTCGTGATCATGAAGCGCACCCGGCCCCGGGATGAGACGGCGGAGATCACGTCGGCGGCCGGCATCGTGCCGCGCAGCCGTACCCGCCCGATCCAGTAGACCTCAGCCAGGTGCTCCTGGGCCGTCCGGGTGATCGCCGGGTACTCGCTGCGTACCCACCGTTCGACCGCGCTGACGCAGAGCCCGCAGGCTCGCTCGCGCGGTTCGCGCGGACCCAACCCCCAGGCCCGCAGGTACGCCCCGACCGCTCCCACGTCCAACGGAAGGTCGAACCGGCGCTGGATGAGCGTGGTGAGGCTCTGCCGTGTCCACAGCTCCTCGTCCAGGCCGAACTCGTCGGGGTGGACGCCCCGGAGTGTGTCGATCAGTTCGAGTTCCTGGTCGCGGCTGAGCATTCCCGGCTCGCCCTGCCGCTGTCCGCGACGGACGGCTGCCACCGCCCCGTCACCGCCGATGGTGTGGCGTCGGCACCAACTGGTGACCGAGCGCCGTGCGTCTCTGAGTGCAACCCCCACGTCTTGGGCAACGAGCCCGAATCACAACTGGTCACGATATGTGTGGAGAAAACTCTCTAAGCAACGCAATCGCCTGTCTAACGCAAAGCGCTCAAAAGCGACGAGACGGTCTTTATGGGACGCGCAGGTCGTTGCGTGGCCCCGCAGACCCGGCGGCGAGGCGCGGATCGGCGGCGTCTTGAGGTGGCCCGTCACCAGGTCGCCGATGTGGCGGCATCCGCACGCCTGGACACCGCCACATCGCCGATCTCGCGCACCCCGACGGCGTGGAGGCCGTGATCGTCTCGATTTCTCGGAAGTCGGGGTGTCCCGGCCGCGCCGACAGCCCACCTTGCAGGAAACCGAGTCGATCATCGAGCCCGCGCTGTGCCGCGCCCGTCCTATCCCGTCCTGCCGCGGTCGCCCGCCCGCGCTCCGCCACGCCCCGCCGCCCGCCCTGCCCCGTCCCGCCGCGCTCGCCCGCGCCGGCCCCGCGCTCGTCCGCCTACGCCGCCCCGCGGGCGCCCGCGCCCCGCTGCGCCCGCCCTGTCCCGTCCTGCCCCATCCCACTCGCCCGCGCCACCCCGCGCTCGCCCGCGCCCGCGCTCGCCGACGCCGCGCCGCGGGCGGCTGTGCTGCGGTCTGTCGAATCCCGCCGGGCCTTATCGCGGCCCGGTGCGGCCTGGCCAGCCTGGGGAAGTGGCCGTACATGGGCCGGGCCCGCGTCCCGCCTCGGTGTGGCGGTGACGCGGGCCCGGTACGCCCTCGGAGTGGATCAGCCCTTGGCCTGCGCCTGGAGCTGCCGGAGGTTGTTCAGTTCGGACTGCTGGGTCGACTTCATGGTCTCGGCCACGCGTACCACCTCGGCGTTGTCGGTCTCGGCGAGCGCCGCGTCGATCATGTGGATGCCGCCCAGGTGGTGGTTGTACATGAGGGCCAGGAACTGGCGGTCGACCTCGATGCCCTTGGCGTCGCGCAGGGCGGCCATCTGCTGTGGTGTGGCCATGCCCGGCATGAGCCCGTCCTTGACGGTCGCGCCGTCGGACATCCACGACATCGGCGGCTCCGAGCCGGTCGGGCTCAGCCCCCACTCGCGCAGCCAGGTCTGCATGGCACCGATCTCGCCCTGCTGGCCGGTGGCGATGTCGACGGCGATCTGCCGGACCTCGGGCAGCGTCGCCGACCGGTACGCGATCAGGCTCATCTCCACAGCCTGGGTGTGGTGGGTCGTCATGTCCCGCGCGAAGCCCGCCTCGACCGAGGCGTCACCCGGGCGGGTGAGCCGCGGGGTGAGCAGACCGCCGGCGTACCCGAGCAACAGCCCCACCACCAGCAGGGCGGCCAACGCGAGCACGCCGTAACGCCGCGCCGGTGCCCGGCCGTCCTCGTCCGGGACGGCCTGGGCCTCGTCGTACTCGCTGTCGGTGGTGGCGGGGGCTGTCATCGACGTCCTTACTGGGTGGGCGGCTGCTGCTGGAGCTCACGCGGGGTGGTGCCGGTGGCGGTGACGCCCTGGTTGCAGAGTGCCGTGGGGCCCTCGACCGAGGCGTTGACCCGGAGGTCCTTGATGAAGTCGTCGATCCGCTTGTCGTCGGCGTTGTCGACCTTGAGCTGGTAGCCCCACGCCTGGAGCGAGATCGGCTTGTCCAGACCCTCGTACGGGCTCATCAGCATCTTCTCGACGCCACGCACCTTGCCGGCGAGCTTGTCGACCTGGTCCTTGGGCAGGTCCGGCCGGTAGGTGATCCACACCGCGCCGTGCTCCAGGCTGTGCACCGCGTGCTCGCTGGCGATCGGGGCGTCGTACACGTCGCCCATGCAGTTCTGCCAGGCCGCGTTGTGCACGCCACCCACCGGCGGCGAGTACTTGTAGGTCAGGGGGCCGGCCTTGTGCGCCTCGTACTTGAGGCTCTCCGGGTCGGACTTGCGGATGTTGGTGATGCCGTCGATGGCGTTGGCCCGCTTGTCCCACGGCTTGGAGCCCTGGAACGCCGCCCAGGAGCCGTAGCCGATGATGCCGGCCGCGATGACGCCCACGGCGACGAAGAGCGCGATCGGACCCCAGGCCCGGCCCTGGCTCACCTTGACCGGTGCCACCGGCTTGCGGGGGCCCTTGCCGCCGGCCCGGGGGGAGCCCGCCGGCTTGCCGGAACCGGCCTTGGCGCCGGACGCCGGCCGGCCCGCAGCCGGCTTCTTGCCGGTGCTGACCACGGTCGGGCGGCGCTCCGGGCCACCCGGGGTGCTGATGCTCATCGTGCCTCGTCAAGTCGGTCGGTCAGGGGAGATGGCGGGCCGGTTGACGCGCAGGGTAGCCGCCGAGTGCCCGAGTCTACCCCCGATAACATGGTTGGGTGACTCCTGCAGAACTCGCCTCGGTCGTCCTCACCGCCGCCCACGCCGTCTTCGCCGACCGTGGCCTGGATCACGCCGCGCTGCCGGAGCGCACGGTGGTGGAGCGACCGCGCAACCCCGAGCACGGCGACTACGCCTCCACGCTCGCCCTGCAGTTGAGCAAGAAGGTGGGTGTTCCGCCGCGTGAGCTGGCCACCGCGCTGGCCGACGAGCTGGGTCGGGCGCCCGGGATCAAGTCGGTGGAGATCGCCGGGCCGGGCTTTCTCAACATCCGGCTGGATGCTGCCGCCGCCGGCCAGCTCGCCCGGGTGATCGTCGAGGCCGGCCCGGAGTACGGCCGCAGCGACCGGCTCGCGGGCGAGAGGATCAACCTGGAGTTCGTCTCGGCCAACCCGACCGGCCCGGTGCACATCGGCGGCGTCCGCTGGGCGGCCGTCGGCGACGCGTTGAGCCGGCTGCTGCGGGCCACCGGCGCCTACGTCGGCACCGAGTACTACTTCAACGACGCCGGCTCGCAGATCGACCGGTTCGCTCGGTCGCTGCTGGCCGCCGCGAAGGGTGAGGCCGTGCCGGAGGACGGCTACGGCGGCGCGTACATCGCGGAGATCGCCAATGAGGTGCAGGCCCGCCGGCCGGACGTGCTCGACCTCGACGACGCCGCCGCCCAGGAGGTGTTCCGGGTCGAGGGTGTCGCGCTGATGTTCGACGAGATCCGGTCGTCGCTGCGCGACTTCGGGGTGGAGTTCGACACCTACTTCAACGAGAAGGACCTGCACGACCGGGGCGAGCTGGATCTCGCACTGGCGCGGCTGCGCGAGCAGGGGCACCTGTACGAGTCCGAGGGCGCCACCTGGCTGCGGACCACCGACTTCGGTGACGACAAGGACCGGGTGCTGCGCAAGTCCAACGGCGAGTGGACCTACTTCGCGGCGGACTGCGCCTACTACCTCGACAAGCGCGAGCGCGGCTTCGAGCGGGTCGTGATCATGCTGGGCGCCGATCACCACGGTTACATCGGCCGGATGAAGGCGATGGCGGCCTGCTTCGGTGACGATCCGGACCGCAACCTGGAGATCCTCATCGGGCAGCTGGTCAACCTGCTGCGCGACGGCGCCCCGATGCGGATGAGCAAGCGGGCCGGCACCGTGATCACCCTGGAGGACCTGGTCGATGCGATCGGCGTGGACGCCTCCCGGTACGCGTTGGCCCGCTACTCCAGCGACTCGCCGATCGACATCGACATCGAGCTGTGGACCCGGGCGACCCGCGACAACCCGGTCTACTACGTGCAGTACGTGGCCGCCCGGACGGCGGGCGTGGCCCGCAACGCCGCCGAGGTGGGCCTGGTCCCGGGCGACGCCGACGCGTTCCGCCCCGAGCTGCTGGACCATGAGAAGGAGAACGAGCTGCTCAAGGCGCTCGCCGAGTTCCCGGCGGTGGTGGCCACGGCCGCCGAGCTGCGCGAGCCGCACCGGGTGGCCCGTTACCTGGAGGAGAGCGTCGCGGCCTCCTACCACCGGTTCTACGACAACTGCCGTGTGCTGCCGTTGGGCGACGAGGAGGTCACCGACCTGCACCGGGCCCGGCTCTGGCTCAACAACGCCACCCGCACGGTGATCGCCAACGGTCTGCGCCTGCTCGGCGTCTCCGCCCCCGAGAGGATGTGACATGCGGGCTCACGAGGCCGGCGCGCTGCATGCGGACATCAGCAACCAGGGGCCGGCCTGGCTGCGTACCCCGGTCGACGTCAACGCCCTCGTGCCGGCGCTGTGGCCGCGGTCGGTGGCGCGCGGCGCGGACGGCGCGGTCACCGTCGCGGGCCTGAGCGTCCGCGACATCGCGGCCGAGTTCGGCACCCCGGTGTACGTCCTCGACGAGGCCGACCTGCGCTCGCGTTGCCGCGACTTCCGGGCGGCCTTCCCGACCGAGGACGTCTACTACGCGGGCAAGGCGTTCCTCTGCCGGGCGGTGGTCCGGATGATCGCCGAGGAGGGCCTGTACCTGGACGTCTGCACCGGCGGTGAGCTGGCCACCGCGCTGTCGGCGGGGATGCCGCCGGAGCGCATCGGCTTCCACGGCAACAACAAGTCGGTCGCCGAGCTGGGCCGGGCGTTGGACGCCGGGGTGGGCCGGATCATCGTCGACTCGTTCACCGAGATCGACCGGCTCACCGCCCTGGCCCGCGAGCGCGGTGTCCGGCCCCGGGTGCTGGTCCGGGTGACGGTGGGCGTCGAGGCGCACACCCACGAGTTCATCGCGACCGCCCACGAGGACCAGAAGTTCGGCTTCTCGCTGGCCGGTGGGGCCGCCGCGAACGCCGCCTTCAAGATCCTCGACGAGGACGTGCTGGAGCTGCGTGGCCTGCACTCGCACATCGGTTCGCAGATCTTCGACGCCAGCGGCTTCGAGGTCTCGGCCCGACGGGTGCTCGCCCTCCAGGCGCAGATCCGCGACGCCCGTGGGGTGGAGCTGCCCGAGCTGGACCTGGGCGGCGGCTTCGGCATCGCGTACACCACCCAGGACGACCCGGCCGCACCGCAGGACCTGGCCAAGCGGCTCCGCAAGATCGTCGACTCGGAGTGCGCCGCCGAGAACCTGGCCGTACCCCACCTGTCGATCGAGCCGGGCCGGGCCATCGTCGGGCCGGCCGTGTTCACCCTCTACGAGGTCGGCACGGTCAAGGACCTCGACGGCATCCGGACGTACGTGAGCGTGGACGGCGGGATGAGCGACAACATCCGTACCGCCCTCTACGACGCCTCGTACTCGGCGACGCTGGCCTCGCGCGCCTCGGACGCGCAGCCGTTGCTCGCCCGCGTGGTGGGAAAGCACTGTGAGTCCGGGGACATCGTGGTGAAGGATGAATTCCTGCCCGCCGACGTGCAGCCCGGAGATCTTGTCGCGGTGCCCGGCACCGGCGCGTACTGCCGGAGCATGGCCAGCAACTACAACCATGTGCCCCGGCCGCCGGTCGTCGCGGTACGCGACGGCCAGGCGCGCCTGATCGTCCGGCGGGAAACCGAAGAGGACCTGCTGGCATTGGATGTGGGATGACGTCACCTGTGCGCTTGGCTCTGCTCGGCTGCGGCACGGTCGGCCAGGATGTGGTCCGGCTGCTGCACGAGCAGTCGGCCGACCTGGCCGCCCGGATCGGCGCTCCACTGGAGATCGCCGGCATCGCCGTCCGCCGGCTCGGCCGCGACCGCGGTGACCTGCCGATCGACGAGAACCTGTTCACCACCGACGCGCTCGGGCTGATCAAGCGCGACGACGTGGACGTGGTGATCGAGGTGGTCGGCGGGATCGAGCCGGCCCGGAGCTGGCTGGTCGAGGCGCTGCGCGCCGGCAAGAGCGTGGTCACCGCCAACAAGGCGCTGCTCGCCGAGGACGGCGTGGCGTTGCACGAGGCCGCCGCCGAGGGCGGCGGGGACCTCTACTACGAGGCGTCCGTCGCCGGCGCCATCCCGCTGCTGCGCCCGCTGCGCGAGTCACTGCACGGCGACCGGATCAACCGGGTCACCGGCATCGTCAACGGCACCACCAACTTCATCCTGTCCGCGATGGACGCCACCGGCGCCGGCTTCGCCGAGGCCCTGGAGGAGGCCACCGAGCTGGGGTACGCCGAGGCCGACCCCACCGCCGACGTGGAGGGCTTCGACGCGGCGGCCAAGGCCGCCATCCTCGCCTCGCTGGCCTTCCACACCCGGGTCGGCGCGGCCGACGTGCACCGCGAGGGCATCACCGAGGTGACCGCCGCGGACATGGCCAGTGCCCAGGCGATGGGCTGCACGATCAAGCTGCTCTGCATCGCCGCGCGGGGCGTCGACGCGGCCGGTCAGGAGACGGTCAGCGTCCGGGTGCACCCGGCGATGATTCCGCGCAGCCACCCGCTGGCCAGCGTCGGCGACGCGTTCAACGCGGTCTTCGTCGAGGCCGACGCCGCCGGGCAGCTCATGTTCTACGGCCGGGGCGCGGGCGGCGCGCCGACCGCCAGCGCGGTGCTCGGCGACGTGGTGGCGGTGTCCCGCAACCGGCTCGCCGGCGTCCGCGCGGCCAGCGAGAGCGCGTACGCCGACCTGTCGGTGCGGCCGATGGGTGAGGCGCTGACCCGCTACCACGTCAGTCTGGACGTGGCCGACCGATCCGGTGTGCTGGCCGCCGTGGCGGGCGTGTTCGCCCGGCACGACGTGTCGATCGCGACCGTGCGCCAGGGCTCGGCGGGTGGTGCCCCCGGTCGGGACGGCGACGCCGAGCTGGTCATCGTCACCCACGTCGCGCCGGACGCCGCGCTCGCCGCGACCGTCGAGGAACTGCGTGGCCTGGACATCGTCCGGTCGGTGACGAGCGTGCTGCGGGTCGAGGGCGGCGCCTGAGTCGTTGGGCCATCAGACGGTCCGGGCGTCCCGCCAGGTGGGTAACCCGGGGTGTGCCATCGATGGCTCCGGCAGGGTGGTCCAGGGTGACCCGGTGCTCGGGTCGAAGCGGCGGTAGAGAGGCGAGGAGAGCGACATGTGGCGGGGTCTGATCGAGGCGTACCGGGATCGGCTGCCCGTCACCGCGGCCACGCCGGTCGTCACGTTGCACGAGGGGAACACCCCGCTGCTGCCGGCGCCGGTGCTCTCGGCCCGGCTGGGTTGTGACGTCTACCTGAAGGTGGAGGGCGCCAACCCGACCGGCTCCTTCAAGGACCGGGGGATGACCCTCGCCGTGTCGAAGGCGGTCGAGGCCGGCAACAAGGCGATCATCTGCGCCTCCACCGGTAACACCAGCGCCTCCGCCGCGGCGTACGCGGCCCGGGCCGGGCTGACCTGCGCGGTGCTGGTGCCGCAGGGCAAGATCGCGCTGGGCAAGCTGGCCCAGGCGCTGGTGCACGGCGCGAAGCTGCTCCAGGTCAGCGGCAACTTCGACGACTGTCTGGCGCTCGCCGCCAAGCTGGCCCAGGACCACCCGGTCGCGCTGGTCAACTCGGTGAACATCGACCGGCTGCACGGGCAGAAAACCGCCGCGTTCGAGATCGTCGAGGCGCTCGGCGACGCCCCGGACATCCACTGCCTGCCGGTCGGCAACGCCGGAAACATCTCCGCGTACTGGATGGGGTATTCGGAGGAGCAGGCCGCCGGCGCCACCACGCGCGCGCCGAAGATGTACGGCTTCCAGGCGTCCGGTGCGGCGCCAATCGTGACCGGTCAGGTGGTGCCGGAGCCGTCCACCATCGCCACCGCCATCCGGATCGGCAACCCGGCGAGCTGGACCAAGGCGCTCGACGCGCGGGAGGCCTCCGGCGGCCTCATCGCGGCGGTGACCGACCGGGAGATCCTGTCGGCGTACCGGCTGCTCGCCCGTGAGGTGGGCGTCTTCGTCGAGTTGGGCAGCGCGGCCAGCGTGGCGGGCCTGCTCCAGCAGGCCGCCGCGGGAGCGGTGCCGGCCGGTTCGACGGTGGTCTGCACGGTGACCGGCCATGGTCTCAAGGACCCGGAGTGGGCGATCTCCACCGCGCCCGCCCCGCTGACCATCGGCAACGACCCGTTGGCCGCGGCCCGCGCCCTCGACCTGGCCTGAGCGCGCCACCGCGCGGTGGGCCGCCCCTGGGGGCGGCGGGGGTTCCGGTGATCGAGTCCGGCACACTTTCACGTATCCCCGCCCGCATTCTCTTCCAGGAGTGAGCCAGGCCGATGTCGCTGCTCGCCAGATTCAGCCTCGCCAACCGAGGGCTGGTCGCCCTCATAGCGGTGGTGACCACGGCGTTCGGAGCGTTCGCCGTGCCGTCGCTGAAGCAGCAACTGCTGCCGTCGCTCGAGTTCCCGGCCGCTTTCATCGTGGCCGCCTACCCCGGCGCCGGACCCGAGATCGTCGAGTCGCAGGTGACCGAGCCGATCGAGAACGCCCTCCAGGGCATCCCCGGGCTGGACAAGATCACCTCAACGTCCCGTGAGGGATCGGCCACCGTCCAGGTGGAGTACGAGTTCGGCACCGACCTGGACGACGTGGTCAACAAGATGCAGACCGCGCTGAGCCGGATCGACGCCCAGTTGCCGGACAGCGTCGACCCGCAGGTCATCGCGGGCAGCACCGACGACCTGCCGGCGGTGGTGCTGGCCGCGGCCGGTGGTGCGGACGAGCGGGCGCTCGCCGAGAAGCTGCGCGCCACGGTGGTGCCGGAGCTGGAGAGCATCGAGGGCGTCCGTACGGTCGAGGTGACCGGCACCCGCGACGACGTCGTGGTGGTCACCCCGGACCCGGCGAAGCTGGCCGCGGCGAAGCTCGCGCCGACCGCGATCGGGACCGCCCTCAAGACCAACGGCGTGTCCGTGCCGGCCGGCGCGGTGGCCTCGGGCGGCCTGGCCCTGCCGGTGCAGGTCGGAACGCCGGTCGCCACCCTGGACGACCTGCGCGGCATCGTCGTCGCGCCCGGTGCGACCCCGGTCCGCCTCGGTGACGTGGCGACGGTCGAGCAGCAGCTCGCCCCGGCCACCGCGATCACCCGGACCAACGGCAAGGACAGCCTCGGCATCGCCGTCACCGCCGCGCCGGACGGCAACGCGGTGGAGATCTCCCACGAGATCCGTGACCGGCTGGCCGACCTGAAGGACGCCTCCGGCGCGGAGTTGACCGTGGTCTTCGACCAGGCGCCGTTCGTGGAGAAGTCGATCGAGTCGTTGACCACCGAGGGCCTGCTGGGTCTGCTGATGGCGGTCATCGTCATCCTGGTGTTCCTGCTGTCGGTGCGCTCGACGGTGGTCACCGCGGTCTCCATCCCGCTGTCGGTGCTGGTGGCGCTGATCGCCCTGTGGATCGGCGACTACTCGCTCAACCTGCTGACCCTCGGCGCGCTGACCATCGCGGTGGGCCGGGTGGTGGACGACTCGATCGTGGTGTTGGAGAACATCAAACGGCATCTGGAGTACGGCGAGGAGAAGCGGCACGCGATCATCACCGGTGTCCGTGAGGTGGCTGGCGCGGTGACCGCGTCCACCCTCACGACGGTGGCGGTGTTCGCCCCGATCGCGCTGGTCGGCGGATTCGTCGGGCAGCTCTTCGCGCCGTTCGCGATCACCGTGACGGTGGCCCTGCTCGCCTCGCTGCTGGTCTCGCTGACGGTGATCCCGGTGCTGGCGTACTGGTTCCTCAAGCCGCGCGGCGGCACCGTCGACGACGAGGCGGTGCGCCGCGAGGCCGAGGAGAAGGAGCTGCGTAGCCCCTTGCAGCGGGCGTACCTGCCGGTCATCGGCTTCGCCACCCGCAAGCGGTCGACCCGTTGGATCACCGTCGGGCTGGGCCTGCTGGTGCTCTTCGCCACCTTCGGGCTGGCGCAGAAGCTGGAGACGAACTTCCTGGACGACTCCGGCCAGGACACGCTCAGCTTCCGGCAGGAACTGCCGGCGGGCAGCAGTCTGGCCGCGACCGACGCCGCGGCCAAACAGGTCGAGGCGGTCCTTGGCCGGATCAAGGGGATCGACACGTACCAGGTGACGGCCGGGGGCGGCGACACGCCGTGGGCGGGCGGCGGCGGCAACAACGTCGCGAGCTGGTCACTGGCGCTCGGCGGCGACAAGGACGCCAAGCAGGTACGCGAGGAACTGCGGCGGGAGTTCGACAAGCTCGGCACCAGCGTGGGCGAGGTCAGTTTCGGCGGTGGCCAGGACGCGTCGACCAGTCAGCTGGAGGTGATCGTCCAGGCCAGCGACCCGGAGGTGCTGACCCGCGCGACCGAGGCGGCCCGTACGGCGATGGACGACGTCCCGGACGTCGAGGACGTCACCACGAGCCTCGCCGCGCGCGTGCCGCGGGTGGACGTGACCGTCGACCGGGTCGCGGCCGGCCGGGTCGGCCTCACCGAGGCCGCCGTCGGTCAGCTCGTGTCGCAGGCGTTCCGTGGCGCTCCGCTGGGGCAGGTGGCGCTCGACGGCCGCCAGCAGGACGTGGTGCTGCGGCTGAGCGCGACCGCGCCGGTGTCGGTGGAGGAGCTGCGGGCCCTTCCGGTCGGACCGGTGAAGCTGGACGACATCGCGGACGTCACGCAGGCCGAGGGGCCGCAGCAGGTCACCCGGATCGACGGTGAGCGCAGCGTCTCGGTGACCGGCGCCGCGACCGGTTCCAACCTGGGCGCGACCACGAAGGAGCTGCAGAAGCGGCTCGACGGCATCGACGTCCCGGGGGCGACCTTCACCATCGGTGGGGTCAGCGCCGACCAGTCGGACGCCTTCGGTGACCTGGGCCTGGCGGTACTCGTCGCCATCGCCATCGTGTTCCTGATCATGGTGGCGACGTTCCGCAGCCTCACCCAGGCGTTGATCCTGCTGATCTCCATCCCGTTCGCGTCGACCGGCGCGATCGGTCTGCTGTTGATCACCGGGACGCCGCTGGGTGTGCCGGCGCTGATCGGCGTGCTGATGCTGGTCGGCATCGTGGTGACCAACGCCATCGTGCTGCTCGACCTGATCAACCAGTACCGGGCACGGGGCATGGGGGTCCAGGAGGCGGTGGTCGAGGGTGGCCGGCGGCGGCTGCGTCCGATCCTGATGACCGCGGTCGCGACGATCTTCGCGCTGCTGCCGATGGCCTTCGGGTTGACCGGCGAGGGCGGCTTCATCTCGCAGCCGCTGGCGGTCGTGGTGATCGGTGGCCTGCTCAGCTCGACGCTGCTGACGCTGATCCTGGTGCCGACGCTCTACTCGATGGTGGAGCACACCAAGGAGTCGCTGCGGGGACGCCGTACCCGCCGGCGTTCCGGCGACGCCGCGCCGAGCGGGTCGGAGACCGTCGAGCCGGACGGTCCCAACCAGGTGGCGGTGCCGGCGAGCGCACCGGCGGCGACGTCGGCCGAGAGCGCGCAGCCGTCGGCGACGCGCCCCGCGCCGTCGGGTGCGCTGGTGGACGGGACGGACCAGTTCGAGGTGCTGCGGCTGCCCCGTAGCCGCACCTCTCCGCTGCCGCCGTCGGAGCCCACCGAGTAGTCGCACGGATCACACAGCGCCCCCGGCAGGATCGCCTGCCGGGGGCGCTGTCCGTCGCGCCCGTGAACACACCGATCGCGCGACCGGACCTCGACTTTGTGTCGCCTCTTGCATACTCCTGGTAGAGGTCAGGTTTGAGGAGCGGGGCAGGCGGATGAGCGAGGGCGCGCGCGGTTGGTCCCGGCGCGACCTGCTGCGCCGAGGTGCCCTGGTGGTGACCGGAGCGGCCGCCGGGGCGAGTGTCACGGACATCTGGTTGACCCACCGGCGACTCCCGCTGGCCGGCGGCCCGGCCAGCGCCACGGTCGGCAACGGCGCTCAGGACGTCGGCACCGGCGCCCTGCCGGTCGTCTGGTCGGGGTCGACCACCCAGCGGCTGGTCGCCCTCACCTTCGACGACGGTCCGGCCCCACAGTGGACGCCCATGGTGTTGGACACCCTCGCCCAGCACCGGGTGCCCGCCACCTTCTTCCTGGTCGGCACCCAGGTGCGCAAGCATGCCGACCTGGTACGCGACCGGCTCGGCGAGCACGAGGTCGGCAATCACAGCTGGGCGCACCGGGACCTCGCGCAGTTGGACGCCGCCGCGGTGTACGACGACCTGAGCCGTACCCACGACGTGATCACCGACGTGACGGGCCGCGCGCCCCGGCTGGTCCGTCCGCCGTACGGGCACCTGGGCGGTGCGGTGCTGCACGCGGCCGCCCGGTTGAACTATCGGCTGGTGCTCTGGTCGTTGCAGATGGTCGAGCGGGAGTTCCCCGGCGACCCTGCCGGCCATGCCCGCCGGATCGTGGACGGCGTCCGGCCCGGGACGATCCTGCTCGGGCACGACGTCGGTCAGCGGCGGCGGCTGGTCGCGCTGCGCGGCCTGCCCGACATGATCACCGGACTCCGGGCGCGCGGGTACACCTTCGTCACCGTCTCGGCGCTGCTGGGAGCGGGTGTGGCCGGCACGCCGACCGGGTAGGGTGCCGGTCCGTGGCGTCCACCCTTTCGGTCCTTACCGGCAATCGGAGCTTCCGCAACCTCTTCCTCGCCGAGCTGGTGGTCTTCGGCGCCGACTGGTTCGTCATGGTGCCGCTACTGGTGCTGCTGCCGCAGTTGACCGGAAGCGGCGTCTGGGGTGCCCTCGTGCTGGCGGTGGACACCGGCATCGTGGCGCTGTTGCTGCCGTACACCGGCACCATCGCCGACCGCTTCGACCGGCGCAAAATCATGATCGCCGCGAACCTGGCCGCGCTGGCCGGTGTGCTGCTGCTGCTCGGCGTCCGGGACCGCGGCACGGCCTGGTTGGCCCTGGTGGCGATCGGGGCGGTCGCGGTCGCCAAGGCGTTCTACTCGCCCGCCGCGCAGGCCGCGCTGCCCAACGTGCTGGAGCCGCACGAGTTGGCCGCCGGTAACGCCGTGGCCGGCTCGGCCTGGGGCACCATGACGGTGGTGGGCGCGTCCCTGGGTGGCGTGCTCAGCTCGGCCGCGGGCCCGTACGCCTGCTTCTGGGTGGCGGCGGTGGGTCTGGCGCTGGCCGCGGGCCTCGCCACCCGGATCCGCCGGCCGTTGCAGGCGGCCCGCGACCCGCTGGCGCCGGCGCAGCGGACGTGGACGGCGGTCCGCGAGGCGCTGGGCTACATCGGGCACCGGCCTCGGGTGCTGGCGCTGGTCACGGTCAAGTCGGCGGTCGGCCTGGGCAACGGCGTGCTGACGGTGTTTCCGCTGCTCGCCGGCGTGTACGGGGTCGGTTCGCTGGGCGCGGGTCTGCTCTTCGCGGTACGCGGAGCGGGTGCGCTGGTCGGCCCCATCCTGATGCGCCGGGTGTTGACCAACCGGTCCTGGTTGCTGCCCGGGCTCGCGCTCTCCATGTCGCTCTATGGTCTGTCCTATGTGGGCACGTCGGTGGTCCGCTGGTTCCCGCTGGTGCTGCTGCTGGTCTTCGTGGCGCACTTCGCGGGCGGCAGCAACTGGGTGATGTCGAACTTCGCCCTCCAGGGCGAGGTGCCGGACCGACTGCGCGGGCGGGTGTTCGCCACCGACATGATGCTCGCGACGCTTGCCATCTCGGTGAGTCAACTGGCGGTGGCCCTGGTCGTGGACGTGGTGGACGAGCGGGTGGTGCTGGCCGGCTGCGGACTGGTCACCGTCGTCTACGCGATCGGCTGGCGGATCGCCACCCGCCGTCTCTCGCTGACCGATCCGGCCGCCGAACCGGTCCCCGGCGCCGCCGGCTGAGACCCGGCCGGTCCCACGGTGCGGGCGAGCGGCCGGATCGTCGGTGTCGGGTCCTAGCATGAGCGCGTGCCGACGAACTTCACCGCCGGGCCGGTCCGGGTCCGGGTCCCCGCGACGAGCGCCAATCTCGGTCCGGGCTTCGACGCGCTGGGGCTCGCCCTCGGGCTCTACGACGACCTGGCCGCCGAGGTGTCCTCCGGCGGGGTCCGGGTGGCGGTAGCCGGTCAGGGCGCCGGTGAGTTGCCGGACGACGACCAGCACCTGGTGGTGCGGGCCATGCGGGCCACGTTCGACGTGCTCGGCGCGCAGCCCACCGGCCTGATCGTCGACTGCGTCAACCGGATCCCGCAGGCGCGCGGCCTCGGCTCGTCGTCGGCTGCCATCGTCGCCGGGGTCCTGCTCGCCCGTGCCCTGGTCGCCGACGGCGAACGGCGGCTGGACGAGTCGGCCGTGCTCCGGCTGGCCGCCGAGATCGAGGGCCATCCGGACAATGTCGCCCCGTGCCTGCTGGGCGGCTTCACGCTGGCCTGGACCGAGCCGGACGGTGCCCGGGCGGTGTCCCTGCCGGTCGCCGACGCCGTACGACCCACGGTTTTCGTGCCCGCCGAGCGCGGCCTGACCGCGACCGCGCGGGCCGCGCTGCCGGCCACCGTGCCGCATGCCGACGCCGCGTTGACCGCGGGACGGGCCGCGCTGCTGGTGCATGCGCTCACCACGGACCCGGCGCTGCTGTTGCCGGCCACCGTCGACCGGCTGCACCAGGATTACCGCGCGGCCGGGATGCCAGCCACATCGGCGCTGGTCAGGGCGTTGCGAGAGGCGGGTGTGGCGGCTGTGGTCTCCGGTGCCGG
Source organism: Micromonospora sp. bgisy143 (assembly GCF_057708145.1). Classification (NCBI taxonomy): domain Bacteria; kingdom Bacillati; phylum Actinomycetota; class Actinomycetes; order Micromonosporales; family Micromonosporaceae; genus Micromonospora; species Micromonospora sp. bgisy143. The sequence continues at coordinate 139,002 of NZ_JBYIRN010000009.1, forward strand.
GCCGAGTGTGCTGGCATTCGGCGAGCCGCCTGCGGGCCTCGACGCGGGAACAGACTGGCAGATTTGGAAGTTACCGATAGACGTCAGCGGTGCCCGGGTCGCCCGGGGTAGACTGGGACACGCCGAGCGGGACCCTGTTGCCGCAGGTCGGAAGAGTTGATTACGCTCTAGACCTAGCACAGCCGCGAAGCACGCGATCTCCTGCGGGGCGGCGCACCCCCGAAGCTCTCGGCGGTCAGCCCGTCACCCCTGCCAAGGCCCACGCCGCACCGCAGTTTCCACAGGTCGCCGCAGACGGCGAGACCTGCTCACCGACGTTTGGTGGGTCGGGAAACCACCGGCTGCTGTGTCACAGACTCCCGCGACGCGTCCTTGCGAGGCGGGTGCACCGAGGCCGCCCGGCCACCTGAGCTCCGACTCCGGGCAGTCCCGGCCTTATCGAGGGAAGGAATCCATTGAGCGACACCACCGACGTGACGTCGGATGTTTCCAACGTCGCTGGCGATGCCACCGCTGCCGCTCCCGCCCGTCGTCGGCGCAGCGGTACCGGGCTGTCGGCGATGCTGCTGCCAGAGCTGCAGAGCCTGGCTGCGTCGCTCGGCATCTCCGGCACTGCTCGCATGCGCAAGGGTGAGCTGATCGCCGCGATCTCCGAGCGGCAGGGCGGCAACGCCGCCGGAACCCCTCGACCGCGGGCCGAGGTCGCCGCCGCGGCCGCTCCGGCCCGTGAGGAGGTGCGGGAGACCGTGGACCGCCCGGCGGCCGAGGGTCGCAGCACCGACCAGGCGCCGGCCGAGCCGGCCGCCGAGACTGAGAGCCGTGGTCGTTCGCGCCGCAGCCGTACCGCTGCGGCGGAGGCCCGTACCGCCGAGGCCGCCACCGCCGAGCCGCGTGCCGCCGAGGCCCGTACCGACGAGGTCGAGGGCGGCGAGCGGTCCGAACGTGGCGAGAACCGCCGCGACCGGGCCGAGCGCAACGACCGGGGCGAGCGTGCCGAGCGCAACGACCGGGGCGAGCGCGGTGAGCGGGGCGAGCGTGCCGACCGGGGCGAGCGCAACGACCGGGGCGAGCGCAACGACCGGGGCGAGCGCAACGACCGGGGCGAGCGTGCCGACCGTAACGACCGGGGCGAGCGTGCCGAGCGCGGTGAGCGTGCCGACCGTAACGACCGGGGCGATCGCGCCGAGCGGGGCGACCGCAACGAGCGTGCCGAGCGCAACGACCGGGGCGACCGCAACGACCGTTCGGAGCGTGCCGACCGTAACGACCGTGGTCAGCGGGTCGAGCGCGACAGCGACGACGAGGACGGCGAGGGCGGCGGTCGGCGTGGCCGGCGCAGCCGCTTCCGGGACCGTCGGCGTGGTCGGGGCGAGCGTGGCGAGACCGGCGGCGACACCGGCGGCCGTGAACCGCAGGTCGGCGAGGACGAGGTGCTCGTCCCCGTTGCCGGCATCATCGACGTGCTCGACAACTACGCGTTCGTCCGGACGACCGGCTACCTGGCCGGCCCGAACGACGTGTACGTCTCGATGTCCCAGATCAAGAAGTACGGCCTGCGTCGCGGTGACGCGATCACCGGTGCCGTGCGGGCGGCCCGCGAGGGCGGCAACAGCGGCGACCAGCGGCGGGACAAGTACAACCCGCTGATGCGGCTGGACACGATCAACGGGATGGAGCCGGAGGAGGCGCGGCGTCGGCCCGAGTTCTACAAGCTCACGCCGCTCTACCCGCAGGAGCGCCTGCGGCTGGAGACCGAGCCGCACATCCTGACCACCCGGGTCATCGACCTGGTCATGCCGATCGGCAAGGGCCAGCGGGCGCTCATCCAGTCGCCGCCGAAGGCGGGTAAGACGATGGTGCTGCAGGCGATCGCCAATGCGATCACCCGCAACAACCCGGAGTGCCACCTCATGGTGGTGCTGGTCGACGAGCGGCCCGAAGAGGTCACCGACATGCAGCGGTCGATCAAGGGCGAGGTCATCGCGGCCACGTTCGACCGTCCGCCGCAGGACCACACCACGGTGGCGGAGCTGGCCATCGAGCGGGCCAAGCGCCTGGTCGAGCTGGGGCACGACGTCGTCGTGCTGCTCGACTCGGTGACCCGGCTCGGTCGGTCGTACAACCTGGCGGCGCCGGCCAGCGGCCGGATCATGTCGGGTGGTATCGACTCCACCGCGCTCTACCCGCCGAAGCGCTTCCTCGGCGCGGCCCGCAACATCGAGAACGGCGGCTCGCTGACCATCATCGCCACGGCGCTGGTGGAGACCGGTTCCATGGCGGACACGGTCATCTTCGAGGAGTTCAAGGGCACCGGTAACGCGGAGCTGAAGCTGGACCGGAAGATCGCCGACAAGCGGACCTTCCCGGCCATCGACATCAACCCGTCCGGTACCCGTAAGGAAGAGGTCCTGCTCGCGCCCGAGGAGCTGGCCATCATCCACAAGCTCCGCAAGGTGCTGCACTCGCTGGACTCGCAGGCGGCGATGGACCTGCTGCTGGACCGCCTCAAGCAGTCCCGCACCAACATCGAGTTCCTGATGCAGATCGCGAAGTCGACGCCGGGGGAGTGAACCTCCGTCGCTGACCAGTTGACGAGAAGAGGCGCGGTCGCAACGGCCGCGCCTCTTCTCGTTTTCAGCCTCAGCCGAATGTCACCCCGTCCCACCCCGTCTGCGCGCCACACGTCCTTTGCTCTGCTTCAACGGACGCAACAGTAAGCGGCACGAACCGTTGCGTCCGTTGAAGCAGAGCAAAGGTGGCGAAGGGGAGGCTGGTGGGGCCGGTGAGGGCACAGCCGTGCCTCCGGGCGGGCACGCCGACCCGGACGAATGCCGGCCCGGACGGCGGGAATGCGGACAGGGAGACCTGTGTTGACGATGCCGGACGAGGTGTGCGGCCCGCTTACCGGGTCGGCTCAGGCCCATGGCACACTGGTCAATCGGCCACACCGGTTCCGGTTCACGCCCGAGCCCGTCGCGTACGGCGCGACGAGCGATGACGGCGACCCGGCGACCACCAACGAGAGGACCGAGGCGAAATGAAGGCAAACATCCACCCGGAGTACGTGACCACCGAGGTCAGCTGCTCCTGCGGTAACACGTTCACGACCCGCAGCACCGCCAAGGGCGGCGCGATCCACGTCGAGACCTGCAGCGCCTGCCACCCGTTCTACACCGGTAAGCAGCGCGTTCTCGACACCGCCGGTCGGGTCGCGAAGTTCCAGCAGAAGTACGCCAAGGTTCAGGCCAAGAAGGCCAAGTAACTCCTCGTTCGGCGCCCGTGTCCGGTTTTTCACCGGACGCGGGCGCCGTCCGCGTTTCGCCCGGCAACACCTCCGGCCCTCCCGGTGCCGCATCGTCGAAGGAGCATCCGCAGCATGAGCAGCGAGCGTCTGGCCGGACTCCTCGACGAGTACGCGGAGCTGGAGAAGCGGCTGGCCGATCCGGCCATCCACGCCGACCAGGGCACCGCGCGTCGGGTGGGTCGCCGGTACGCCGAGCTGGTGCCGCTGCACAAGGCCGCCGGTGAGCTGGAGCAGGCGCGTGCCGACCTGGCCGCCGCCCGCGAGCTGGCCGACGAGGACCCGTCGTTCGCCGCCGAGGCGGACGCCATCGCGGCGTCCCTGCCGGCCCTGGAGGAACGCCTCGCCGAGCTGCTCATCCCGCGTGACCCGCACGACGCCAAGGACGTGATCGTCGAGATCAAGGCCGGCGAGGGCGGTGAGGAGTCGGCACTGTTCGCCGGCGACCTGCTGCGGATGTACACCCGGTACGCCGAGCGGCACGGCTGGGTCACCGAGGTGATCGACGCGCAGGATTCCGACCTCGGTGGGGTCAAGGACGTCTCGCTGTCGATCAAGACCAAGGGCGTGCCGGACGGCGGCAACGGTGTCTGGTCGCGGCTCAAGTGGGAGGGCGGCGTGCACCGGGTGCAGCGCGTCCCGGTGACCGAGTCGCAGGGCCGCATCCACACCAGCGCCGCCGGGGTGCTGGTGCTGCCGGAGGCCGAGGACGTCGACGTCACCATCGACCAGAACGACCTGCGCATCGACGTGTTCCGCTCGTCCGGCCCGGGTGGCCAGTCGGTGAACACCACCGACTCGGCGGTCCGGATCACGCACGTACCGACCGGCATCGTGGTGTCCTGCCAGAACGAGAAGTCCCAGTTGCAGAACCGGGAGCAGGCGATGCGGATCCTGCGGGCCCGGCTGCTCGCCGCCGCCCAGGAGCAGGCCGACGCCGCCGCCTCGGACGCCCGCAAGGCGCAGGTACGCACCGTGGACCGCTCGGAGCGCATCCGCACCTACAACTTCCCGCAGAACCGGATCACCGATCACCGGATCGGCTACACGGCGTACAACCTGGACCTGGCGCTCGCCGGTGACCTGGACGGTGTCCTGGACGCCCTGGCCGAGGCCGACCGCGCCGCCCGCCTGGCCGGCGACACCGAACTGACCCGCCGCTGACCCCGCTGGGGGTCAGCTGGCGCGGGGGCGGGTCTTGGCGCGCAGCATCTCCCGGTCGGCCTGCTCGAAGGCGACGCTGAGCGCGTCGCGCAACCCGCTACCGCCGGAGACCTCGGCGAAGCCGATGCTCACCCCGACCGGGGTGCCCGGCACCAGCGACTCCCAGTCCTCGTTGCGTACCGCGGTCTCGATCCGGCGGGCCACCTCGGCGGCCTCGGCCATGCCGGTGTCCGGGAGCACCACCACGAACTCGTCGCCGCCGTAGCGGGCCACGAAGTCGCCCCGGCGCATCACCCGGTTGATCACTCCGGCGATGCGTTGCAGCACCAGGTCACCGGAGTGGTGGCCGTGCCGGGTGTTGACCGCCTTGAAGCCGTCCAGGTCGCAGACGCCGATGACGACCCGCTCGCCCCGGGTGACGACGGCGGTGATGTACCGCTCCAGACGACGCCGGTTGGGCAGTCCGGTGAGCGGGTCGGTCAACGCCTCGCCCTCGTACCGTGCCGCCTCCCGGCGCATCTCCTCGTGGTCGATCCGGGCGGCGATGCCGTCGATGTAGACGTCGCGCAGCCGGTCGTTGCGCTGGGCGGCGAGCCGGAACGCCAGCCGGTCCGCCCGGTGGGCGGCGGGATGGTCACCGGCGCGGGCGAGCGCGATGCTGCGCAGCCGGGCCGGCTCGGCCGCCCCGAGCGTCTCGGTGGACACCCGGATGGTGTCCAGCCGGGCGACCGCCTCGATGGGCCGACCGTCCGCCACGGCCAGGCAGACCATGCCGAGTTGCCGCAGGTCCCGGGCGCGGGCGCTGTCGCCGCCGTGGGTGAGCAGCCGGGACGGTACGGCGTCGCCGTTCGGTTCCAGGGTGTCGCCGAGCGCCGCCTGCCGGGCCGCCGAGTACCCGTACGCGGCGAGGCTGCTGGGCCGTAGCCGGCCGGCCCGCCCGCTCTGGACGAACTGGGCCAGGTCGGCCGCCACGTCCCGGAGCACGCGCAGGCACCCGTCGCTGTCGCCGTTGTGGTCCAGCGCCACGGCGTTGCGGAGCCGGATGCCCGGGGCGGCGAACGTCTCCTCCGGGATGCCGGCGGTCAACCCGAGCTGCCGTGCGCGTTCGATCGCGCCCAGCGCGTACCCGTGGAAGCTGAGGTAGCTGTAGGCCATCGCCAGGTCGTGCCAGCCCCAGGCGGTGTCCCGGTCCGGGTCCTCCACGGCGTTCAGCGCCCGGGCCGCCTTGACGAGGTGGGTGACGCACCGGTCCAGCGCGCCCTGGTGGTGGGCGGCGAGCGCGGCCAGCGCGTTGAGGTGCCCGTGCAGGTAGGGCTCGGCGAGGTCCCGGACGGCCGCCGACGCCTCCTCGATGGCCCGGGTGAACTCCGCCGTCCGACCGAGATTGATCAACGCGGAGAGCCGCTGGACCATGGCGTCCGCGCGGGCCGCCGGGTCCGACGTGGTGCGGATCACACGTTCCAGCAGGGTGTACGACTCCGCGGAGCGACTTGCTTCCTGCAAAGCGCGGGCGTGCGAGAGAGTGTCAACCTGGTCATGGACCCGGTCGAGCCAGCCCACCCACAACCTCCTGTCGTGTGCGCCTCGACGCACCCGTTCATGGCATCGCCCCGCGACGCCTCATGATTATCGTGTGACCACTCTGCCGCAACACCCCCCCGAAGGGACAGGCCGTACCCGTCCGTCCGCCGCGGTGGCCCGGGCGGCCCGCGTGCTCGCCGCGGCCGGCGTGGGCCCGGCGCGGGTGGAGGCCGAGCTGCTGGTGGCGTACGTGCTGGACGTGCCCCGGGGGAGGCTGGTCCTGGCCGACGACCTGGACGACGCCCAACTGGCCCGGCTCGACGAGCTGGTCGCTCGGCGCGCCGGCCGGGAGCCGTTGCAGCACCTGACCGGTCGGGCGGCTTTCCGGCACCTGGAGCTGGCGGTCGGCCCGGGCGTCTTCGTACCCCGCCCGGAGACGGAGCTGCTGGCCGGTTGGGGTGTCGAGCAGGGCCGGGGCAGATCCGAGCCGCTGGTGGTGGACCTGTGCAGCGGCACCGGCGCGATCGCCCTGGCGGTGGCGCAGGAGTTGCCCGGGGCGCGGGTGGTCGCGGTGGAGCGGTCCCCGGCGGCGCTGGCGTGGCTGCGCCGCAACGCGGCCGAGCGGGCGGCGGCGGGGGACCGGCCGATCGAGGTGGTCGAGGCCGACGTGACCGCGCCCGACCTGCTCGCCGACCTGGTGGGTCGGGTGGACGTGCTGCTCTGCAACCCGCCGTACGTTCCGGTGGACGTGGTGGTGCCGCCGGAGGTGGCCGCGCACGATCCGGCGGAGGCGGTCTTCGGGGGCCTCGACGGTCTGGCGGTGATCCGGCCGGTGATCGACCGGGCAGCGGCGCTGCTGCGACCCGGCGGCGTGATCGGGGTCGAGCACGACGACACGCACGGCGAGGCGGTGCCGGAGTTGTTCGCCCTCGACGGCCGCTTCGACGCCGTCGTGGCGCATCCGGACCTCACCGGTCGGCCCCGCTACGCCACCGCGTCCCGACGGGCGGACGGCCAGCACACCGCGTCCGGGCCGGCGTGGCAGACTGACTCCTCGTGATGCTCTACGACTGCCGATCGCCCGCCGATCGGGACCGCGGCATCGCTGCGGCCATCGAGGCGGTCAAGAACGGCGAGCTGGTCGTCCTTCCGACGGACACCGTCTACGGGATCGGCGCGGACGCGTTCACGCCGTACGCGGTCAAGGCGCTGCTGGACGCGAAGGGCCGGGGCCGGCAGATGCCGCCGCCGGTCCTGATCGGTTCGCGGCACACCCTGGACGGCCTGGTCTTCTCGCTGCCCTCGGCGGCGCGGGACCTGGTGGAGGCGTTCTGGCCGGGTGCGCTGACCATCGTGGTCGAGCACTCGCCGAGCCTGCAGTGGGACCTGGGCGACAAGACCGGCACCGTGGCGGTACGCATGCCGCTGCACCCGGTGGCGCTGGAGGTGCTGCGTGAGACGGGCCCGATGGCGGTCTCCTCGGCCAACAAGACGGGCCAGCCGGCTGCGGTGACCGCCGAGGAGGCGCGCGACCAGCTCAGCTACTCGGTGCGCGCCTACCTGGAGGCCGGGCCCTGTCCCGATCCGGTGCCGAGCACGATCGTGGACCTGACCGGCGAGGTGCCGCAGTTGCTGCGGGCCGGCGCGATCCCGTTGGAGAAGCTGCGCGACGTCGTACCGGACCTCCTCGACCTCCAGGGGGCCTGAGTGCCCCCGTTCACCGTCCTGCACGTCTGCATGGGCAACATCTGCCGCTCCCCGATGGCCGAGCGGCTGCTCGCCCTCGCGGTGCGGGAGCGGTTGACGCGGCGTGCGCAGGACCCGGCCGGCGCCGAGGGGCTGCTGTACAGCCACAGCGCCGGCACCGGGGGCTGGCACGCCGGCGAGGAGATGAACCCGCCGGCGGCCCGGCAGGTCATCGACCGTGGCGGCGACGTCGACGGGTTCGCGGCGCGCAAACTGCGCTCGGACCACATCGACGCGGCGGACCTGGTTCTGACGGCCACCGCCGACCAGCAGGAGTACGTGGTGGCGCTGCGCCCGGACGCGGCGGCCCGCACCTTCGTGCTGGGCGAGTTCGGTCGGCTGCTGGGCGCGGTGGACGTGTCCGCGCTGCCGGCGGCCGAGGCGACCCCGGAGGCGGTGTACGCGCGGGGCGTGGCCCTGGTGGCGGCGGCGCACGACCACCGGCTGGGCGCCTCGCCGCTGCCCACCGACGATCTCGACGATCCGTGGGGGCGCGGCGACCAGTGCTTCACCCGGGTCGCGGACGAGATCGAGGAGACGGTCCACCCGCTGGCCGCCGCGCTGTTGCCCTGAGCGCCGTGCGAGTTTCCTCCGGGTTTGGGGAAAACCAGGGGCGAAAGGGGTGTTCCGGGTCATTCTGAACGGGTCCTAGTGTGACCGGCTCCTGCGGGGAGAGCTGATGATCCGGGCCCGACTCGACAAACTGCTGACCGTGGTGATCGCCGGCGTGCTGGCCGGACTGGTGCTGGCCGGGGCCGCCCTACCCGCCGCCCTGGTCTTCGGGATCGGCTTCAGCGCCCTCTCCACGCCGTACTCGGAGCTGCCCAACACGCTCCGGACGCCGCCCACCGCGCAGCGCTCCAACCTCTACGCCAACGACGGCACCACCCTGATCACGTCCTTCTACCAGGAGGACCGGGTGGACGTGCCGCTGCGCGAGGTCGCCCCGGTGATGCGCCAGGCCATCGTGGCCGCCGAGGACGTCCGGTTCTACCAGCACAGCGGGGTCGACCTGCGCGGCGTGGTGCGTGCCCTCACGGTGAACAAGCGCGACGGCCGGACCCGGCAGGGCGCCTCCACCCTGACCATGCAGTACGTCCGCAACGTGCTCAGCAGCGATCCCCGGCTCACCGAGCGGCAGCGCCAGGCGGCCACCGAGGTCACCACCGCCCGCAAGCTCCAGGAGATGCGGTACGCGCTGGCGTTGGAGCGGGAGCTCAGCAAGGAGGACATCCTCACCCGGTACCTCAACATCGCCTACTTCGGCGCCGGGGCGTACGGGATCGCGGCGGCCAGCAAGCGTTACTTCTCCGTCTCGCCGGCGGAGTTGACCCTGTCCCAGGCCGCGCTGTTGGCCGGTCTGGTCCGGTCGCCGGACAGCGACGACCCGATCAACGGGGACGCCGACAGCGCCCTGCGCCGGCGGACGTACGTGCTGGAACGCCTGGTCGAGACGGGCCAGGTCCCCGCCGACGCGGCGGCGGCGGCGCGGGCCGAGCCGTTGCAGTTGCGGCCCAGCGAGACGCCGAACGACTGCACGGGCGTGCCCGACGGGCACCAGGACTGGGGTTTCTTCTGCGACTGGTTCACCCGCTGGTGGAGCAGCCAGTCGGCGTTCGGGTCGAGCGCCGACGAGCGGCAGCGCACCCTGCGTCGGGGCGGCTTCTCCATCGTCTCGTCGCTGGACCCGGCCGTGCAGCAGGCCACCACCGAGCAGATCCTGCGCATCTACCGGCCCACCGAGGCGCGGGCGGTACCCACCGCCGTAGTCCAGCCGGGCACCGGCCGGGTGCTGGCGATGTCGGTGAACCGCAACTACAGCGTCAAGGAGAACCCGGTCGGGCAGAAGAACTACCCGAACACGGTCAACCAGTTGGTGGCCGGTGGTGGGGCCATCGACGGGTACCAGGCCGGTTCGACGTTCAAGCTCTTCACCATGTTGGCCGCGCTGGAATCCGGCATGCCGCTGTCGACCGAGTTCACCGCGCCCACGCAACTGCTCACCCGCTTCCCGGCGACCGGCGCGGGTAGCTGTGACGGTCGCTGGTGCCCGGCGAACGCCAGCCCGTCGTCGATGGACGGCCCTCGCACCATGTGGACCGGGTTCGGCCGGTCGGTGAACACCTACTTCGCCTGGCTCACCGAGCGGGTCGGCGCCGACCGGGTGGTGGAGATGGCCGAGCGGCTGGGCATCGTGCTGCGCGCCGACTCGGACGAGCGGCTGGCCCGCTACGGTGCGAAGGACTGGGGCCCGTTCACCCTGGGGGTCGCCGCGACGACCCCGCTGGACCTGGCCGGGGCGTACGCCACCGTGGCCGCCGAGGGAACGTGGTGTGCCCCGCTGCCGGTGGTCTCGATCAACGACTCGACCGGTCGTCCGGTGGATGCCGCCAAGCCGGACTGCCGGCAGGTGCTCGACACCGATGTGGCCCGCGCGGCGGCCGACGCGGCCCGCTGTCCGGTGGGCGACCAGTCGATGTACGGGCGGTGCGACGGCGCCACGGCCCCTGACCTGCGAGCCCGGCTGGGCCGTCCGGTGGCGGGCAAGACCGGCAGTTCCGAGCGGTACGAGACGGAGACGGTGGTGGCCTTCACCCCGCAGCTGGTGGTCGCCTCGATGGCGGCCAACCCCGACGATCCGCGCGACGCGGTCGGTCAGGCCGTGCAGGCCCGGATGGTGACCGCGGTGGGCCAAGTGCTCGGCGTGGCCCTACGCGACCAGCCGGTCCGCGACTTCGTCCCCCCCAGCGAACGCGCCGCCTTCCAGGTGACCGGCGCCCGCACCACAAACTAACCCGCCCGCGCCCGCGCCCGCGCCCGCGCCCGCCGCCCCGCCCGCGCCCGCCGCCGTCGCGCCGATCTTGCACTTTCTGTGGGGACGTAGGGCACAAAGAGCGGCAAATCGGCAACACAAACTGCAAGATCGGCGTGGGCGTGGGCGTGGGCGTGGGCGTGGGCGTGGGCGTGGGCGTGGGCGTGGGCGTGGGCGTGGGGAAGGGGCGTGGGCGGGGGGATTAGGGGGTTTGTTCGGCATTGCGGGCTATGTTGCGGGCCATGCCGCCGAAGATCACGGCGTGGAACGGGGTCACCGAGCCCCAGTAGGCGTGGCCGGCGAGGCCGCGGGGGAGGAAGACGGCGCGTTGCTGGTAGCGGCTGTGGCCGTCGTCGGCCGGCAGCGCCCGCATCTCCAGCCAGGCGCGGCCGGGCAGTCGCATCTCGGCGCGCAGCCGCAGCAGCTCACCCGGAACGATCTCCTCGACCCGCCAGAAGTCCAGCGCCTCGCCGACCTGGAGGCGGTGCGGGTCGCGTCGGCCCCGGCGCAGCCCCACCCCGCCGACCAGTCGGTCCAGCCAGCCGCGTACCGACCAGGCGAGGGGGAACGAGTACCAGCCGTGCTCGCCGCCGACACCCTCGATGACCCGCCAGAGCGCTGCCGGTGAGGCGTGCACCGTCCGTTCGCGTACGTCGGTGTAGACCGTGCCGCCGGACCAGTCCGGGTCGCTGGGCAGCGGCTCGGCGGGCGCGTCCGGGCCGCTCGCGGTGGACCAGCGCGTCTCCACCTGGGCGTCGCGCACCTTGACCAGCGCCAACCGCACCGCCTCGTCGAAGCCGGTGAGGCCGCCCGGCGGATCGGGCACGTACCGGGCGATGTCGTGTTCGTGGGCCACCGCCTCGTGGATCAGGCTCTCCACCAGCGGCCGGGCGATCTTGTTCGGCACCGGGGTGATGAGGCCGACCCAGTGCGACGAGAGCGACGGCGTGAGCGGCCGGACCGGCACGATGACCCGCCGCCGCAACCCGGCCACCCGGGCGTAGCGCTGCATCATGTCGCGGAAGGTCAGCACGTCCGGTCCGCCGATGTCGAAACCGCGGTTGACGTCGGGCGGCAGGCTGGCGCAGCCGGCCAGGTAGCGCAGCACGTCGCGGACCGCGATCGGTTGGATCCGGTTACGAACCCACCGCGGCGTGACCATGGCGGGCAGCCGCTCGGTCAGGTAGCGCAGCATCTCGAACGACGCCGAACCGGAGCCGATGATCACCGCGGCGCGCAGCACCGCCGTGGGTACGCCGCTGGCCAGCAGGATCCGGCCCACCTCGGCCCGGGACCGCAGGTGCGGCGACGGGACCTCGGCGTCGGCCGCCGGCTCCGGACCACCGAGGTAGACGATCCGGCGTACGCCGGCCGCGCGGGCCGCCGCCGCGAAGTTCGTGGCCGCCGTCCGGTCGGCCGCCTCGAAGTCCGCCCGGCCGAGCGAGTGCACCAGGAAGTACGCGACGTCGACGTCGGCGAACGCGGCGGGCAGCGTCTCCGGCCGGCTCAGGTCGCCCTCGACGATCTCGGCCGCCGCCGCCCACGGCACGTCGCGCAGGCGGACGGCCTTGCGGGCCAGGCAGCGCACGGTGTGCCCGTCGGCGAGCAGCAGCGGCGTCAGCCGCCCGCCGATGTATCCGGTGGCACCGGTGACGAGGCATCTCACGGCTCCCAGTGTGCGGCCCCCTAGACTCGTTCGCTGTGGAGACCGAGACGAGCACCTTCTGGGGGCCGGATTTCGCCCAGCTCAGGGCCACCGATCCGGAGATCGCCGGGGTGGTCCTCGGCGAGCTGGACCGGTTGCGGGGTGGCCTGCAACTGATCGCCAGCGAGAACCTGACCTCGCCGGCGGTGCTGGCCGCGCTCGGCTCGACGTTGACCAACAAGTACGCCGAGGGCTACCCGGGGCGGCGCTACTACGGCGGCTGCGCCGAGGTGGACCGGGCCGAGGAGATCGGCATCGCCCGGGCCAAGGAGCTGTTCGGGGCCGAGCACGCCAACCTCCAGCCGCACTCCGGGGCGAGCGCCAACCTGGCCGCGTACGCCGCGTTGGTGCAGCCGGGCGACACGGTGCTGGCGATGGACCTGCCGCACGGCGGGCACCTCACCCACGGCAGCCGGGTGAACTTCTCCGGCAAGTGGTTCCACCCGGTGGGCTACCCGGTCCGGCCGGACACCGAGCTGATCGACTACGACGAGGTACGCGACCTGGCCCGGGCGCACCGGCCCAAGCTGATCATCTGTGGGGCCACCGCGTACCCCCGGCTGATCGACTTCAAGCGGTTCCGGGAGATCGCCGACGAGGTCGGCGCGTACCTGATGGTGGACGCCGCGCACTTCATCGGCCTGGTGGCCGGCCGGGCCATCCCGTCCCCGGTGCCGTACGCCGACGTCGTCTGCGCCACCACCCACAAGGTGCTGCGCGGTCCGCGCGGCGGCATGATCCTCTGCCGGGAGTCGCTGGCCCAGCGGATCGACAAGGCGGTCTTCCCGTTCACCCAGGGCGGCCCGCTGATGCACGCCGTCGCGGCGAAGGCGGTCGCGCTGCGCGAGGCGGCCCAGCCCGAGTTCCAGACGTACGCCGCCCAGGTGGTCCGCAACGCGCAGGCGCTCGCCGCCGGGCTGGCCGACGAGGGCATGCGCCCGGTCTCCGGTGGCACCGACACCCACCTCGCCCTGATCGACCTGCGCGAGCTGGGGGTGACCGGCGCGGAGGCCGAGGCCCGCTGCGACGCCGCCTCGATCACGCTCAACAAGAACGCCATCCCGTACGACCCGCAGCCGCCGCTGGTGGCCTCGGGTATCCGGGTGGGCACGCCGAGCGTCACCACCCAGGGCATGCGCGAGGGTGAGCTGCGCCAGGTGGCCGCCCTGATCGCCCGCGCGGTCCGGACGAACCCGGGTGAACCGGGTGGCGCCGACGCGCTGAGCGCGATCGGCGCCGAGGTAGCCGAGCTGGCGGCGGCTTTCCCGGCGTACCCCCGTGGCTGAGCCCGGGGTGGTCGAGCCCGCCGCCGACGGACGGTGGCGGTTGCGGCACCTGCCGGTGCTGCTGGCGGCGTCGGCGGCGCTGGCCGTGGTCGCGGCCGTGGTGGGCGGGGTGACCGGCGGCGCGACGGCCGCGCTCGGCGCGGCGGCCGGCGTGGCTGTGACGGTCTTCAGCTACACCCTCACGACCGTGGTGCTGGCGCGGGCCGACAAGGTCAACCCGCAGTTGCTGCTGCCGCTCGGTCTGGGGCTGTACGTGCTGAAGTTCACCCTGTTGGGTGTCGTCCTGGTGGCCGTGGCGTCGACCGGTTGGGCGGGGTTGGTTCCGCTCTGCCTCGGCATCGTCGCCGGGGTGGCAGTGTGGACGGCGGCGCACCTCTGGTGGCTGACCACGGTGCACGCCCGCCGCTCCGGCTGACCTGGTCGTCGACACGGGTGTCCCACCTATCGGACGCGCGGCAATGTGTCGGCCTCCGGTCATTTTCCGACGGGCGGAAGGGGAGTAGCGTGCCCACAGACGACGGCGCCCACGAGAAGCCCACACAACGACGGTTGTGCGGGGGGTGAGGCACAGCCTCGTCTTCCCGGCTGATATCGTTCGCCCCGTCATGGCTGATGACCAAAACCCCCGTCCCGCCGGTCCACCGGACGACTATCCGTCCGGCGCCGGTCAGGGTTGGACCGCGCTCAGCTACCTCATCGGAGGCATGCTCGTGTGGGGTTTCATCGGCTGGCTGGTCGACCAGTGGCTCGACACCGGTGGCGTCGCCACCGGGATCGGCTTCGTGCTCGGCATGGCTGGGGGCGTCATCCTGGTCATCCGCCGACTCGGCACGCCTACTTAGGAAGGGACGCGGTGTTCGGACAGGCGAACGTCCTGGCAGCGGGCCAGGCGGCATTCCCACCCAGTGTGGAGGACTTCTACCTGCCCGCGATCGTGCCCTGGGGCGCGGAGAACGCTCCGTGGTTCACCAAGTTCACGTTGATGGTCTGGATCGCGGTCGGCGTCCTGATCATCTTCTTCCTGGCGACCTACCGGAACCCTCAGTTGGTGCCGACCAAGAAGCAGTGGTTCGCCGAGTCGATCTACGGTTTCGTGCGGAACAACATCTCGGTCGACATGATCGGGCACCAGGGCGTGCGGTTCGCCCCCTACTTCACGACGCTGTTCTGCTTCGTGCTGCTGACCAACGCGTTCGCGATCATCCCGTTCTTCCAGATCTCGCCGAACTCGCACATCGCCTTCCCGGCGATCCTCGCCGTGATCAGCTACGTGCTGTTCAACTACATCGGCATCCGGCACCACGGCTTCGGCAAGTACTTCAAGCACGCCCTGATCCCGCCGGCACCCTGGTACATCCTGCCGCTGCTGATTCCGATCGAGGCGTTCTCGACCTTCATCATCCGGCCGTTCTCGCTGGCCGTTCGTCTCTTCGCGAACATGTTCGCCGGCCACATGCTCCTGCTGGTCTTCACGCTCGGCGGCTTCGCGATGCTCAACGCCAACGCCTGGTTGGCGCCGGTCTCGGTGGTCTCCTGGGTGATGACCGTGGCGCTGACCCTCCTCGAGGCGCTGGTCATCGTCCTGCAGGCCTACGTCTTCACGGTCCTGAGCGCCAGCTACATCCAGGGCGCTCTCGCCGAAGAGCACTGATCCACGCACCAACCGTTGTCGTCCCGCGTGAGAGTCACGCGTGATAACCAGGAGGAACCACTAATGGATTACGTCGCCGCGGTAGAGGGCAGCACCGCCGCCATCGGCTACGGTCTCGCGGCCATCGGCCCGGGCATCGGCGTTGGCCTGGTCTTCGCCGCCTACATCCAGTCGACCGCCCGGCAGCCCGAGTCGTCGCGCATGACCCTGCCGTACGTCTGGATCGGCTTCGCCGTCATCGAGGCGCTCGCCCTGTTCGGCATCGCCTTCGGCTTCATCTGGGCCGGCTGATCCCGCCCCTTCCGACCGGGAGGTCACCCATGTTGTTCCTCCTCGCCGCCGAGGGTGGTGAGTCAGACCACAACCCGATCATTCCGATCTGGCAGGAGATCGTGGTCGGCACGGTCGCCTTCGCCGTGCTCTGCTTCGTGCTGATGAAGTTCGTCTTCCCGCGGATGGAGCAGACGTTCCAGGCGCGTGTCGACGCGATCGAGGGCGGCATCAAGCGCGCCGAGGCCGCTCAGGCCGAGGCGAACCAGCTGCTCGAGCAGTACCGCGCCCAGCTCGCCGAGGCGCGGACCGACGCCGCGAAGATCCGTGACGACGCGCGGGCCGACGCGGAGGGCATCCGGCAGGACATCCTCGCCAAGGCGCGCGAGGAGTCCGACCGGGTCATCCAGGCCGGCAAGGACGCGCTCGCCGCCGAGCGGGCCACCATCGTGCGCGAGCTGCGCGCGGAGGTCGGCACCATCGCGGTGGACCTGGCCAGCAAGATCGTCGGCGAGTCGCTGGCCGACGAGGCGCGGCGCAAGGGCACCGTCGACCGGTTCCTGAGCGGTCTCGAGAGCACGGGGGCCCGCTGATGCAGGCCGCCAGCCGGGAGTCGTACAAGGTCGCGGCCGAGCGCCTCGACGCGTACGTCCGCGGCGCGGAGCCGTCGGCGGTGGCCGCCACCGCCGACGCCATCCTCTCCGTGGCGACCCTGCTGCGGCGTGAGCCGCGGCTGCGTCGGGCGCTCTCCGACCCGGCCCGGTCCGGCGAGGACCGCGGCGCGCTGCTCGGCGACATGCTGGGTGGGCGGATCGGCGCGGACGCGCTCGACCTGCTCGTCACGCTGGTCTCCGGCCGGTGGTCGGCACCGTCGGAGTTGCTCGACGGCACCGAGCGCCTCGGCGTGGAGGCGCTGCTGGCCAGCGCCGACTCCGCCGGTGAGCTGGGCGAGGTGGAGGACGAGCTGTTCCGCTTCGGTCAGGTCGTGTCCGGTCAGCCGGCGCTGAGCAACGCGCTCGCCGACCCGGTCGCCCCGGTCGAGCAGCGGGCCACCCTGGCCCGCGAGCTGCTGGCCGGCAAGGCCCGGCCGGTCACCGTCGGCCTCGTCGAGGCGGCGCTCGCCGGATTCGGCGGACGTTCCTTCGGCGGAGCGCTCACCCGGCTGGTCGAGTTGGCCGCCGACCGGCGTGACCGGCAGGTGGCGTACGTGACCGTCGCGGCCCCGTTGAGTGACGAGGACGAGCGTCGACTGGGTGCGAGCCTCGCCGCGATATACGGTCGAGAGGTCTCCGTCAAGCAGACGGTCGACCCCGCCGTTCTCGGTGGTGTGAGTGTCCGGGTCGGTTCCGATCTGTACGACGGCACCATCCTGCGCCGCCTCAACGAGACCCGCAACGCGCTCGCGAAGCGCTGAACGGCTTCGCCGCCAGTAATGCGGTGGTTCCGCCGCCCCACCATCGGGGCGGCTCCGCCGCCGCAGCGCCCGGATTGACAGACGCCATTCGGACCGGTTGGTACTAGGTATCCCGGGCCCCTGAATTTTAAGGAAGCAGAGGATGGCCGAGCTGACCATCTCGACGGAGGAGATCCGCGGCGCGCTGGAGCGCTACGTCTCCTCCTACTCGTCCGACGTCTCCCGCGAGGAGGTCGGCACCGTCTCCGACACCGGTGACGGTATCGCCCACGTCGAGGGCCTGCCCTCGACCAAGACCAACGAGCTCCTGGAGTTCGAGGACGGCACGCTCGGCGTGGCGCTGAACCTCGACGTCCGGGACATCGGCGTCGTCGTCCTGGGTGACTCCGCCAACCTGGAGGAGGGGCAGCGCGTCAAGCGCACCGACCGGGTGCTCTCGGTTCCGGTCGGCGACGCGTTCCTCGGCCGCGTGGTCAACGCGCTCGGCCAGCCGATCGACGGGCTCGGCGACATCGCCGACGAGGGCTACCGCGAGTTGGAGCTGCAGGCTCCGAACGTGATGGCCCGGCAGTCGGTGTTCGAGCCGCTGCAGACCGGCATCAAGGCCATCGACGCGATGACCCCGATCGGCCGCGGCCAGCGTCAGCTGATCATCGGTGACCGCAAGACCGGCAAGACCACCGTCGCGCTGGACGCCATCCTCAACCAGCGGGAGAACTGGCGCAGCGGCGACCCGAAGAAGCAGGTCCGCTGCATCTACGTCGCCATCGGCCAGAAGGCCTCCACCATCGCCTCGATCAAGGGGCAGCTGGAGGAGGCGGGCGCGATGGAGTACACGACCATCGTCGCCTCGCCGGCGTCCGACCCGGCCGGCTTCAAGTACCTGGCCCCGTACACCGGCTCGTCCATCGGGCAGCACTGGATGTACGGCGGCAAGCACGTCCTGATCGTCTTCGACGACCTGAGCAAGCAGGCCGAGGCGTACCGGGCCGTGTCGCTGCTGCTGCGTCGCCCGCCGGGCCGTGAGGCGTACCCGGGTGACGTCTTCTACCTGCACTCCCGCCTGCTGGAGCGCTGCGCGAAGCTCTCCGACGAGCTGGGTGGCGGCTCGATGACCGGTCTGCCGATCATCGAGACGAAGGCCAACGACATCTCGGCCTTCATCCCGACCAACGTCATCTCGATCACCGACGGCCAGATCTTCCTGGAGACCGACCTGTTCAACCAGGGCGTCCGTCCGGCGATCAACGTCGGTACCTCGGTCTCCCGGGTGGGTGGCGCGGCGCAGGTGAAGCCGATGCGCAAGGTCGCCGGTTCGCTGCGGCTGAACCTGGCCCAGTACCGCGAGCTGGAGGCGTTCGCCGCCTTCGCCTCCGACCTGGACAAGGCCTCGCGGGCGCAGCTGGATCGCGGTGTCCGGCTGGTCGAGCTGCTCAAGCAGCCGAACTACTCGCCGTACCCGGTGCAGGAGGAGGTCGTCTCCGTCTGGGCCGGCACCGAGGGCAAGCTGGACGACGTTCCGGTCGGCGAGATCCGGCGCTTCGAGGCGGAGTTCCTGCAGTACCTGCGGCACAAGCACGAGGGTGTCCTCGCGGCGATCGCCGACAACCAGTGGGGCGATGACATCATCAACACGCTGGACACCGCGATCGGCGAGTTCAAGCAGGTCTTCCTCGGCAAGGAGGACGAGCGCACGATCAACGACGCGCCGGCCGCCCCGCTCGAGGGCGAGCAGAACCGCGAGACGGTGACCCGCTTCCGCGACGGCGCGACCGACCGCCCGGCCGAGAGCTGATCCGATGGCGGCCCAGGTTCGCGTTCTTCGTCAACGGATCCGCTCGGCGAAGTCGATGAAGAAGATCACCAAGGCGATGGAGCTCGTGGCGACGAGCCGGATCGCCAAGGCCCAGGCCCGGGTGGAGGCGTCCCTGCCGTACGCCCAGGCCATCACCGGCGTGCTCACGGCGCTGGCGTCCAACGCGCGGATCGACCACCCGCTGCTCACCCCGCGCGAGCGGGTGCGGCGGGCGGGCGTCCTGTTGGTCACCAGCGACCGTGGCCTGGCCGGCGGTTACAGCTCCAACGCGATCAGGATGGCCGAGTCGCTTATCGCGCGGCTCAAGGCGGACGGCAAGGAGCCGGTGCTCTACGTCATCGGGCGTAAGGGCGTCGGGTTCTACCGGTTCCGCAACCGGCCGATCGAGGCGAACTGGACGGGCTTCAGCGAGCAGCCGTCGTTCGAGGACGCCCGCACGGTGGGTGAGACGCTGATCAAGGCGTTCACCGCCGGCGCGGACGACGTCGACGGCGGTCCCGGTGCGGACGGGGTGCTCGGCGTCGACGAACTGCACATCGTCTACACCGAGTTCCACTCGCTGATGACGCAGACGCCGGTCACCAAGATCGTCGGCCCGATGCAGGTGGAGGACCGGCCGCGCTCCGAGGGGCTACTGCCGGCGTACGAGTTCGAGCCGGAGGCGGAGGCGCTGCTCGACGCGCTCCTGCCGCGGTACATCAACACGCGGATCTACGCGGCGTTGATCGAGTCGGCGGCGAGCGAGTCGGCGGCGCGGCGGCGGGCGATGAAGAGCGCCACCGACAACGCCGAAGAGATGATCGAGAAGTACACGCGTGAGATGAACTCGGCCCGCCAGGCCGGGATCACCCAGGAGATCAGCGAGATCGTCGGCGGCGCGAACGCGCTGGCCGCGTCGGGAAGTGAAGTGTGATGACTGCCCCAGTAGAGACCAAGACGGCCACGGGTCGCGTGGTCCGGGTCATCGGCCCGGTCGTCGACGCCGAGTTCCCGCGCGACGCCATGCCGGCCCTGTTCAACGCCCTCAACGTGGACGTGAGCCTGTCCGGCGGTGAGAAGACGCTGACCCTGGAGGTCGCCCAGCACCTGGGTGACAACCTGGTCCGCGCCATCTCGATGCAGCCGACCGACGGCCTGGTCCGCGGCGCGGAGGTTCGTGACTCCGGCTCGCCGATCACCGTTCCGGTGGGCGACGCGGTCAAGGGCCACGTGTTCAACGCGATCGGCGAGTGCCTCAACCTCACCGAGGGCGAGACCATCGACGCCGACGATCGGTGGGGCATCCACCGCAAGGCGCCGGCCTTCGCCGACCTGGAGCCGAAGACCGAGATGCTGGAGACCGGCATCAAGGTGATCGACCTCCTCGCCCCGTACGTCAAGGGCGGCAAGATCGGCCTGTTCGGCGGCGCGGGCGTGGGCAAGACGGTGCTCATCCAGGAGATGATCACCCGTGTTGCCCGCAACTTCGGTGGTACCTCGGTCTTCGCCGGCGTGGGTGAGCGCACCCGTGAGGGCAACGACCTCATCGCCGAAATGACCGAGTCCGGCGTCATCGACAAGACCGCCCTGGTCTACGGCCAGATGGACGAGCCGCCGGGCACCCGGCTCCGGGTGGCGCTCTCCGCGCTGACCATGGCCGAGTACTTCCGGGACGTGAAGAAGCAGGAGGTGCTGCTCTTCATCGACAACATCTTCCGCTTCACCCAGGCCGGTTCGGAGGTCTCCACCCTGCTCGGCCGTATGCCGAGTGCGGTGGGTTACCAGCCGACCCTGGCCGACGAGATGGGCGAGCTCCAGGAGCGGATCACCTCCGTCCGGGGCCAGGCCATCACCTCGATGCAGGCGATCTACGTGCCGGCGGACGACTACACCGACCCCGCCCCGGCCACCACGTTCGCCCACCTGGACGCGACCACCAACCTGGAGCGGTCGATCTCCGACAAGGGCATCTACCCGGCCGTGGACCCGCTGGCTTCCTCGTCCCGGATTCTCGCCCCGGAGTTCGTCGGCCAGGAGCACTTCCAGGTCGCCACCGAGGTGAAGCGGATCCTGCAGCGCTACAAGGACCTGCAGGACATCATCGCCATCCTCGGTATCGAGGAGCTCTCCGAGGAAGACAAGATCACCGTGGCCCGGGCCCGGCGGATCGAGCGCTTCCTGTCGCAGAACACCTACGCGGCGGAGCAGTTCACCGGCGTGCCGGGCTCGACGGTCCCGATCAAGGAGACCATCGAGGCGTTCCGGAAGATCAGCGAGGGTGAGTACGATCACTTCCCCGAGCAGGCGTTCTTCATGTGCGGCGGTCTCGAGGACCTGGAGAAGAAGGCTGAGGAGCTGATGAAGGGCTGACAGCCCGCATCGAATCCGTACCGCAAAAGACTGCCCCGGCAATGTCGGGGCAGTCTTTTGTTCATCTTCGCGTCTTACCATCGTCGCGGTCCGTTACTGGTGGTCGTCGCTCGGGCGGCAGCCGAGATACGGTCGGTCGGCGCGTTCACCTTTCACGAACGCGGACGAGTGCAACCTTTCGACGACGTGAGCCCGTCTCCACTGCGTGGGCGTAGCGAACGGAGATGAGCGTGGGTAAGGCCGGCAAGAAGGGCCGCAAGTCGTCCATGTGGCGGGGCGTGCCCCGCTGGGCAAAGCTCTGCACCGTGTTCGGTCTGGTGCTGACCATGCTCAGCGGCGGCGTACTCGTCGGCACCGAGGTGCTGATGGCCCGCTACGAGGGCGCCGTCGGCAAGGCCGACCTCTTCGGTGACCAGGCGGCGGGCGCCAAGGAGAAGAAGAGCGACATCAAGGGTCCGCTCAACCTCCTGCTGGTCGGCATCGACCCGCGTACGCCGACGGCCGCGCCGCTGGCTGACTCGATCATGGTGCTGCACGTTCCGGCGTCGATGGACCGGGCCTACCTCTTCTCGTTGCCGCGCGACCTCTACGTCGACATCCCGGCCTTCAAGAAGGCCAACTTCCCCGGCGAGACGACGAAGATCAACGCTGCCATGTCGTTCGGCAGCCGGGTGCAGGGGGGCAACCCGGACGCGGCGCGCGGCTTCGAGCTGCTGGCCAGCACCGTGCAGAAGGTGACCGGCATCAAGCGCTTCGACGCGGGCGCGATCATCAACTTCACCGGCTTCCAGAAGATCGTCGACGCGATGGGCGGCGTCGACATGTACGTCGAACGGGACGTGAAGTCCGAGCACAAGCAGCCCGACGGCAAGCCCCGCCCGGGCAACCCGCGCGGTGAGGGCTACATCGGCCCGCAGGCGATCTACAAGAAGGGCAACCACCACCTCAAGGGGTGGCAGGCCCTGGACTACGTCCGGCAGCGCTACCCGAAGAACGGTGTCCCGGACGCCGACTACGGCCGGCAGCGTCACCAGCAGCAGTTCGTCAAGGCGATGGTCGGCCAGGCGTTCAGCGCCGACGTCGTGGCCAACCCGATCAAGCTGGACAAGGTGCTCCGCGCGGCCGGCCAGTCGCTGATCTTCAACGGTCGGGGCAACAGCGTGGTCGACTTCGGGCTCGCCCTGAAGAACATCCGGCCCAACACCATCCAGATGATCAAGTTGCCGGGCGGCCCGGTCTTCGATGGCAAGGCCTACAAGGGTGAGCAGTTCCAGGCAGGCGTCTCGGACTTCTTCACCGCCCTGCACAATGAACAACTGGACCCGTTCCTGCTCGAGCACCCGGAATTTCAGAACAAGACCAAGTAGTCGTGGCGTAGCTCTCGCCACCCGCGTTGGGGGCGCTCCAGCGGCACGACTAGACTTTCGGCAATCCGTCGCCGCAGCAAGGAGACAGCGTGGCACAGCAGCTTCACGTCGAGCTCGTCGCCGTCGAGGAGAAGGTCTGGTCCGGCGAGGCCGAAATGGTCGTCGCCCGGACCACCGAGGGCGAGCTCGGTGTCCTGCCGGGTCACGCGCCGCTGCTCGGCCAGCTCGCCGAGCCCGGCCAGGTCCGCATCAAGCTGGCCGGTGGCGAGCAGGTGGCGTACGAGGTGGCCGGCGGCTTCCTCTCGGTGAGCGCCCAGGGCGTCACCGTGCTGGCCGAGAGCGCTACCCCGGTTTCCGCGCAGAGCCGCTGAGCCACACCGGGGATGGAGATCGTCGAAGGGATCGGGATCGGCGTCGCCGTCATCCTCGTCGCGCTTCTCGTACTCTTCGTCCGGCGGGCCGTCGTCACCCGCAGCGGTGGCATCATCCGGCTCAGCGTCCGGGTGACCACCGTGCTCGACGGGCGTGGCTGGTCCCCGGGCTTCGGCCGGTTCGCCGGTGACGAACTGCGCTGGTACCGGATGTTCAGCTTCGCGCTCCGTCCCAAGCGGGTTCTGTCCCGCAAGGGTCTCGCGGTCGAGCGCCGGCGGTTGCCCGAAGGGCAGGAACGGCTCTCCATGCCGGCCGACTGGGTGATCCTCCGCTGTACCAGTCACCATGCACCGGTGGAGATCGCCATGGCGCGGTCGACCGTGACCGGTTTCCTTTCCTGGCTCGAGGCCGCCCCTCCGGGGGCGGTCTCGCCGCGTCTGGCCTCCCAGGACTGGCCGGCTGCCTGATCCGGCCTTTCTGTGGTCGCTCTTTGGGGTTTCCGGGGCAGCCCACCCGGCTCCGGGCGGTCAGGCTTGATCCCTGCGCCGGGCGGGCTGCCCCGGAAACCCGTCCGCGGCGCGGTGCGTCGGTCCGGTCCGGGTCTTTGATCACCTGCCGTTACCGGTTTCGCTGAGTCTCGCCTTCGGGGGTCGCGCGGCGAGTTGATCGACTCAGTTTCCTTGAAGTCGGGGTGTCCCGGTGGCGTTGATGCCCCGACTTCGTGGAACCCGAGTCGATCAAGCCAGCGCGGCTGGATCGAGGTGTCAGCTTCGGCGACGCGTGATGGCGGCGAGAGCGGGAACCCATACCCGCACGTCGCGCGCGGAGCCCGACCTCAGCGCTTGCCGCCTGGGACCCATAGCACGTCACCTGCCGGATTTGCCGTTCTTGACAGGATAAAGAGCAGATCGGAGAGCCGGTTGAGATACTTTGCCGGGAGCGGGCTGGTCCGGTCCGGATCGTGGCTGACCAACGCCCACGCCGCCCGCTCGGCTCGTCGGGCGATGGTCCGCGCCACGTGCAGCAGCGCCGCCCCGGCGGTGCCGCCCGGGAGGATGAAGGAGTCCAGCTTGCTCAGGCGCGCGTTGTACTCGTCGCACCAGCCCTCCAGGCGCTCGACGTACTCCTCGGTCACCCGCAGCGGCGGATACTTCGGCTCCGGCTCGACCGGGGTGGACAGGTCGGCGCCGACGTCGAACAGGTCGTTCTGCACCGACGCCAGGACGGCCCGCAGCTCCTCGTCGAGCTGGCCCAGGGCGAGTGCGACACCGATCGCCGCATTGCACTCGTCGACGTCCGCGTACGCGGCGATCCGTGGATCGGTCTTCGGGACCTGCTCGTTGTTGCTCAGCCTGGTCATGCCGGCGTCGCCGGCCTTGGTGTAGATGCGCGTGAGGTGGACGGCCATGACGCACAGCCTACGGATACCGGAACTGACGATCCCCGCTCGGCCGGACCCGACACCCGGCTGGCCGGCGGTGGTGGGTCCGGGCGACGCCGGTGACCCGGCGGTCAACGACGTCGACGTCATCCGGGTCTGCGGTGCGGCCCGACTGGCGGGCACCGTGCACGTCGTCGGCGCCAAGAACTCGGCGTTGAAGCTGATGGCCGCCGCGCTGCTCGCGCCCGGCCGCAGTGTGATCACCAACGTCCCGCGGATCACCGACATCGCGATCATGGGGGAGGTGCTGCGGCGGCTGGGCTGCGACGTCCGGTTCGACGCGGACGACCCGGTCGACCCGATGGTGGCCCACGGCGGGGTCGCCCGGTCCCGCTCGGTCACCATCGACGTACCCGAGCAGCCGGGCGCGGAGGCCGACTACGACCTGGTCCGGCGGCTACGGGCGTCGATCTGCGTGCTCGGCCCCCTGCTGGCGCGCCGGGGCTACGTGCGGGTGGCCCACCCGGGCGGCGACGCGATCGGCTCCCGTGGCCTGGACATGCACATCTCCGGGCTGACCCGGATGGGCGCGGAGATCTCCGGTGAGCACGGCTTCGTCATCGCCGAGGCCCCGCACGGGCTGCGCGGGGCCGACATCGTGCTGGACTTCCCCAGCGTGGGCGCGACCGAGAACCTGGTGATGGCGGCGGTGCTGGCCCAGGGCGCCACGACGATCGAGAACGCGGCCCGGGAGCCGGAGATCGTCGACATCTGCACGATGCTCAACCAGATGGGCGCGCGGATCTCCGGCGCCGGCACGTCCACCCTGCGGATCACCGGCGTGGCCGGCCTGCGACCGGTGCGGCACGCCACCGTGGGGGACCGGATCGTCGCCGGCACCTGGGCGTTCGGCGCCGCGATGACCCGCGGCGACGTGACGGTGACCGGGCTGGACCCGGCCTACCTGGAGGTCGCGCTGGACAAGGTGGTCGCGGCCGGTGGCCTGGTCGAGACGCGGGGAGACGGCTTCCGGGTACGCATGGACGACCGGCCCCGCGCGGTGGACGTGGTGACCCTGCCGTACCCCGGTTTCGCCACCGACCTGCTGCCGATGGCGATCGGGCTGGCGTCGGTGAGCGACGGCGCGTCCCTGATCACGGAGAACATCTTCGACGGCCGGTTCATGTTCGCCAACGAGATGATGCGGCTCGGCGCGGACATCAAGACCGACGGGCACCACGCCGTGGTCCGGGGTCGGGAGCGGCTGTCCGGGGCGCCGGTACGGGCCACCGACATCCGTGCCGGAGCGGGGCTGATCATCGCCGGGCTCTGCGCGGACGGGCCCACCGAGGTGTCGCACGTGCACCACGTCGACCGGGGGTACCCGGACTTCGTGGCCGACCTGCGCGCGCTCGGTGTGGCGGTGGAGCGGGGGACCGCGCCCGAGGAGCCGTCGCTGGAGATCTGACCACCGACTTAGCCGTCGTTCAGGCTCGCCGACTAGGGTGCAGGCAGGCACTCAATCGCAGCGAGGGAGAAGCAGATGGCGGGTCGACTCGCGGTCGTCGGAGCCGGGCTGATGGGCTCCGGCATCGCCCAGGTGGCGGCGCAGGCGGGCTGGCAGGTGACGCTGCGCGACCTGGACGACGCGGCCACCACCCGAGGGCTCGGCGGCATCCGGAAGTCGCTGGAGAAGTTCGCCGAGAAGGGCAAGATCGAGGCGTCCGAGGTCGAGGCGACCCTCGCGCGGATCACGCCGACCACCGACCTGGAGGCCGCGGCGGACGCGGACATCGTGGTGGAGGCGGTATTCGAACGGCTGGAGATCAAGCACGAGGTGTTCCGGGCGCTGGACAAGATCTGCAAGTCCGACGCGGTGCTCGCCACGAACACGTCGGCCATTCCGGTCACCCAGATCGCGGCGGTCACCGAGCGGCCGGAGGCGGTCGTCGGCACCCACTTCTTCTCCCCGGTGCCGATGATGCAGCTCTGTGAGCTGGTTCGCGGCTACAAGACCAGCGACGCCACGCTGGACACCGCACGGACCTTCGCCGAGGAGATCGGTAAGACCGTGGTCGTGGTCAACCGGGACATCGCCGGCTTCGTCACCACCCGGCTGATCTCGGCCCTGGTGATGGAGGCGGTCAAGCTGGTCGAGTCCGGCGTCGTGTCGGCGGAGGACCTGGACACCGCCTGCCGGCTCGGCTTCGGGCACGCCATGGGTCCGCTGGCCACCACCGACCTGACCGGGGTGGACGTGCTGCTGCACGCCTCGAAGAACATCTACACCGACACGGCCGACGAGAAGTTCTTCCCGCCGGAGCTGCTCCAGCGCATGGTCACCGCCGGTGACCTGGGCCGCAAGACCGGCAAGGGCTTCTACACGTACTGAGTGGTGACGGCGACCGGGGCGGGCTGCCCGCCCCGGTCGTCCGCTCAGCCGTCGCGCTTGGTGGTCCAGCGGAAGGTGGTCAGGCAGAGGGCCAGGCCGATCACGCACCACAGGGCCAGCACCAGCGCGACCCGTCCCAGCTCGAACGAGCCGCCCGGCTCCTGCGCGCCGAAGCTCTCCGGCAGGAAGACCGCCCGCAGCCCCTGGCACATCCACTTGAGCGGGAACAGCGCCGCCACCTGCTGCATCCAGGTGGGCAGGTCGGTGAAGACGAAGAACACCCCGGAGATGAACTGGAGCACCAGCGCGACCGGGGTGACCACCGCCGAGCCGCTGCGGGCCGTACGGGCCAGCGACGAGATGGCGATGCCGCACAGCGTGCACGCGGTCACCCCGAGCACGGAGACCCACCCGAAGGTGAACCACTTCCCGGCGGTGCCGGGCAGGTCGAGGTCGAACAGCGCCACCGCGACGGCCAGCAGCAGCGCGGTCTCGGCGATCCCGATCGCCACCACCATGATCACTTTGCCGGCGAACCAGACCCACTTCGGCATCGGCGTGCCCCGGTAGCGCTTGAGCACGCCCCGGTCCCGCTCGATGGGGATCCAGATGCCCAGGTTCTGGAAGCTCACCGTCATCAGGCCGGTCGCGATCATGCCGGTGATGAAGTACTGGGTGAACTTGACCCCGCCGCCGATCGTCCCGTCGAAGATCGACGCGAAGATCAGGATCATGATGATGGGGAAGCCCATCGTGAAGACCACGGACTCCCGGCTGCGCAGGAACTGCGTGATCTCCAGTCGGCCCTGGCGCAGGGCGAGCGCGCCCGCGCCCGGCCGCCGGCCCGGGGTCGCGGCGATCGGCGTGGCCGGCTTCGTCGTGGTCGTCATCGCGCGTGTCCGATCATCGTGAGGTAGACGTCCTCCAAAGTCGGCCGGGTCACCGTGAGCCCGGGGACCTCGCCGCCGTAACGCGCGGCCAGATCGGCCACCAGGGCCGTCGGCGTCGCGCTCTGCGCGCTCTCCCAAGCCCCTTCCGGGGTACGCCAGGAGACCGTCGCCAGGGCCTCCTGCCGGTTGCCGAGCCGGTTGGGCGTGGCCACCTCGATCAGTCGGCCGCCGGCGATCACGCCGACCCGGTCGGCGAGCGCCTCCGCCTCGTCCAGGTAGTGGGTGGTGAGCAGGATAGTGGTGCCGGCAGCGGCCAGGTCGCGGATCAGCTCCCAGAACTCGCGGCGGGCCTCCGGGTCGAAGCCGGTGGTCGGCTCGTCGAGGAAGAGGAGTTCGGGGCGGCCAATGATGCCCAGCGCCACGTCGAGGCGGCGCTTCTGCCCGCCGGAGAGGGTGTGCGTACGGGCCTTCGCCTTCGCGGCCAGCCCGACCCGCTCGATCACCTTGGCGGGATCGTCCGCGTCCGGGTAGAAGCCGGAGAAGTGCCGGACCACCTCGGCCACGGTCAGCTCGTCGAACTCGCCGGTGCCCTGCAACACGATGCCGACCCGCGAGCGCCAGTCGGCGTCCGGTCGGGCCGGGTCCGCGCCGAGCACGGCCACCTCACCGGCGTCCCGGCGCCGGTAGCCCTCCAGGATCTCCACCGTGGTGGTCTTGCCCGCGCCGTTCGGGCCGAGCAACGCGAACACCTCGCCCCGGTGGACGTCGAGATCCACACCCGCCACGGCCACGTTGTCGCCGTACGCCTTGCGCAGCCCACGGACGGAGATGGCCAGCTCATCATCCATGACGTCAAGTGTGCGGCCTGGCGACAAGCGGCGGGTGCCCGGGGTGTGGCGGTCCGCGCCACCGCGGGCGCTTCGCACCCGGGCGTCCCCGACATGGACCTGTGTGGTTTTCCACAGCTCCTTCTACTGAACGGTAACTTAGACTCCGGAAATGGATGAGACGCCGAGCCGGCTGCCCGAGCGGGATCGCCCCTGGGTCATGCGCACGTACGCCGGCCACTCGTCGGCCGCCGCCACCAACGCGCTCTTCCGCCGCAACCTCGCCAAGGGGCAGACCGGCCTGTCGGTCGCCTTCGACCTGCCCACCCAGACCGGGTACGACCCCGACCACGAGTTGGCCGCCGGTGAGGTCGGGCGGGTCGGCGTGCCGGTGGCCCACCTGGGCGACATGCGGGCGCTGTTCGACGGCATCCCGCTCGCCGAGATGAACACCTCGATGACCATCAACGCGCCGGCGATGTGGCTGCTCGCCCTCTACGGCACCGTGGCGGCGGAACAGGGATCGACCGCCGACCTGCTCTCCGGCACCACCCAGAACGACATCATCAAGGAGTACCTGTCGCGGGGGACGTACATCTTCCCGCCGGCGGCCTCGCTGCGGCTGAGCGCCGACGTCATCGCGCACACCCTGACCACCATGCCGAGGTGGAACCCGGTCAACATCTGCTCGTACCACCTCCAGGAAGCCGGCGCGACGCCCGTGCAGGAGGTCGGCTTCGCGCTGGCCACCGCCGTCGCCGTCCTCGACGCGGTCCGTGACTCCGGTCAGGTGCCCGCCGAGCGGATGGGCGACGTGGTGCAGCGCGTCTCGTTCTTCGTCAACGCGGGCGTGCGTTTCGTCGAGGAGATCGCCAAGATGCGCGCGTTCGGCGTGCTGTGGGACGAGATCACGCGGGACCGGTACGGCGTGACCGAGGCCCGGCAGCGGCGGTTCCGCTACGGCGTACAGGTCAACTCGCTCGGCCTCACCGAGGCGCAGCCGGAGAACAACATCCAGCGCATCGTGCTGGAGATGCTCGGCGTCACCATGTCCCGCGACGCCCGCGCCCGGGCCGTGCAACTGCCCGCCTGGAACGAGGCGCTCGGTCTACCCCGTCCCTGGGACCAGCAGTGGTCGCTGCGCATGCAGCAGGTCCTGGCGTACGAGTCGGACCTGCTCGAATACCCCGACCTCTTCGCCGGCTCGCACGTCATGACCGCGCTCGTCGACGAGATCGTCACCGGGGCGCGGGTCGAGCTGGACGCCGTGCTGGAGATGGGCGGCGTGGTGGCCGCCGTGGAGACGGGCTATCTCAAGAGCGCACTGGTCGCCTCGCTGGCCGAGCGCCGCCGTCGGCTGGAGTCCGGCGTCGACGTGGTGGTCGGCGTCAACCGCTTCGCCGAGACCGAACCGTCCCCGCTGACGGCGGCGGGCGCGGAGGCCGTCGAACAGGTCGATCCCATGGTCGAGGCGGCCGCCGTCACCGCCGTACGCGAATGGCGTGCCGGGCGGGACGACGCGGCGGTCGACGCCGCACTGGCCCGGCTCCGCGCGGACGCCGCGACCACCGCCAACCTCATGCCGGCGACCCTGGATTGTGTGCGGGTCGGGGTGACCACCGGGGAGTGGGCGGGCGCGTTGCGCCAGGTCTTCGGTGAGTACCGGGCGCCGACCGGCCTGTCCGGCGCCACCGGCAGCGGCGGCGACGCGGGTCTCGCGGCGGTACGCGAACGGGTCGCCGCCACCGCCCGCGAGCTGGGCAGCGGACGGCTGCGGTTGCTCGTCGGTAAGCCCGGCCTGGACGGACACTCCAACGGCGCCGAGCAGATCGCCGTACGCGCCCGCGACGCCGGCTTCGAGGTGGTCTACCAGGGCATCCGGCTGACCGCCGGGCAGATCGTGGCCGCCGCCGTCGAGGAGGACGTCGACCTGGTCGGGCTGTCGGTGCTGTCCGGCTCGCACCTGGCGGCCGTACCCGCGGTGCTCGACGGGCTGCGCGCCGCCGGCCGCGCGGACCTGCCCGTGGTGGTGGGCGGCATCATCCCCGCCGGTGACGCCGACACCCTGCTCGCCGGCGGGGTGGCCCGTGTCTTCACCCCGAAGGACTTCGCCCTCACCGGGATCATCGACGACCTGGTGACGGTCATCCGGCAGGCCAACGACCTGCCCTGAGCGGGTGGTCGCAGGGGTCAGCGACCGGCGTACGTCATGCAGTCGGCCAGGTCGTTGTCCGGGCCGACCTTGATCGACGAGGCGTGGCACTCCAACTGCTCGTTGTGCCGACAGTCGGCACGCTGGCAGGCGCCCACCTGCGCGGTGAGGCCGTCCACCCCGCCCCGCACCGGTGACTCGACGAAGGTGTGGCAGTGCGCGTGGTCCAGGCTGCCGATGGTGATCGCGAAGGCGTGGCAGTCACCGCCCTGGTTGTACGCGCACGCGGCCACCACGCACTCCTGGACCCGGGGCATCTCCATCGCAGCGGTCACGTCGACCTCCTCTAGTGTCTTGCCCCGATATTAGGCATTTGCCACCCCGAGTTCGGCATGATCGACTCGACATCGCCGATCTGGGGGTATCAACCGGCCTCGGATACCCCGAGTTCGGCGATCTCGTGTGGATCACCGCCCGGACGCACCCCGCAGACTGCCGCAGACGGCGTCGGTTGGGCACTATGTCCGGTGATGGGCCATGTGGGGGTGAGCGGGTGGGCTCGTGATCATCGCGGGTCGGGGGTCGATGCCCACCCGCGAGGGTGTGCCTGTTCGCGTCGTGTCCCTTTGCTCTGCTTCAACGGACGCAACAGCTAGCGTCCGATATCCGGACACTGGGTGTTGCGCGGGTTGAAGCAGAGCAAAGGACCCCGGGGAATGACCCCGGGCCGCCGGTCGTTGCACCCGGCCCCGGCACGAGCGGACCACACGGGCCGCCCGCCTGCGGGAATGATCCCGGAACGCCGGTCGTTACACACGGACCGGCCGCCACGAGCAACCCGCCCGCAGGCCGCCAAGCCCCCGGGAATGACCCCGACCGTCGGGTCGTTGAACCCGGTCCGCGGCGCCCGAGCCCCCGCTCGCAGGCCGCCGCCCCCTCAAAGACTTTGTGCAAGCGCCCGGACGAGGTGCTGAACACCCCCGCATCCCCCTGAAACGCGTGGGTGTTTCCTACCCCCGAAGGAGCAACCCCATGAACACGATCTTCCGCAAGAGCATGCTGTCTGTTGCTGGTCTCGCGTTCGCCGGTGGCGTCTTCGCCGGCCCGATCGCCGCCCACGCCAACCCCGTCGACGCCAAGCCGGTCGCGGTGGCCGTGCAGAGCGCCGCCCCGAAGCCGCAGGGCGACCAGTCGCACATCACCCTCAACGGTGAGCAGACCGCCAACGCCAAGGCCATCATCGCCGCCACCAAGAAGGCCGGCCTGCCCGAGCGCGCCGCGGTCATCTCGATCGCCACGAGCCTGCAGGAGTCCAAGCTGGAGAACCTCGGCCACCTCGGCGATATGAACGACCACGACTCGCTGGGCCTCTTCCAGCAGCGCCCGTCGAGCGGTTGGGGCACCCCGGAGCAGATCACCAACCCCGAGTACTCCACCACCGCGTTCCTCAAGGGCCTGCGCCAGGTTGACGGCTGGCAGGACATGCCCCTGACCGACGCCGCCCAGACCGTCCAGGTCTCCGCCTACCCCGACGCGTACGCCCAGTGGGAGCAGCAGGCCACCGACCTGGTCGGCCATTACTGGAACAGCTGACGAACACACCGATGGCCGGCACCCGACAAAGGGTGCCGGCCATCGCCGTCTACACAGAAAAGCAGGTCAGACGCGGAAGCCGGCGGCGCGGGCCGCCTCGCGTTCCCGGCGTCGTTCGGAGCGTCGACGGAGGAACCAGTAGACGAAGACGACCAGGCCCACCAGGAAGGCGAGTACGAGCACCGGCAGGATGACCGCGACCAGGGACATGACCACGCTCGTCGCGTCCTCGGCGGTGCTGGCGACCGGGGCGCCGAACCCGGCGGTGGTCGCGTTGATGACCGGGCGCGCGGCGGACTTGAGCAGGTGCACACCGAAGGCGAGAAGTACGCCGGTGGCGACGGGCACCCACTGGTGGCTGGAGAAGAAGCTCCCCGGGTCGCTGACCGTCACGGTCTCCGACGACGAGCCGGCCCCGAAAGCGAGGCCACCGGCCGTGGGTCGGACGACGGTCTGCACCACGTCGTTGATGTGGTCGACCACCGGCACCTTGTCCGCCACCATCTCGACGGCGAGCAGGACGGCCAGGATGAGGATGACCCAGCCGTTGCCGAGCCACGTCCAGCCGTTGGGCAGGTCGATCAGGTCGGTGTAGCGGCCGAGCAGGCCGAGGACGAGCAGGGGTATGTAGGCGTTCAGCCCTGCCGAGGCGGCGAGGCCGGTGCCGGTGAGAACTTCGAACACGGTCTCAGCATCGCACCGACGCGCCAGTGCCGCTCGGTGGCGGTTGCGGGCTGCTCGGCTACCCTCGTCGGGTGCGGTTGGTCATTGCGAAGTGCTCGGTGGACTACGTCGGACGGCTCTCGGCTCACCTGCCGCCGGCGACCCGGCTGTTGATGGTGAAGGCGGACGGCTCGGTGTCGATCCATGCCGACGACCGGGCGTACAAGCCGCTGAACTGGATGAGTCCGCCGTGCCGGCTGGAGGAGGCCCCCGGCGTGTGGCGGGTGGTCAACAAGGCCGGCGAGGAGTTGCGGATCACCCTGGAGGAGGTCTTCCAGGACACCTCGTACGAGTTGGGTGTGGATCCCGGCCTGC
The DNA here is from genome assembly GCF_057708145.1 of Micromonospora sp. bgisy143. NCBI lineage: Bacteria > Bacillati > Actinomycetota > Actinomycetes > Micromonosporales > Micromonosporaceae > Micromonospora > Micromonospora sp. bgisy143. The sequence continues at coordinate 172,049 of NZ_JBYIRN010000009.1, forward strand.
GCAAGGACGGGGTGGAGGCGCACCTACAGGAGTTGCTGGCCGCCAACCCGACCGTGCTGGGCGAGGGGTTCACCTTGGTCCGCCGCGAGTACATGACGGCGATCGGCCCGGTGGACCTGCTGTGCCGGGACGCGAACTCCGCCGCCGTCGCCGTCGAGATCAAGCGGCGTGGCGAGATCGACGGCGTGGAGCAGTTGACCCGCTACCTCGAACTCATGAACCGTGACCCGCTCCTCAGCCCGGTGACCGGTGTGTTCGCCGCGCAGGAGATCAAGCCGCAGGCCCGGGTGCTCGCCGCCGATCGGGGCATCCGGTGCGTGGTGGTCAACTACGACCGGCTGCGGGGCATCGAGAAGGACGAGCTGACCCTCTTCTGACCCCGGCTCACCGCCCGGTCCGTACCGCGATCAACGACTTCGGCAGGCCGAAGACCCGCTCGATGAGCATCGTCGAGTCGGGGAAGTAGTGGCGCATCTGCGAACGGTCCAGCAGTTCGGTCCAGAGCACCTGGTGGATGGCGGCCTCGTGGCTGCGGGTCGGTTTGTGGCCGAGGGGCCAACGGCGGGCGAGCGCCGTGCGCATCCGGATCGGCAGGAACTGCATACCGGGCGCGATCCAGTGCGGCTCGATGGGGAAGTAACGGTAGGGCGTCTGCACCCAGTGCCGGTCGGCCAGCGACCGGGCCGCGGCGGCGAACCGCAGCCGTCGCTCGTGCCCGCCGACGTGCTCCAGCACCGAGTTCGAGAAGACCAGGTCGAAGGCGCCCTTGGTGACCTGGGGTGGCAGGTCGCAGGCGTCGGCCTGCTCGACATGGGCCCACTCGGGTACGGCAGCGGGCGGTTGTTCCAGGTTGACCACCGTGACGCGGGCCGGCCGGACGCTGGCGCGCTGCCAGGTGCCGAGCCGGCCACCGAGGTCGACGACGTGCATGTCGGCGATGTCGGGAAAGGTGCGCGCCAGCCATTCCGAACGACGGCGCCGCTGCCGAGCGCTCCACGACTGGTCACTGTCGACAAGGCGGTGGCGCAATCGATTGGGGCCCATTTAACGCAATGTACCGCCGCGCGTACAACTGCTAAACATGTGGATACACCGATCCGGGCCCAGATCGGCTATCCGACACTCATCTGCCGTACATCACCTTGATCGCCTTGACGAGGCGTGCCACGTCGGCCGGGGTGCGCTCGAAGGTCATCGACGGCAGCAGCGACCGCGCCCGACGTCGCGTGATGGCCTTGGCGCGGCCGAACTCGCGGAGGCCGTCCGCGCCGTGGATCCGCCCGAAGCCGGAGTCGCCCACGCCGCCGAACGGCAGGGTGGACATGCCGGCGAAGGTCAGCGTGGAGTTGACCGAGGCCATACCGGAGCGCAGGCGCCGCGCGATCGACACGGCACGCCGGCGGCCGAAGACCGAACCCCCCAGGCCGTACGACAGGGCGTTGGCGCGGGCGACGGCCTCGTCGGCGTCGCGGACCCGGCTGATGGTCACCGTCGGGCCGAAGGTCTCCTCGCGGACGGCGGCCGACTCTTCCGGTACGTCCACGAGCACGGTCGGATGTACGTACGGTGGCTGCACCGCGTCCGGGCCCCCGAGCACGGCGCGACCGCCGGAGCTGACCGCGGCCTCGATGTGGCGGCGGATCACGTCGATCTGGCCGGGCATGGTGATCGGGCCGATGTCGGCGCCCTCCGGCCCGACGGTCAACCGGCCGGCGCGGGCCACCACCTTGTCGACGAAGGCGTCGAAGACCGGCTCGACGGCGTAGACGCGCTCGATGCCGATGCAGGTCTGGCCGGCGTTGGTCATCGCGCCCCAGACGCACGCCTCGGCGGCGGCGTCCAGGTTGGCGTCGCTGTCGACGATCATCGCGTCCTTGCCGCCGCCCTCGATCAGCACGGGCGTCAGCGTCTCGGCGCAGGCGGCCATCACCTTGCGGGCGGTCGCGGTGGAGCCGGTGAAGGCCACCTTGTCGACCCCGGAGCGGCACAGCGCCGCACCGACGTCGCCGAGCCCGTGTACGGCGGTGAACACCGGCTGCTCCGGCACCACCTCCGCGAACGTGTCCACCAGCCACTGGCCGACGACGGGCGTGTACTCGCTGGGCTTGAGCACGACGGCGTTGCCGGCGGCCAGGGCGTACGCGGCGGAGCCGATCGGGGTGAGGACCGGGTAGTTCCACGGCCCGATCACACCCACCACGCCGTGCGGCTGGTATTCCAGGTGCGCGGAGAACTCGGCGAGGACGAGCCGGGACCGCACTCGGCGCGGGCCGAGCACCCGGCGCGCGTTGCGGGCGGCCCAGTCGATGTGTTCGAGCGCGCTGGCGATCTCGACGATGCCGTCGGCGACCGGTTTGCCACCCTCGACGTGCATCAACTCGGCGAGCTGCTCGACGCGTTGGGCGAGCAGCGCGCGCCAGCGCAGCAGTCGCTGGCGACGGCCGACGAAGCCCAGACCGGCCCACCACTCGCCGGCGGCGCGGGCCCGCTCGACGGCCTGTCGTACGTCCGCGTCGGTGGCGACCGGCAGGCGGCCGGCCTCCACGCCGGTGGCCGGACTGGTGGAGACCAGCTCGCGCGCCTCGATGAGGGGGGTGCCGGGGACATGCACAGCCGTCATGGCGGAAGTCTAGACCCGAACATTACTCACCGGTAGGCCACGATTTCGGGTCGCCGGGTTGGACGTCGGGTCCGCCGGCCCGCTCGTTGATCAGTGCAGGTCAGGTGCCGGATGTCAGGGGGCGGCCGGCCGAATCGTCGAACGCCGGGTGGCCGGGAGGTGACGAGGAGCTGACCGGCTGGTCGGTATTGACGATTACTGTCTGATGGCAAGCTGACGCGCGGAGTAACGGTGTGGGGTGGAGGGCTGACTGTCCATGGAGGAACATCCGGAACTGATGCCGTTGTTGACGGTCGCCGGTGGGCCGATGCGCGGAGCGAGCTTTCGGCTGCGGGGCGAGCCGCAGGTGATCGGTCGGGCGCCGACCGGCGACGTGGTGATCAACGACCCGCATCTGAGTCGCCGGCACGCCGAGGTGTGGCTGGCCCCCGAGGGCGCGTCGCTGCGCGACCTGGGTTCGACCAACGGCACCTGGCTCAACGACCGCCGGATCACCGAGGTGGAACGCCTGAGCGACGGTGACGTGATCCGGCTCGGCCGTACCGAGCTGCGCCTGTTCGATCCGGGCGTGGCCCACACGGACCCGGTCGGGCTCAGCTTCGGGGTGTCCCGGCGAGACGTCCGACCGACGCTGCCGCTGCCGCTGGCGACACCACCCGGCGCCCGCCGCTGACTCCACCGGGGCGATCCTGGCGGTCGGCCACACTCCGGCGATGCCGGCGGATGGCCGTCCGACACCTGGACCGGCGTGGACCGGCGTGGCAGCATGCCGCGGATGGAAACCGAGCAGCGGATCGTGACGGCGAACGGCATACGCCAGGCGGTACGGGTCGGCGGCCCGCCGGACGGTACCCCGGTGCTGCTGGTCCACGGCAACTGCTCCTCCGCGCTGTTCTGGGAGCCGTTGATCCGGCGACTGCCACCGACGCTGCGGGTCGTCGCGCCCGACCTGCGCGGGTTCGGCGACTCGGCGACCGCCGCGGTGGACGCCACCCGGGGCCTGCGGGACTTCGCCGACGACGTCGCCGCCCTGCTGGACGACCCGACGCTGTTCCCGACCGGCACGAGCGGCAGCGCCGAGGCCAGCGGCAGCGCCGAGGCCAGCGGCAGCGCCGAGGCCAGCGGCAGCGCCGACGCCAGCGGCAGCGCCGACGTCAGCGGCAGCGCCGACGCCGGTGGTGCGGCCCGACCGGTCGTGGTCGGGCACTCCCTCGGCGGGGGAGTGGCCATGCGGCTGCTGGTCGACCATCCACACCGGGTGGGCGCGCTCCTGCTGTCCGCGCCGGTGTCGCCGTACGGCTTCGGTGGCACGCGCGACCTGATCGGTACACCGACCACGCCCGACTTCGCCGGTACCGGCGCCGGCACGGCCAACCGGGACTTCGTCGCGCGGCTCGTCGAGGGCGACCGGGGCGCCGACGCGCCGGCCAGCCCGCGCGCGGTGCTGCGTGCCGCGTACGTGGCCGACCCAGCCTCGCTGGGCGACGACGAGGAACTGCTGCTGGACAGCGTGCTGTCCACGGCGACCGGCGACGACAACTATCCGGGTACGGCGGTGCCCTCCGCGAACTGGCCGGGTACCGCGCCGGGGGAGCGTGGCGTCCTCAACGCGCTCGCCCCGACCTGGTTCCGAATCGCCGACGAGCTGGTGGCCGTCGCCCAGAAGCCGGAGATCGCCTGGGTGCGCGGGGACGCCGACGTGATCGTGTCGGACACGTCGCTGTTCGATCTGCCGTACCTGGGTTCGCTGGGTGTCGTACCGGGCTGGCCGGGTGCGGAGTCCTGCCCGCCGCAGCCGATGGTCGGCCAGACCCGGGCGGTGCTGGAGCGGTACGCGGCGGCCGACGGGACGTACCGCGAGGTGGTGTTGCCCGGCTGCGGGCACAGCCCGCACATCGAGCGTCCGGGGGAGTTCGTGGCGGAGCTGCTGGCACTGACCGACGCGCAGGCCGGATAGGCCGCACGGTGGGTGAAATATCCCACGGCGTCTCGACAAGCCTGCGGCACGTGGCAGACTCGCGCGCAAAGCCTTAGCGGCCGTTCAGGGCCGTGCGGAGTGTCTGGGGAGGCCGGTCGTGGCGCGCGAGTTCAGCACCGTGGGTGTGGTGGGGCTGGGCACCATGGGTGCCGGCATCGTCGAGGTCTTCGCCCGCAACGGCATCGACGTCGTCGCGGTCGAGATCTCCGAGCCGGCGCTGGAGCGCGGTCGGGCCACCCTCGCCGGATCCACCGACCGCGCCGTCGCCAAGGGCAAGCTCGCCGTGGCGGACCGGGACGCGCTGCACGAGCGGGTGCACTTCGCGGTCGGGCTGGACGCGCTGCACTCGGTGGACCTGGTCATCGAGGCGGTGCCCGAGCACCTGGACCTCAAGCAGCGGATCTTCGCGGAGCTGGACCGGGTCTGCAAGCCGGAGACCATCCTCGCCACCAACACCTCGTCGCTGAGCGTCACCGAGATCTCGGTGGCCACCAGCCGGCCCAACCAGGTGATCGGCATCCACTTCTTCAACCCGGCCCCGGTGATGAAGCTGGTCGAGGTCGTCCGCACGGTGGTCACCGCGCCCGAGGTGGTGGCCGACGTCGAGGCGCTGTGCGCCCGGCTCGGCAAGGTCGACGTCACCATCAACGACCGGGCCGGCTTCATCGCCAACGCGCTGCTCTTCGGCTACCTCAACCACGCGGTCGCGATGGTCGAGTCGCACTACGCGACCCGGGAGGACATCGACGCCGCCATGAAGCTCGGCTGCGGTCTGCCGATGGGCCCGCTGGCGCTGATGGACCTGATCGGCCTGGATACCGCGTACGAGATCCTGGACACGATGTACCGGCGCGGCGGGCGGGACCGTCGGCACGCCCCCGTGCCGCTGCTCAAGCAGATGGTCACGGCGGGACTGCTCGGCCGCAAGTCCGGCCGCGGCTTCTACACCTACGAGCGGCCCGGCTCGCCGAAGGTCGTACCCGACGAGAACACGCCGCCGGCCACGGACGCCGCGCTCGCCGACGGCGCGCGCGCCATCGCGAAGGTGGGCGTTGTGGGTTCCGGGACGATGGCCACCGGGATCATCGAGGTGTTCGCCAAGGCCGGGTACGAGGTCGTCTCGGTGACCCGGGGCGCGGAGAAGTCGGCGGCGGTGTGCGAGGCGGTGAAGACGTCGCTGAACAAGGGCGTGGTCCGGGGCAAGCTCGCCGAGACCGACCGGGACGCGGCGCTCGGCCGGATCACCTGGACGGCCACCCTCGACCACCTCGCCGACGTCGACCTGGTGGTCGAGGCGGTCGTCGAGGAGTTGAGCGTCAAGAAGGCGCTCTTCGCCAGCCTCGACGAGATCTGCAAGCCGGGCGTGGTGCTGGCCACCACGACCTCGTCGCTGCCCGTGATCGACGTGGCGATGGCCACCCAGCGGCCGGCCGACGTGGTGGGCCTGCACTTCTTCAACCCGGCGCCGGTCATGCCGCTGGTCGAGGTGGTCCGGACCATCCGCACCTCCCCGGAGACCACCGCGACCGCGCGGGCGGTCTCCGCCGCGTTGGGCAAGACCGGCGTGGTCTGCGGCGACCGGTCCGGGTTCATCGTCAACGCGCTGCTCTTCCCGTACCTGAACGACGCGGTCAAGATGCTGGAGGCCAGCTACTCGACGGCCGACGACATCGACCACGCCATGAAGCTGGGCTGCGGCTACCCGATGGGCCCGTTCGAACTGCTCGACGTGGTGGGGCTGGACGTCTCGCTGGCGATCCAGCGGGAGCTGTACCTGGAGCTGCGCGAGCCGGGCTTCGCGCCCGCGCCGCTGCTGGAACACCTGGTCACCGCCGGCTACCTGGGCCGCAAGACCCGTCGCGGCTTCCGCGACCACTCGCACCGCTGAGAAGCGAGCGACCTGATGACCGCCCGGGCCGTCCCGCCCGTCGGACCGTACGCTTGGTGACTGTGAGCCCCCGTCGCAACCGCCCTCGCCGGGACGAGAACGCCAACCTGGACGCCGACCGCGTCCGCCAGGGCGTCGCCTCGGTGCAGCAGTGGACCGACGGCGCCTGGCAGGTACGCGGGATCGGGGCGGGCGCGTCGGTCAAGACGTACCGCTGCCCCGGTTGTGACCAGGAGATCCGACCCGGGGTGGCGCACCTGGTGGCCTGGCCGGCCGACGGCCTGGGTGACCTGACCGACCGCCGGCACTGGCACAGCGGCTGCTGGCGGGCCCGGGAGCGGCGCGGCCCGGCGGTGCAGCGCGGCCGGGGCGCGCCCCGCTACTGAGCGATCCGGCCGGGTGCCTCGCGCCACGGCTGAGCGATCTGGATCACCCTGTTCGTGCCTCGGTGGGCGGCGGTGGTGACTTCGCGACAGACTGGGGCGGTGAGCACAGCGATCCGCGCGTCGTCGATCCTGCCCGGCCGCCGGGAGGACATCGAGCTGCACACCGCCGACGGGCTGCGGCTGGTCGGCGAGCTGGCCCTGCCGGCCGACCGGCCGCCGGTGGCCACCCTGGTCTGCCTGCACCCGCTGCCCACCCACGGCGGGATGATGGACAGCCACGTGTTCCGCAAGGCGGCCTGGCGGCTGCCGGCGCTGGCCGACCTGGCCGTGCTGCGGTTCAACACCCGGGGCACCAGCAGCGTGCGCGGCACCAGCGAGGGCACCTTCGACGGCGCGGTGGGCGAACGGTACGACGTGGCCGCCGCGATCGAGTACGCCGAGTTCGCCGAACTGCCCAACATCTGGCTGGTCGGCTGGTCGTTCGGCACCGACCTGGCCCTCAAGTACGGCTGCGATCCGGCGGTGGCCGGCGCGATCCTGCTCTCCCCGCCGCTGCGCTTCTCGACGCCGGACGACCTGACGACCTGGGCCACCTCCGGTCGACCGCTGGTGGCGCTGGTACCCGAGTTCGACGACTACCTGCGTCCGGCCGAGGCGCGGGAGCGGTTCGGAGCGGTGCCGCAGGCCGAGGTGGTCGGGGTGCCCGGCGCGAAGCACCTCTGGGTGGGTGACGCGGAGACGGTGCTCGACGAGATCGTCAAGCGGGTCAACCCCGCGGTCGAGGTGCCCCTGCCGACGACCTGGGACGGGCCGATGGAGGCCGGCGACGTCAGCGCGTACGCCGACCGGACGGTGGCCGCCTTCGCCGACACGCCCGTCCCCGGCCCGGCCGACTGAGCCTGCTCGGTTCCGCTCCCGGCGGCTTCAGTTGCGTTCCTGGCGGCTTCAGTTCCGCTCCTGGCGGCTTCAGTTGCGCTCCTGGCGGGGGAGTACCACCTCGCGCAGGATCAGTTGCAGCGCGGCCACCGTGGGGATGGCGATGAGCGCTCCCACCACGCCCAGCAGCGCCACGCCGAGCAGCGCCGCCAGCAGGGCGGCGACCTCGTTGACCTCCACCGAGCGCCGCATCACCTTCGGGTAGATCAGGTAGTTCTCCACCTGCTGGTAGACCAGGAAGAACACCGCGCAGGCGATGCCGGTGGGCAGGTCGGCGGCGAAGCCGACCAGGCTCACGATCACCGCGCCCAGGGTCGCGCCGATCTGCGGGATCAGGTCGGTGACCGCGACGACCACGGCCAGCGCGAACGGATACGGCAGACCGACGATCAGCGCGAAGACGAACGTGGTCGCACCGGCCAGCACCGCGATGCTGAGCGCGCCGACCATGTACGCGCCCACCTTGGCCAGGATCTCGTCACCGATCAACTCCGCCCGTTCCCGGCGGGACCGGGGCACCAGCGCATAGCCCAGGGAGCGCAGCTTGTTGAAGTAGGCCAGGAAGTAGATGGTCAGCACCAGCACGGTCAGCGTCCGGAACACCGTGCCGAAGATCAGTTGGGCGCCGCCGAGCACCCCGCCGAGCGCCCGGCCGATGGTGTCGGCGTTGGCCGCGCCCTGCACCCGCTCCACCACGTCGTACCGCTCCACCAGGTCGTTGACCGTGGGATTGCGGCGTAACTCTTCGAGCAGACTCGGGATCTGGTCGATGAACTGTCCGGACTGCGTCACGATCGGCGGTACCAGCGCCACGATGCCGCCGCAGAGCAGCAGCACCACGGTCAGCGCCACCACCGCCACCGCCAGGCCGTGCGGCACACCCCAGGTGCGCAGTCGTACGACCGCCGGGTTGAGGCCCACCGCGAGGAAGAGCGCGATCACCACCAGCACCAGAATGCCGCCGGCATTCCGGATCCCCAGATAGAGGGTGTACGCCAGCAGCACGCCCAGCGCGCCGGTGAAGCCGATCAGGAAACTGCTGCGCCGCAGCGGACGCCCCGGCGTGCCGAACTTCCCCGACGGGACCGCCGGAGGCTCGTCCGGATCGAATCCCGGGGCGGGAACCGGCACCGGTGGCGGCGTCTGCACCGGTGGACGGTCCGGCGTCGCCTGCGGACGTTCGGCGGACGTGCTCGCGTCGGAGTTCCTGGCGGACGTGCTCGCGTCGGAGTTCCTGGCGGACGGGCTTCCGGCCGGCGGATGGTCGGAGCTGCGGTCCGGACCCTCGGCCGACGGATCGTGCTGCGGCACCAGGACCTCCCGGTCAGGCGGTGGGAACGGGCGACGGCGACGAGAGTGGTGGTGCGGTGGTCGCTGTCGTCCACAACACCGTCAATGGTGCTCCACTCGTGTCGCCGGCCGCTCAGCGACCCACCCTCTGCCGAGGAAAGGCAATGGTCCACTCGAGATCCCCGATATCGGGGTGTCCGAGACAGCGGGACAGCCCGATATCAGCGATGTCGTGTCGGCGGCGTGCCGTCAGTCCTTCTCGATGGTGACCTTGCTGGGCTTGGCGCTGCGCTCGTCGGTGGTCGGCTTGGTGGGGCGCTTGCCGTTCTCGCCGGTGCTGGTGATCTTGGTTGGCTTGGCGCCCCGGCCGCCCTCCCCGGGTACGGCGGCCACCGTCGGCTCGCCGTCCACCCCGGCGCTGGCCGTGCCACCGTCGACCGTGGTCACCGGCTCGGCCACCGGTCGAGTGGTGGGCTGCCCGTCCTCGTCGGCGTTGGCGTTCGCCGGTTGCCGAACGTCAGCGGGCGCCGCCTTGAGACCACCGGCCGCACCGCCGCCGGCCGCGCCACTACCGTCCGCACCGTCGCCGTCCGCATCGCTACCGGCGACACCGGCGCCGTCACCCGGGCCGCTCCCGCCGCCGGCGGCCACGGTCGCGGGCTCGGCCGGCGCGTCCGAGCCGTCGCCGCCGGCTGGACCGGTCCCGCCGTCCGCCGTCGCGGCGTCCCCGCCGGCCGCCACGGTCGCGGTTGAGGTGACCGGCGCGTCGGGGCGACCGCCGGTCGTCGGTGCCGTCGGACCGTCGATCGGGCCGGTGATGCTGTGCAGCCGCAGCTCGGCCATCTGCCGCTCGGTCTCGTCGAACTCCTGCCGGGCCTTCCAGGTCTCCTGTCGCAGGTCGGCGAGCTGCTGCTGGGCCTGCGCGATCTCCAACATCACCTGGGCGAGCTGCTGCCGGCCCGCCGCCGCCTCCTGCTGCGTCGCCGCCAGGTGCTGCTGCGTGGTCGCGAGGTGCTGCTGGGTGGTGGCCGCGTACTCCTCGAACTGGCGGCGCGATGCCGCGACGTGCTCGTCGGCCTTGCGCCGCTTGTCGCCCGCCTCGGTCTCGGCGCGGCTCAGCATCTCGGCGGCCTCGGTCTCGGCGCGCTGGCGCAGGGATGCCGCGTCCGTCTCGGCCGCCTGGCGGATCGCGTCCGCGCCCTGCTCGATCTCGTTCTTGCGGGTGGTGTACTCGGTCTCCAGCTCGTCGCGGCGCGTGGTGTACGCGGTCTCCAGTTCGTCGCGGCGCGCGGTCCAGCCCGACTCCAGCTCCTGCTGGCGGGACTCGTGCTGCTTGTCGAGTTCGTCGCGGCGCTTGGCGAACTCCTGCTCGGCGGTGGACCGTTGCTGGGCCAGCTCCCGATCGGCCGCCTCCCGCCGGGAGTTGACCTCCTGCTCCACGCCGGCCCGCCAGGCGCCGAGCTCCTGCTGCGTCTGCGCCCGGGACTGCTGCACGTACGCCTCGGTCTCGCTGCGCATGCGCTGCACGTACGCCTCGGTCTCCGCCCGGCTGCGCTTGGCCGCCTCGGTGGCCTGCGTGGTGATCCGCTCCGCCTCCTGCTGGGCCTTGGCCCGGGTGGCCCGGCCGGCCATCGACGCGTCGTCGATGATCTGCTTGGCCTCCTGCTGGGCCTTGGCGTGGGTCGCCCGGCCCGCCTCGGTCGCGGTGTCGGTGAGCCGCTTGGCCTCCTGCTGCGCCTTGACGTGTACTTCCTTGGCCGCCTCGCGCAGCTCTGCCGCCTCCTGGCGGGCGGTGGCCAGCGCCTCGCGGGCCTCCTCGCGCAGCTTGGTGGCCTCCTGCTGAGCCCGGGTGTGGATCTCCTTGGCGGTGTCCCGGAGCTGGGTGGCCTCCTGCTGAGCCTTGGTCAGCTCGTCCTGGGCCGCCTTGCGCAGCTTCGCCGACTCGTCCTTGGCCGAGCGGAGCGTCGCGTCCGCCTCCGCGCGACGGGCGGCGGTGTGCCGCTCCTCCTCCTGCCGGCGGGCGGCGAGGGCGATCTCGAAGTCCTTCAATGCCCGGTCGGCCTGCTCGCGGGCTTCCTCGATGATGTGCTCGGCGGCGGCCCGGCGGGCGTCGATCTCCTCGTTGGCCGCGGACAGGATCTGCTCGGCCTGCTCCTCGGCGAGGGTGAGGATCGACTCGACCCGAGGGCCCAGGTGCCGGAAGGAGGCCCGGTCGACCACGTTCATCTGCTTGCGGACCTGGGTCAGATCCCGTTGCAGCACCTCGACCTGGCCGGCGAGCTTGTGGATCTGTGTATAGGCCTGTTCCCGTTCGGCGGCGAGGGCCGCGATCTCGTGCTCAGCACGCGCGACGTACCGGTCAACCTGTTTCTTCTCGTACCCCCGCAGAGCGGACTCGAAGCTGGGCTCCGTGGTCACATCCCCGCCGAGAGCGAACAGTTCCTCGCCGTGCGACATGCCCCCATCCTCACACGCATCGCCCGCGGCTGGGGCGATACGGACGCCCCTTGTGGGACCTACTTCACTCCGTGGCGAGGGCGCCACACCAAGGGGTTGTGAGACGCACACGGCGCGAGGTCACACCGGTTACCCGGTGTCACCTCGCGCCGTCGATGCCCCGACCTGACGCCCTCGCGTCAGCCGGCGGTCTCCGCGGTGACCCGCTCCTGCGCGCCGTCGGTCTTCTTCGTCTCCGACTTCGTCGCCGCGGCGGGCGACGACGCGGGAACGCCGGGCACGATGCCGGCGAGCCCGGAGAGCATCTGCCCGAGCTGCGAGGTGACCGCGTCCTTCTGCCGGGTGAGGTCCTCGACCTCGCGCCGGGCGGCCTGGGTGGTCAGCTCGGCCTCGGTGCGGGCCTCGGTGAGCAGGCGCTGCGACTCGGCCTTGGCCTCGTTGAGCATCTTGTCGGACTGCGCCTTGGCCTTGTCGACCGTCTCGGCGGCGTTGCGCTCGGACTCGACCCGACGGGCCTCGGCGCGCTGCTCGATCTCCTTGGCGCGCTCCTGGGCGGCGCGGGCGCGCTGCTCGGCCTCGCTGACCATCTTCTGGGTCTGCGCCACCTGGGCGGCGTGCCGCTCGGACTCCTCGCGCTCGGCCTTCTCGCGCCGCTCGGCGAGTTGCAGCTCCAGAGCCTGGAGGTCCTTGTCGCGCTTGTCCCGCGCGTCGGTCAGCAGCTTGGTGGCCTCGGCGCGCTTCTCCTCGGCCTCGCGGGCGGCCTTGGCCCGCTGCTGGGTGATCTCCCGCTCGGCGGTGGCGCGCAGCGTGGCGACCTCCCGCTCGACGGTCGACTTCAGCTCCGCCACCTCGTGTGCCGTGACCGTCCGCAGCTGCTTGGTCTCGCGGTCGGCGTCGGCGCGCAGCGTGTCGGCCTCGCGGCGGGCCTGCACCCGGACCTCGGCGGCCTCCCGCTCGGCGGCGGTACGCAGGTTGCCCGCCTCGCGCTCGGCGGTGGCCTTCATCGCGGCGGCCTCGGCACGGGCCTTGTCGGTGATCTCCCGCGCCTCGAGGCGGGCGGCGGAGAGGATGCCCTCCGACTCGCGCTTGGCCTCGTTGCGGTGGTCGTTGGCCTGCTCCTCGGCGAGCCGGAGGATCTGCTCGACACGGGTGCCGAGCCCGGAGAGGGTGGGCCGGCTGTTCTCTTCGAGCTGCTTGTTGGTGTCGGTGAGCTTCTGCTCCAGCGCACTCATGCGCTGCTCGGCCTGCCGGAGACGACGCTGGGCGTCGTTCATCCGCTGCTCGGCCTCGGCACGGGCCTGCTCGGACTGGGTCAGCGCGGCGGTCATCCGGCCGATGAAGTCATCGACCTGGTGAGTGTTGTATCCGCGCAGGCCAACGGTGAAATCTGGCTGCGAGTTCGCGTTATCGAAGAACGCGAGAGGGGAGGACTGCTGCTGGGGCATTGGGACATACTGGCAGACGCCCCAGGGTGCTTCGCAAGAGCGGTACGCAGCTTTCGTCTCCTCTTTACATGGTCAACTGCCCTGGCCGTCGGGGTTGGACCAATCGGCGATCTTGGCAGCTCCGGGGCCGGGTGGAGGCCACGGAGCGTGACGTGAAAAAGGGCCACGGGGTTGTGCCCCGTGGCCCTTTGTTCGAGCCGGATGGGTTCGGGCTAATGGGGGTGGAAGAACAATGCCGGATCACCGCATTGGCCATCGGCTGCTCATCCGTCCGGCCGGTGTGCCGCTCAGTGCCCCCGGAACCGGTTGATCGCCGCCTCGTGCCGGGCCCGCAGCTCCCCGTCGCGGACACCCAGTCCGTCCGACGGCGCGAGGCAGCGCACCCCGACCTTGCCCTGGTGCGCGTTGCGGTGCACCTCGTACGCGGCCTGACCGGTCTGCTCCAGGGAGTACGTGCGGGACACGGTGGGGTGCACCTTGCCGAGCGCGACCAACCGGTTGGCCTGCCACGCCTCGTGGTAGTTGGCGAAGTGGCTGCCCACGATCCGCTTGAGGTGCATCCAGAGGTAGCGGTTGTCGTACTGGTGCTGGAACCCGCTGGTGGACGCGCAGGTGACGATGGTGCCGCCGCGGCGGGCCACGTAGACGCTCGCGCCGAACGTCTCCCGACCGGGGTGCTCGAAGACGATGTCCGGGTCCTCGCCGCCGGTCAGCTCGCGGATCCGCTCACCGAACCGCCGCCACTCGTCCGGGTCCTGGGTCTCCTCGTCCTTCCAGAACCGGAATCCCTCGGCGGCCCGGTCGATGACCAGTTCCGCGCCCATGCTGCGGCACAGCTCGGCCTTCTCCGGCGAGGAGACGACGCAGACCGGGATCGCGCCGCCGTTGAGGGCCATCTGGGTGGCGTACCCGCCGAGGCCACCGGACGCGCCCCAGATCAGCACCACGTCGCCCTGCTTCATGTTGGCGCCGTGGTGGGAGACCAGCTGCCGGTACGCGGTCGAGTTGACAAGTCCCGGGCTGGCCGCCTCCTCCCAGCTCAGGTGGCGCGGCTTGGGCATGAGCTGGTTGGCCTTGACCACGGCGAGCTCGGCCAGCCCACCGAAGTTGGTCTCGAATCCCCAGATCCGCTGCTGCGGGTCGAGCATCGTGTCGTCGTGCCCGGCGGCGTCCTCCAGCTCGACCGAGAGGCAGTGCGCGACGACCTCGTCGCCGGCCGCCCAGCGGGTCACCCCCGGGCCGGTGCGCAGCACCACCCCGGCCGCGTCCGAACCGACAACGTGGTACGGCAGGTCGTGCCGGCGGGTCAGTTCGGAGACGCGGCCGTAGCGCTCGAGGAAGCGGAAGGTGGACACCGGCTCGAAGATGCTGGTCCACACCGTGTTGTAGTTGATCGCGCTGGCCATCACGGCGATCAGCGCCTCGCCCGGCCCGAGTTCCGGGGTCGGCACCTCCTGCACGTGCAGCGCCTTGCGGGGGTCCTTGTCCCGGGTGGACATGCCGTCGAACATCCGGGACTCCTCGGCGCGGACGACCACGCCTCGGTAACTCTCCGGTACGGGCAGTCCGGCGACGCCGGCCAGTTCCCGGTCCGGGTCGTTCGATTCCTCCGCCGCCATGATCGCTTCGAGGATGTCCTGCACGGTGACCTCCGGTTCGTCCCGCACCCGCGCGGGCCCGGGTGCTGCCATCGTCGGCGCCGGTGGGACGCGACCGCCATGTCGGCATTCGACACATCCGGCACCGGCCGCGTTCCTGTGGGCCGGGACGTTACTGAACGGTAGCTAAAGCCGGAAGTCCTCTGTGAAAAACTGCATCCGCCGATGCGTGAAGGTGCCCGACCAGCGCGAAAACCACGCATCCCCGCGCGCCACCCACCCCGTTCTCCCGGTGATCAAGAGGTTGGCGTCAGATCGAGGCCGGGAACTGACGCGAACCTCTTGATCACCAGGAAGGGTGGGTCGGGGGAGGGCGGGAGGGGTGGGTTTCAGGGGGCGGGTTGGACGAGTTCTACGAGGACGCCTCCGGCGTCCTTCGGGTGGACGAAGTTGATCCGGCTGTCCGCAGTGCCGCGCCGCGGCTCGTCGTAGAGCAGCCGCATCCCCCGCTCGCGCAGCGCCGCGCAGGCCACGTCGATGTCCGCCACGGTGTACGCGACCTGCTGCACGCCCGGCCCGTTGCGGTCCAGGAACTTCGCGATCGTCGACTCCGGGCTGAGCGGGGCGAGCAACTGCACGCAGCCACCCTCGGTGGTCGGTCCGACGGCCAGCATCGCTTCCCGTACGCCCTGCTCCGCGTTGGTCTCGACGTGTACGCAGCGCATTCCGAAGATCCGCTGGTAGAAGTCGATCGCCGCGTCCAGGTCCGCGACGGCGATGCCCACGTGGTCGATCTTGCGAAGTCCGATGTCTGTGACGTAGTCCGCACCGGGCTCGACGGGGGAGTTCTCTGTCATGGCGTTAGTCTGGCCGAACCATCGTTCAGGCGTACAGCACGGCACCCCCCTCGGAGGCAGGCATGGCTTCGGTGATCGTCAGCGGCGCGCGTACCCCCATGGGGCGGCTGCTGGGCAACCTCAAGGACCTCCCGGCCACCAAGCTCGGCGGGATCGCCATCAAGGCCGCCCTGGAGCGGGCGGGTGTCAGCCCCGACCAGGTCCAGTACGTGATCATGGGTCAGGTGCTCCAGGCCGGCGCCGGTCAGATCCCGGCCCGACAGGCGGCGGTCGAGGCCGGCGTACCGATGTCCGTGCCCGCGTTGACCATCAACAAGGTCTGCCTGTCGGGCCTGGACGCGATCGCCCTCGCCGACCAGCTCATCCGGGCCGGCGAGTTCGACATCGTGGTGGCCGGCGGCATGGAGTCGATGACCAACGCCCCGCACCTGCTGATGGGCCAGCGCACCGGCTACAAGTACGGCGACGTGGTGGTCAAGGACCACATGGCGCACGACGGGCTCAGCGACGCCTGGGACTGCTGCTCGATGGGCGAGTCGACCGAGCGGCTCGGCAGCCGGCACGGCATCAGCCGCGAGGAGCAGGACGCCTTCGCCGCGACCAGCCACCAGCGGGCCGCCGCCGCGCAGAAGAACGGCCACTTCGCCGAGGAGATCACCCCGGTGCTGATCCCGCAGCGCAAGGGCGACCCGCTGGTGATCAGCGACGACGAGGGCATCCGGCCGGACACCACCGTCGAGTCGCTGGCCAAGCTGCGTCCCGCCTTCACCAAGGACGGCACCATCACCGCGGGCAGCTCCTCGCCGATCTCCGACGGCGCCGCCGCGGTGGTCGTGATGAGCAAGGCCAAGGCCAACGAGCTGGGCCTGACCTGGCTGGCCGAGGTCGGCGCGCACGGCAACGTGGCCGGCCCGGACAACTCCCTGCACTCGCAGCCGTCCAACGCGATCAACCACGCCCTCAAGAAGGGCGGCCTGAGCGTCGAGGACCTCGACCTCATCGAGATCAACGAGGCCTTCGCCCAGGTCGGCATCCAGTCCACCCGTGACCTCGGGATCAGCCCGGACAAGGTCAATGTCAACGGCGGCGCGATCGCCCTCGGGCACCCGATCGGCATGTCCGGCGCGCGTCTCGTCCTCACTCTCGCCCTGGAGCTCAAGCGGCGCGGTGGCGGCACCGGCGCGGCGGCGCTCTGCGGCGGCGGCGGTCAGGGCGACGCGCTGATCATCCACGTGCCGGCACAGTGAGCGCGGCGGCCGAGAACGCGACGGCGGGCACCGGCTCGGTGCGCCGCAGCCGGGACGTGCCGCTGCTGGTCGAGCGGGCCCGCGCCGGTGATCCGCGGGCGGTGGCCCGCCTGATCACCCTGGTGGAGAACGGCGACCCGCTGCTGCCGGAGATCGCCGCCGCGCTGGCACCGTACGCCGGGCAGGCCCAGGTGGTCGGGCTGACCGGCTCGCCCGGGGTGGGCAAGTCGACCACCACCAACGAGCTGGTCCGGGCGCTGCGGGCGCGCGGCCACCGGGTGGGTGTGCTGGCGGTGGACCCGTCCAGCCCGTTCACCGGCGGGGCGATCCTCGGCGACCGGGTGCGGATGCAGGACCACGCCACCGACCCGGGCGTCTACATCCGGT
The DNA here is from genome assembly GCF_057708145.1 of Micromonospora sp. bgisy143. Taxonomy (NCBI): domain Bacteria; kingdom Bacillati; phylum Actinomycetota; class Actinomycetes; order Micromonosporales; family Micromonosporaceae; genus Micromonospora; species Micromonospora sp. bgisy143. The sequence goes on from NZ_JBYIRN010000009.1 coordinate 189,138, forward strand.
CGATGTCCAGCCGGGGCCACCTCGGCGGGCTGGCGGCGGCGACGCCGCAGGCGGTCCGGGTGCTGGAGGGCGCCGGCTGCGACGTGGTGCTGGTGGAGACCGTCGGCGTCGGGCAGGCCGAGGTGGAGGTCGCCTCGCTGGCCGACACCACGCTGGTGCTGCTCGCGCCGGGCATGGGCGACGCCATCCAGGCCGTCAAGGCCGGCATCCTGGAGATCGCCGACGTGTTCGTGGTCAACAAGGCCGACCGGGACGGCGCCGACGCCACCGTCCGCGATATCCAGGGCATGATCGCACTGGGCGAGCGCGGGCCGGGGCAGTGGCGTCCGCAGGTGGTCCGCTCGATCGCGGCCCGGGGCGAGGGCATCGATGACATTGCCGCCGCCCTCGACAAGCACCGTGGTTGGCTGGTTGAGCACGGCGAGCTGCGCCGCCGGCAGGAGGCGCGGGCCGCCGCCGAGGTCGAGGCCATCGCGCTCGGCACGCTGCGCGCCAGGATCGGTTCCCTGCGCGACGGTACGGAGTTGAGCACGCTCGCCGCCAAGGTCGCCGAGGGTGCGATCGACCCGTACGCGGCGGCGGACGAACTGCTCGCCCAACTGGGCTCCTGAGCCGGTAACGCGACGGGCCGACGCCGATCACCGGCGACGGCCCCCGCGTCAGCTGGGTGCTAGCCGCAGTGGCCCCAGGGGCTGGTCCACACGGTGCCCCGGCTGGATCCGCCGAACTGGATGCACTTTCCGGCGGCCGCGGCCCGCACCGGCCCCGCGTAGTACTTGTAGGGGTCCTCGTCGAAGGCGCCCAGATCGTTCGACAGGATCAGGTATGCGCCGACCATGGTGGCCTTGCCCCGGTCCGCGGTCTTGATGGTGACCACGCAGTTGTAGCCGTTGGACTTGTAGAGCAGGTACACCGTCGCGCCGGGTAGCCCGTGACTGTCGATGACGTAGTACCCGGACCCGCAGAGGGCGCTGGGCGACTCTGCCGCCTGGGCCGGGCTGGCCGCGCCCAGCAGCGCGCTGACCGACAGGGTGATCGCCGTGGCGAAACTCAACAACTTCCTGCGCATTAACCAGACCTCAATCATGGTGCCTAAGGGATGTCCAACGTGGACGTTTTGATCTGCAGCCTAGTCGCCAAGATCAGCCTGCGTGGTCCCTCGGCGGAGCGCGCCGCGCGCCCGGAAGCGAAGGTCGCTCCGGTTTTAGTAGGCTCGCGGCGCGTGGCCGGCAGCGAGGCCGGCCCGCGGCGGGCTGACAAGACGGTCGGTCCACATGGGTCGCACCAGGGGAGATGTGATCATGACGGACGCGGTGGAGAACGCCGGTACGGTGCCGCCCGCGACGGGTGCGGCGCGGGGCGTCACGACGGTTTCCGACGAGGTCGTGGAGAAGATCGCCGGAACCGCCGCCCGTGCGGTGCCCGGTGTCGCCGATCTCGGTGGTGACGTGGCCCGGTTCTTCAACAGTGTGCTGGACAAGGTCGGCCTGGACGAGGTGGGCGACGCCAGCCGGGGTGTCTCGGCCGACGTGAAGGGTGGATCGGCCGTCATCAACGTGGTCCTGGTGATCGACGCCGGGCACGTCGTCGCGGATGTGACCGAGGCCGTGCGGGCCGCCGTGATCGAGGCGGTGGAGAAGTACGGCCTGACGGTCACCCAGGTCAACGTCACTGTGGACGACATCGAGCTGAACCAGCCCGGGGCGGCCGGAGCCTGAGGCGTAGCGGTTGGGCGTCGCATCCCGAGCCGCCCGTAACCCGTCCATCGACGACACTCCGATGGCACGTCGGGCTTGTAGGCTCGCGCCGCCCCACCGAGGTGGAGGCCGGGTGGTGTCTCGGCGGGGGGACGCGAGGAAGGGGAGCGCTGGTGGACCACGAGGTGACGCAGGAGCTGTCAATGGCATCGACGATGGTCGGCGGGACGACGAAGGTCGCGGACGAGGTGGTCGAGAAGATCGCCGTCGCGGCGGCCAGGGCGGTGCCCGGCGTGGTCGAGCTGGGCGGGGATGTCGCCCGGTTCTTCAACGCGGTGTTCGACCGGGTCGGGCTGGACCAGTTGGGCGACGCTCGACGGGGCTGCTCCGCCTATGTGACGGGGGACGCCGCCGTGATCAACCTGGTGCTGGTGATCGAGGGCGGTCGCCCGGTGCCGGAGATCACCGGCGAGGTGCGCGCCCAGGTGACGGCGGCGGTCGAGGCGTACGGGCTGCGGGTCGACGAGGTCAACATCCGGGTCGACGACGTGGCGATGGGTGCCCCCGCGGCTCCCACGGTCTGACCTGGTTACCCGCCGGTACCAGCTGACTTAGTGATCGTTCAGGTCAGGGCTCTACACTCGGTGTGCTAGTCGACGAACCGAGGAGGAGCCCTGCGCATGGACGCCGACGAGATCGCCGCCGGACGGGCACGCTGGCAGGCCCGGTACGACTCCGCGCGCAAGCGGGACGCCGACTTCACCACGCTCTCCGGGATGCCGGTCGACCCGGTCTACGGGCCGCCCGAGGGCGCGTCCTACCCGGGCTTCGAGCGCATCGGCTGGCCGGGCGAGTATCCGTACACCCGGGGTCTGTATCCCACCGGCTACCGCGGTCGGACCTGGACGATCCGGCAGTTCGCCGGCTTCGGCAACGCGCAGCAGACCAACGAGCGGTACAAGATGATCCTCGGTGCCGGCGGCGGCGGCCTCTCGGTCGCGTTCGACATGCCGACGCTGATGGGCCGCGACTCGGACGACCCGCAGTCGCTCGGCGAGGTCGGGCACTGCGGTGTCGCCATCGACACCGCCACCGACATGGAGGCGCTCTTCGACGGCATCGACCTGGCCGGCGTCACCACCTCGATGACGATCTCCGGCCCGGCCGTGCCGGTGTTCTGCATGTACCTGGTCGCCGCCGAGCGGCAGGGCGCCGACCTGTCCACGCTGGACGGCACCCTGCAGACCGACATCTTCAAGGAGTACATCGCTCAGAAGGAGTGGCTGTTCGACCCTGAGCCGCACCTGCGCCTGATCGGCGACCTGATGGAGTACTGCGCGGCCGAGATCCCGCGCTACAAGCCGCTGTCGGTCTCCGGCTACCACATCCGCGAGGCCGGCTCGACCGCCGCGCAGGAGCTGGCGTACACCCTGGCCGACGGCTTCGGCTACGTCGAGCTGGGGCTGTCGCGCGGGCTCGACGTGAACGTCTTCGCGCCGGGGTTGAGCTTCTTCTTCGACTCGCACGTCGACTTCTTCGAGGAGATCGCCAAGTTCCGCGCCGCCCGCCGGATCTGGGCCCGCTGGCTCCGCGACGTCTACGGCGCGACCAGTGAGAAGGCCCTGTGGCTGCGGTTCCACACGCAGACCGCCGGGGTGTCGCTGACCGCGCAGCAGCCGGTCAACAACGTCGTACGGACGGCCGTGGAGGCGCTCGCCGCGGTGCTCGGCGGCACCAACTCGCTGCACACCAACGCGCTGGACGAGACCCTGGCGCTGCCCACCGACGAGTCCGCCGAGATCGCCCTGCGCACGCAGCAGGTGCTGATGGAGGAGACGGGTGTGGTCAACGTGGCGGACCCGCTCGGCGGCTCCTGGTACGTCGAGGCGCTGACCGACAAGATCGAGGCCGAGGCGGAGGAGATCTTCGCCCGTATCCGTCAGCTCGGCGGGGAGGGGCCGCACCAGATCGGCCCTATGACCTCCGGCATCCTGCGCGGTATCGAGGACGGCTGGTTCACCGGCCACATCGCCGAGTCGGCCTTCGTCTACCAGCAGGCACTGGAGAAGGGCGACAAGAAGATCGTCGGCGTCAACTGCCACACCGGCACCGTCGCCAAGGAGCTGGAGATCCTGCGCATCTCGCACGAGGTGGAGCTGGAGCAGCGCCGGGTGCTCGCCGAGCGCAAGAGCGCCCGGGACGAGGACGCGGTCCGCGCGGCGGTGGCCCGGATGGTCGAGGTCAGCCGCACCGATCAGAACATGATCCCCGCCATGCTCGACGCCGTCCGCGCCGAGGCCACGCTCGGCGAGATCTGCGACGCCCTGCGAGCCGAGTGGGGCACCTATCGCGAACCGGCCCGCTTCTAGCCCCGCTCCCCACCCCGTCGATCTTGCAGTTTCTGTCGCCGCATAAGCCGCGAAAGTGACGTAGCGGCAACAGTAAGCGCAAGATCGGCGGGGCTGGGGGTGTGGGGCCGTTTCGCGTTGTCCGATGGGCGTGAGAGTTGCGACGTTGGAGTTGTGGGTGAGCCGGGATTGCGGGCTCGCGTGCGAGACTAGGTAACCATGAGCGACCCACGGATCACCTCGTCGATCTTCACCCGCGGCGCGGTCGACCTCAGCACGCTGCGTGGCCCCGCACCAGCCAGTACTCGCCCCGGCACACCCCCGCAGGGCGGCCCGTCCGCCGGCACGCCGGGCGCACCGACCGCCGGCGGCAACGCCTCCATCGTCGACGTCACCGAGGCGACCATCCAGTCCGCGGTGCTCGAGCAGTCGATGGCCACGCCCGTCATCGTCTTCTTCGGCGCGGCCGGCTTCCCGGAGAGCGACGAGTTCGCCCCGGTGCTCGAGCGGCTGGCCGCCGAGGGTGGCGGCACCTGGGTGCTGGCCCGGGTCGACGTGCAGGAAAACCCGCGGATCGCCCAGATGTTCCGGGTCCAGGGCATCCCGATGGTCTACGCGGTCGTCGGCGGCCAGCCGATCGACGCGTTCTCCGGGGTGGTGCCCGAGGCCCAGCTCCGCCAGTGGATCCAGGCGGTGCTCAAGGCCGGCGGCGTGACCGTCGCCGAACCGGAGGACCCGCGCCTCGACGAGGCGGACGACGCGCTCATGAGCGGCGACCTGGACGCCGCCGAGCAGGCGTACCGCAAGATCCTCGCCGATGCCCCCGCGGACGCCGCGGCCACGGCGGGCCTCGCCCAGGTCGGCGTGGCACGCCGGGTGGCGGGCGCCGACCCGGCCACCGCGCTGGCCGCCGCCGAGAGTGCCCCCGACGACGTCGCGGCCCAACTGCTGGCCGCCGACATCGAGGTGCTCAGCGGGTTGGCCGAGCAGGCGTACGCCCGGCTCGTCGGCCTGGTCCGGCGCACCGCCGGCGAGGACCGCGAGACGGTCCGCCAGCACCTGGTGTCGCTCTTCTCCATCGCCGGCCCGGACGACCCGGCGGTCGCCTCGGCCCGGCGAGCCCTGGCCAGCGCCCTGTTCTGAGTCCGCAACACGACTGTGAGTTCGTAGTACGCCAGCG
>NZ_JBYIRN010000010.1:0-189191 GCF_057708145.1 Micromonospora sp. bgisy143
TGTTGCCAAAGGAATCCCAACCAGCCAAACCGAAGCCTGACCAGTCCGGGGTATAAATCATAATTGGCACTGGCTTTACAAGCACCCTGTTGAGTTCTCAAAGAACAACCACACACCGATCAACGACCCACATCCGTGGGCCCCATCCCGGGGCTTTTCGTTCCGCGTGTCCGGCGCTTTCAGCGCCAGGCACTTTTACTACGTTACCCGCTGGTTTCTGCCGTGTCAAACCGGTGTTTCCCGGTTCGTCGTGCTTTCTGCCGTGTTGCGGGCACCATGGTTCGACCGGCTTGCGCCGCTCGCGTCATGGGTTGGCAGGCCGGCCGCAGCGGTTGCCCGCTTGCTCGTCCGTTTCCCTGCCGGCTGACTACCTTACCCGGTCGGTTCCGCCGCACCAAATCCGCCTCGCGGCGTTTCCGTGGGCACCACCCGGTCGGCGATCCGGCGGCGAACCCGCCCGACCCCGAGGCCGTCACCGCGCTCCGGCCGCTTCAGGCTTTCGCCTGTTTCGTCCGTTCCGCGCTGGCAGAGAGAAAGTTACGCGTCCGGCCCGATGATCGTCAAATCCGCCGGACGCGTCCCCCGTCACATTGTCGACGGTCGACTATTCGCCCAGCTCAACGCCGGCGAACGACCGCTTCCCCCGGCGCAGCACGAGGTACCGACCGTGCAGCAGGTCGTCGGTCGACACCGTGGCGTCCACCTCGGTCACTCTGGTGTTGTTCACGTACGCGCCGCCCTCGGCGATGACCCGACGTGCCTCCTTGAGCCCGCTCACCAGCCCGGAGTCCCGCAACAGGCCCGCCACGTCCGGGAGTTCTCCGCCGAGTTGCACCAGGCCGGCCTCGGTGAGCGCCGCGCGCAGCGTCTCCGGGGCCAGGTCGTCGAGCGAGCCCCGTCCGAACAGCGCCTGACTGGCGGCGACCGCCTGCCGGGTCTCCTCGGCGCCGTGCACCAGCGTGGTCAACTCCTCGGCCAACGCCCGCTGGGCCAGCCGGGCCGCCGGCCGTTCGGCCGTCGCCTTCGCCAGTTCCTCCAGCTCGTCGCGGGTACGGAAGCTGAAGTACCGCAGGTAGCGGTCGACCTCCCGGTCGTCGACGTTGAGCCAGAACTGGTAGAACGCGTACGGGCTGGTCAGGGTGGGGTCGAGCCAGACCGCACCGCCCTCGGTCTTGCCGAATTTCGTACCGTCGGCCTTGGTCACCAGCGGTGTGGTGAACGCCTGCACCGGCCCGGCGCCGCGCCGCCGCACGTAGTCGACGCCCGCGGTGATGTTGCCCCATTGGTCGGAGCCACCGAACTGGAGTTGGCAGCCGTGCCGGCGGTGCAGCTCGAAGAAGTCGTTGGCCTGCAGAAGTTGGTAGCTGAACTCGGTGAAGCTGATGCCGGTCTCCAGCCGCGCCCGCACCACCTCCCGGGCGAGCATCTTGTTCACGGGGAAGTGCTTGCCCACGTCGCGGAGGAACTCGACCACGGACATCTCGCCGGTCCAGTCCAGGTTGTTGACGAGCTGGGCCGCGTTGTCACCGGTGTACGACACGAAGGGCGCGAGCTGCTCGCGGATCCGCTCGACCCAGCCGGCGATCACCTCGGGCGGGTTGAGCGTCCGCTCGGCGCTCTCCTTCGGGTCGCCGATCTGCCCGGTCGCTCCGCCCACGAGCAGCAGCGGGCGGTGCCCCGCGAGTTGCAGCCGTCGGGCCGTGGTGACCTGCATGAGCGAGCCGACGTGCAGGCTCTGCGCGGTGGGGTCGAACCCGACGTAGTAGGTGGTGGCCGTCCCGCCGTCGAGCAGCTCACGCAGCTCGTCGAGGCCGGTCGAGTCCTGGATGAGGCCACGCCAGAGCAGGTCGTCGGTCAGGGAGTCCCGCCCGGACGGCGGGGAGTTGCTGTCGGTCACGGTCACCGATTCTCCCCCATCGCCGGCACCGACCCGTACCGGGTTTGGCGCGACGCGCCCGGTTACGCTTGCGCCCCACTGTTTTCAGGAGGGTTCTGCCGTGGAGACACCGGATCTGACGGGTGGTTTCGTCAACCTGCTCGGCCTGAAGTTCGAGGAGGCGACCCCCGACCGCGTCGTCATCAGCTGGCAGGTTCGTCCTGACCTGCACCAGCCGTTCGGCATCCAGCACGGCGGCGTGTACTGCTCGGTCGTGGAGACCGCGGGCAGCGTCGGCGGTTCGCTCTGGCTGGCCGACCGGGGCACGGTGGTCGGGGTGTCGAACCAGACGGACTTCCTGCGCGCCGTGCCCGACGGCGAGCTGCGGGCGGTCGGCACCCCGGTGCACCGGGGGCGCAGCCAGCAGCTCTGGCAGGTGGAGATCACCGACGCCAAGGAGCGCCTGGTGGCCCGCGGTCAGGTCCGGTTGCAGAACCTCTCGCGCGACTGACCGGCGGGTTCGGTCAGCTGCGGGCCTCGTCGAGCACCGGCTCGACGGGCTCATCGGCGTCACCGTCGTCAACCGCCTCGTCGGCGGCGGGGACCTGCCGCAGGCGTACCTCGGTGATGGCCCGGTGGTCGATGCCGGCCACCGTCAGCACCCAGCCGTCCAGGGTGACGTCCTCGCCGGCGACCGTCGGGATGTGCCCGAGGCGGGCCAGCACCAGCCCGGCGACGGTGGTGTAGTCACCCGCCGGACGGGACGGCAGCTCGACGCCGATGTCCGGCAGGTCGTGCACCGGGAAGGTGCCGGGCAGCACCAGGGTGCCGTCCGGCTCCCGGCGCACCGAGTAGCCGTCCCGGTCGGTCTCGTCGTAGATCTCCCCGACGATCTCCTCCAGGATGTCCTCCAGCGTCACGATGCCGTCGACCGCGCCGCGCTCGTCCACGACGAGCGCGATGTGCTGGCGCTCGGCCTTGAACTGGCGCAGCGCGTCCACCACCGGCAGTGAGTCGGGCAGCAGCATCGGCGGGCGGGCGATCTCGTCGATCGGCCGGTCGTCGGAGACGCCGACCAGGTCGCGCAGGTGGATCACGCCGGCGGTGTCGTCCAGGCCGCCGTGGCGCACCACGGGCGCCCGGGAGTGCCCGGTGGCGGCCAGCACGAGCCGCGCGGCCTCCGCGGTGGTCCCGCTGTCGAGCGTGAAGACCTGCAAACGGGGTACGAGCACCGCCCGCAACCGCCGGTCGGCGATCTCGACGGCGCCGGCGATGATGGTGCGCTGTTCCTTGGTGAAGCCGTGGTTGCCGGCGACGATCTCGCGCAACTCGTCCGGGCCGATCTCCTCGGGCTCGTGCTTCGGGTTGAGTCCGACCAGGCGGACGACCAGGTCGCTGGTGGCGCCGAGGGCCCACACGGCCGGCCGGGTCAGGCTGGCGAGCACGTCGAGCGGGCGGGCGACCAGCAGCGCCCACCGCTCGGCGGACTGCATGGCGATCCGCTTGGGCGCCAGCTCGCCGAAGACCAGGGTGACGAAGGTCAGCGCGAGGGTGACCACCACGATCGCCACCGTCTCGGCGGCGCTGCCGAAGACCCCGAGCAGGGGGACGAGGGGTTTGGCGAGGGAGACCGCGGCGGCGGCGGAGGCCAGGAAGCCGGCGAGGGTGATGCCGATCTGGATGGTGGCGAGGAAGCGGTTCGGGTCCTTGGCGAGTCGGGCCAGCACCCGTCCGGCCCGGCTGGTGCGTTCGAGGCGCTGGATCTGGCTGTCCCGCAGCGACACCAACGCCATCTCGCTGCCGGCGAAGAGCGCGTTGATCACGATCAGGATCCCGACCAGGGCCAGTTGGCTCCCGTAGCTCTGCACGCCCGGTTCGCTCCCTCTGCGATGGTGACGCCGGCCGGTACGCGCGGCGCCCGCCGGTCGACGAGCCCGACCGGCGTACGCGCATCTGTGCCCCGTGCGACGCCGGCCGAATCCTGCCGGGGTGACGCTACGCCGATTCGGCGGCCGGTGACGTCGGCAGGTCCAGGACGTACGAGTCGCCCTCGGGGCGGAAACCGAGCCGGTGGTAGTAGGGGGCGATCATGCCGGGCGGGCTGACGACCCGGTGGAAGCCGCGTTCGGTGAAGAGGCGGCTGCGCCGGTAGACGAACTCGCCCGGGGTGAAGTCCCGGAATTTCGGGGTCACGTAGTCCAGGTCGATCTGGGCCACCCCGCGCGCCTCGGCGTGCGACAGCACCACCCCGACCACCTCGTCGGCGGTGACCACGAGGAAGGCTGAACGGTCGACGGCGGACGGGTCCCACCGGAAGTGGGGGTTGAACCGGGCGATGTCCGGCCCGTGCACGCGCAGCGTGTGGGCGAGGAACTGGTCGTCGACCCCGACCTGGACCACCTGGTAGGTCTGCTCGTCGTGCCGGGTGGCGAGCATGCCCCGCAGGTACCAGATGTTGATCACCGCGAGGACGATGTTGAGCCCGACCATGGGCCAGACCTCGATGGCGGCGTTGTAGCCGATCAACACGGCGCAGCCGATCAGGTTCAGGGCACGCAGCCGCAGGATGCGCGACTGCAGCAGCGACCAGACCAGCACCGCGGAGCCGGCCCAGCCGACCAGATCCAACCAATTCACCCCGCGAGACTAGTGCTAGCCCAGGTCAGGGGCGTCGGCGGGCAGCTCCAGCAGCCACTCCTCGACCTGGGTGCCGCGCCCGTTGGCGTACCCCGAGTCCTCACCGACCACGACGAAGCCGCACTTGCGGAGCACCGCGAGCGAGGCGGCGTTGTCCTTCGCGGCCCGGGCGTGCACCGGCCGGGGCAGCTCGCGCAGCAGGGCTGCCAGCGCCGCAGTGGCGTGGCCCCGACCCCAGCGGGCCGGGTCGATCCAGTAGCTGACCTCGGTCTGGTCGTCGACCGGGAAGGCGCTCACGTAGCCGACCACCTCGCCGTCGGTCTCGACGGTGCGGACCAGGTTCGCCGGGTTGGTGAGCACCCGCGCCCAGTGCCGGGCGAACTCGCGGTGGTCCGACGGGTCGGCGGGACCGAACGCCGCCATCCGGTTCGCTTCCGGATCCTGCTGGTGCAGGAAGAACTCCACGAGGTCGTCCTCACGAACCGCCCGCAGCCGCACATCGAACGCCACCCACCAAGCCTACGCACCCCCAGCCCTCGCCCCCAGCCCCCGCCGATCTTGCACTTGCGGTGGCGACGGAAGCGCAGTAAGCCGACATATCGTCGACAGAATGTGCAAGATCGGCGGCGGGGTGGGGCGGCGCGGCGTGCGGGCGGGGCGGGGGCGGGGCGTTGAGAATGGGAGTGGCCGATCCAGGGAGAAGTGATGAACCGACCTGTCGTGGTGGGCGTGGACGGTTCGCCGTCCAGTCTCGTCGCCGCGGAGCACGCGGCCCGCGCCGCCCAGCTGCGGTCCCGGTCGCTGCTGGTGGTGCACGGCTACCTGCACGCGCCCCTCAACCCGTACGACCTGATGATGCCGGCGCCGTCCGAGGAGTCGCAGAAGATGGTGCAGGGGGTGGCGACCGACCTCACCGAGCGGTTCCCCGGCCTCGCCGTCGAGGTACGTCTGGTCGCCGGTGGGCCCGGCGCGACGATGGTCGAGGAGTCCCGCCGGGCGGAACTGGTCGTGGTGGGCAGCCGGGGGCTGGGTGGCTTCACCGGCCTGCTGCTCGGCTCGGTGGGCGCGCAGGTCGCCGCGCACGCGCACTGCCCGGTGCTGGTGGTCCGTCCCGAGGGGCGGCCGATCGACGTGGACGGGCCGGTCGTGGTCGGCGTGGACGGCTCCGAGCCGTCGCAGCTCGCCGTCGGTCACGCGGCGGTCGAGGCGACGTTACGCGACGTCCCGTTGGTGCTGGCGCATGTCGGCTCGCCGGGCGGTGACCGGCCGGTGCCGGACGAGATCGAGGAGGCGCAGGCCGCCGAGCAGGCCGAGGCGGTGCGGTTGCTCGCCGACGCGTCCGCCGTCGTCCGGGCCGAGCATCCCGACCTGGTGGTGCGGGAGCACCCGGTCCGGGCGGCCAGCCCGGCCCAGGGGCTCGTCGAGGCCAGCGGCGCGGCGTCGCTGCTGGTCGTCGGCACCCGGGGTCGGGCCGGATTCGCCGGGCTGCTGCTCGGCTCGGTCAGTCAGGCCGCCGTCCACCACGCGCACTGCCCGGTGCTGGTGGCCCACCCGGTCAGTTGACCGGGGTGTCGCCACCTCGGTCGAGCATCTGCAGGAAGTCGGTGGTGAGGGCGAACGGGTCCGCCGGGCCACTGCTAAGCGGCCGGCGTTCGACCTGGTCGGCCAGTTCCCCGGCCGCCCGCCGCATCCGACCGCGCAACGCGCCGTCCGCGGTGCCGTCGGACCAGTCCTCCGGGGCGGCGAAGACCGCGGTGGGAACCACCACCGCCCGCAGGTAGCTGAACATCGGGCGGACCGCGTGTTCCAGCGCGAGGGAGTGCCGGGCCGTGCCACCGGTGGCAGCGATGAGCACCGGCCGGTCGACAAGCGAACCCGCGTCCAGGACGTCGAAGAACGACTTGAACAGCCCGTTGTACGAGGCACTGAAGATCGGGGTGACGGCGATGATGCCGTCCGCCCCGGTCACCGTGTCGATGGCCTCGCGCAGCGCGGCCGGCGGGAACCCGGTGAGCATGTTGTTGACCACGTCGTGGGCGTACTCGCGCAGGTCGATCGCGCGCAGCTCCGCGTCGTGGCCCCGCCGGGCCAGCTCGTCGCGGGTCGCCCCGGCGAGCTGGTCGGCGAGCAGCCGGGTGGACGAGGGCTGGCTCAGCCCCGCCGACACCACGGCCAGCGTGCGGCGGGTCATCGGGTCGCCCCCTCCGGCGCCTTGCCCGTCACGTCGTCGACGGCGTGCACGGTGCTGTCCTTCGCGCCACCGGCGGCGGCGACCAGCGAGGCGTGGGTGGGCGCCTCCGGGACGTGCACCGGGCGCAGGGCCGCGAACTCCTTACGCAGCACCGGCACGACCTCCTCGCCGAGCAGGTCGAGCTGCTCCAGCACGGTCTTGAGCGGCAGGCCGGCGTGGTCGATCAGGAAGAGCTGCCGCTGGTAGTCGCCGACGTACTCGCGGAAGCCGAGCGTGCGGTCGATGACCTGCTGCGGGCTGCCCACGGTCAGCGGGGTCTCCCGGGTGAACTCCTCCAGCGACGGCCCGTGCCCGTAGACCGGGGCGTTGTCGAAGTACGGCCGGAACTCCTTGACGGCGTCCTGCGAGTTGCGGCGCATGAACACCTGGCCGCCGAGGCCGACGATGGCCTGGTCGGCGGAGCCGTGGCCGTAGTGGGCGTACCGCTCGCGGTAGAGGCCGACCATCCGCTGGGTGTGCTCCTTGGGCCAGAAGATGTGGTTGGCGAAGAAGCCGTCGCCGTAGTACGCGGCCTGCTCGGCGATCTCGGGGCTGCGGATCGAGCCGTGCCAGACGAACGGCGGCACGCCGTCGAGCGGACGCGGCGTCGAGGTGAAGGACTGCAACGGCGTACGGTAGCGGCCCTTCCAGTCGACCACGTCCTCACGCCACAACCGGTGCAGCAGGTCGTAGTTCTCGATGGCCAGGGGGATGCCGGCGCGGATGTCCTTGCCGAACCACGGGTACACCGGGCCGGTGTTGCCGCGGCCCATCATCAGGTCCACCCGACCGTCGGACAGGTGCTGGAGCATCGCGTAGTCCTCGGCGATCTTCACCGGGTCGTTGGTGGTGATCAGCGTGGTCGCGGTGGACAGCAGCAGCCGCTCGGTGCGGGCCGCGATGTGACCGAGCATGGTGGTCGGCGACGACGGGACGAACGGCGGGTTGTGGTGCTCACCGGCGGCGAAGACGTCGAGCCCGACCTCTTCGGCCTTGAGCGCGATGGCGACCATCGCCTTGATCCGCTCATGCTCGGTCGGCTCCCGACCGGTGGTCGGATCGACCGTGACGTCACCGACGGTGAAGACTCCGAACTGCATGACCAGCTCCTCGCGTGTCAACCGGGTGCCGTCGTGGTACCCGGACGCAGCTCACAACTTATTTGACGAGTCAACTATTCCATCGGGGGCATGGCCTGCGGTGACGCCGGTCACGTCCGGGAATCACCCCCCGGCCACCGACGGCAGCACCTGCACCTGGGCGCCGTCGCCGACCGGCGTGGCCAGCCCTCCGGAGTGCCGGCAGTCCTCCCCGTCGACGTACACGTTGACGTAGCGGCGCAGCTCCCCGCGCTCGTCGCGGATCCGTCGGGCCAGGCGCGGATGACCGGCGGCCAACTCGTCGAGGACCGCCCCCAGCGTGCCCGCCGCGTCGACGCTCAGCCGGCTCGCGCCGCCGGCCTCGCCGCGCAGCGGACCGGGCAGCAGCACGGTGACCACTCAGACCACCGCCGCCCGGACGCAGAGCACGTCGGGCAGGTGCGCGGCCACCAGCGACCAGGAGTCGCCCTCGTCCGCGCTGGCGTAGACCTCGCCGGAGCGGGTGCCGAGGTAGACCCCGCCGGGGGTGGCGTCGTCGGCGCACATCGCGTCGCGCAGCACCGCCGGGTAGAACGGGCCCTCGGGCAGACCCACCGACAGCGGCTCCCACTTGCCTCCCGCGTCGGCCGACCGGTACACCCGGCAGCGGTGGTCCGTGGGGTACCGCTCGACGTCGGCGACCAGCGGGAACGTCCAGATCATGCCGGGACGCCCGGGATGCGAGACCATCGGGAAGCCGAAGTCGCTGGGCAGCCCGTCGGCGATCGACGACCAGGTGCGGCCGTCGTCGTCCGAGCGGTAGACGCCGAAGTGGTTCTGCGCGTAGAGCCGCTCGGGGTTGCCGGCGTCCCGGGCGACCTTGTGCACGCACTGGCCGAACTCCGGCCACTCGTCGGCCAGGCCGGCGGCGCGGATGCCGACGTTGCCCGGGGTCCAGCTCGCCCCGGCGTCCTCCGAGCGGTAGACCCCGCCGGTGGACATGGCGACCAGCAGCCGGCCCGGGTCACGCGGGTGCGGCAGCACGGTGTGCACGGCCTGGCCACCGAATCCGGCCTGCCAGTGCGGGCGGTGCGGGTGATCCCAGAGCGCGCGGACCAGCTCGAAGGTGCGGCCACCGTCGGTCGAGCGGAACAGCGCCGACGGCTCGGTGCCGGCCCAGACGACGTCCGGCTCGCCCGGGCCGGCCGGCATGAGCTGCCAGACCCGCCCCAGGGACGCGCCGGTGTCGGCCGGGAAGGCGACCGGCGCGTGGTCGGGCTCGTCCCAGGAGGCGCCGAGGTCGTCGCTGGTCGCGACGGTGGGACCGAAGTGGGAGCTGGTCAGCCCGGCGAGCAGCCGTGGGGTCGCCCGCCGGGTGTCGAGGGCGACCGAGTAGACGCTGGTCCTCGGATGGTGCGGGCCGCTGACTTCCCAGGTGCGCCGATCGTCGGCGCTGGTGGCGAGGAACAGCCCCTTCGCCGTGCCGATCGCGAGCAGCGTTGCCATGGACGTCCTCCGAACCGTCGGTGGGGCAGGTGGGGTGATTATGGCCACAACCCCCGACAGCCTCACCGGTCACACGCCGCGGGCGGCCCTCACCGCCGGACGCGGGGTACGTGCCGCCGGTACGCGCTGACGGTGGGATCACCGTCGAGCCAGAACCTCCAGGGCAGGTCATGCGCGCCCGTCACACCGACCCGGGGCCCCGCCACCACGGTCTCCTGTGGCACCGGCTCGGCCGGCGGCCGCAACCGGACCGCACCGTCGGCGAGCAGGTAAGCGCCGTACGCCGCGCGGTCGATGCCGAGCGTGGCGCAGAGCCGGGCCGGCCCACGGGCGAGGTCCACGTCGCGTCGTACCGCCGGCCGGCGCTGCCGTGCCGTGTCCAGCCCGTCGACCACCGCGCCGGCGCGCAGCAGCACGGCCGCGGCCTCGCCCTCGTCACCGGTGACCACGTTCATGCACCAGTGCATGCCGTAGGTGAAGTAGACGTAGGCGTGCCCGGCGGGACCGAACATCACCGCGTTGCGGGGCGTGCGGCCCCGGTGGGCGTGCGAGGCGGGGTCACCGGCCGTGCCCGCGTACGCCTCGACCTCGGCGATCCGGACGGTGACGCCTCCGGCGGTCAGACGGCAGCCGAGCAGGCCGCGCGCGGCCGGCAGCAGCGGGCCGGCGAGCAGGTCCGCCAGCTCCGCGACGTCGGCGTCGGCGTCGGCGTCGGCGTCGGCGTCGGCGTCGGCGTCGGCGTCGGCGGTGCGATCGTCCGGCACGAGATCCATGGACCGAACGGTACCCACCCCGCCGGGCTTTTCAACATTCTGTTGACAACATGTCGTTGATGAGGTGTGCTCGGGACATGACGACCCCGGACCTCTTCACGGCGCCCGACCCGGGTCGGGCGCGCGCCCACCGCACCTACGAGGCGCTGCAACGGATCAGCGAGCGGCACGCCGGCTCCGACGCGCGGCGGGGACGCTGGGCCCACCCGTACGTGCTGGACCCGTGGGAGGCCGTCGCCCTGGTCACCGCCCTCGCCGCCGGCGGCGCCGAGCGGGAACCCGCCGAGGAGCCGGTCGACGCGGGCGACCTGACCGCCGCGCTGACGCTGCTCCCCCACGTACGCGCCGAACTGGACGCCCTGGAGGCCGGGCTGCTCACCCTCGCCCGCGACCGGGGCCTGACCTGGCAGTCCATCGCGTACGGGCTGGGCCTCGGCAGCGCCCAGGCAGCCCGCCAACGCTACGAACGCCTAGCCGCCCGCCAAACCGAAAACCACCCCTAACCCGCGCCCCCACCCCGCGCCGATCTTGCACTTGCTGTGGCGACATAACGGGACGTTGCCTCGCACTTCGACAACAGAAACTGCAAGATCGGCGCGAGAGTGAGGGCGCGGGGGGCGCGGGGGGGCGGGGACGGGCGCGGGGGCGCAACGGGGCGATGAGGGAGGTTTTTGTGGAGCGTGGGGAGATGTTGTCGTACTGCCTGGCCAAGCCGGGGGCGTGGTTGGACCGGCCGTGGGAGGACGACGAGGTGGTGAAGGTGGGCAGCCGGATCTTCGCGTTCCTCGGCAACGCCGACAAGGAGCCCACGGTCGGCGTCAAGTGCGGCGCGAACCGCGAGATCGCCGACGAGTGGCTGCACCGTTATCCCGCCGACGCGCGACCGATGCCGTACATCGGCCGGTCCGGCTGGAACACGCTGCGCCTGGACGGCGGGATCGACCTCGACGAGCTGACCGAGGCGGTCGACTCGTCGTACGACATGGTGGTGGCCAAGCTCCCGAAGCGGGAGCGCCCGACGGCCTGAACCACCGTGGCGCCGGCGGCTCGCGCCGACGCCACGGTGACCTCAGCGAGGTACGACCCGCTCGGTGGCCCACTCCCGCCAGCCGGCCAGCCGGTCCGCCGCGGCGGCGAGCTGGTCGGCGACCGGGCCGGGACCGGTCGAGCCGGGGGTGGTCCGGGCCGCGAGCGCCGAGCGCACCGAGAGCACGTCCCGCACGGACGGGTCGAGGTGCTCGCTGACGGCCGCCAGGTCGGCGTCCGAGACGTCCTCCAGCTCGCACTCGCGGGCCGCGCAGAGCGCCACCAACCGGCCGGTGATCTCGTGCGCGTCCCGGAACGGCACGTTGCGCCGGACCAGCCAGTCGGCGACCTCGGTGGCGAGCGAGAAGCCCACCGGGGCGGCGGCGACGAGCCGGTCCACCCGGACGGTCATCGTGGAGATCATTCCGGCCAGGGCCGGGAGCAGCAGCTCCAGCGTGTCGACGGCGTCGAACGCGGGCTCCTTGTCCTCCTGCATGTCCCGGTCGTACGTCATGGGCAGACCCTTGAGCATGGTCAGCACCGTCATCAGGCCGCCGACCAGCCGACCGGACTTGCCCCGGGCCAGCTCGGCGATGTCCGCGTTCTTCTTCTGCGGCATGATCGACGAGCCGGTGGCGAACGCGTCGTCCAGCTCCACCCAGCCGAACTCGTGCGACGTCCAGAGCACCACCTCCTCGCCGAGGCGGGACAGGTGCACCCCGATCAGCGCGGTGGTGAAGAGGAACTCGGCCACGAAGTCCCGGTCGGCGACCGCGTCCATCGAGTTGGCGAACGACGTCCGGAAACCCAGCTCCTTGGCGACGGCCACCGGGTCCAGCGGCAGCCCGGACCCGGCGAGCGCGCCCGCACCGAGCGGGCTGATCGCCGTCCGGTTGTCCCAGTCGCGCAGCCGCTCCAGGTCGCGCAGCAGCGGCTGCACGTGCGCCAGCAGCCAGTGGCCGAAGGTGACCGGCTGTGCGTGCTGGAGGTGGGTCATGCCGGGCGCGGCGGTGTCGACGTGCCGCTCGGCCTGCTCGACGAGTGCCTCCGCCAGCTCGACGACCCGGCTGGCCACCCCCCGCGCGTGATCCCGCAGGTAGAGCCGCAGGTCGGTGGCGACCTGGTCGTTGCGGGACCGGCCGGCGCGCAGCTTGCCGCCGAGGCTGCCGAGGCGCTCCAGCAGCCCGCGCTCCAGCGCGGTGTGCACGTCCTCGTCGTCGACGGTGGGCCGGAACGTCCCCGACGCGCAGGCCGCCTCCAGGTCGTCCAGGGCCGCCAGGATGCGACCCAGCTCCTCCGGGTCGAGCAGGCCGGCGCCGGCCAGGACCCGGGCGTGCGCCCGGGAACCCGCGATGTCGTACGGGGCGAGGCGCCAGTCGAACTGCACGCTCACCGACAGTCGGGCGAGCGCCTCGGCGGGACCGCCGGCGAACCGGCCACCCCACAGGCTCGTCCGGTTGGTGCCGGCGCTGTTCTCGGTGAGGCTCTTGTCGTCCACGCCGCCCATTGTGGTACCCATGCTCGTCAGCCACCCATCCGGGCGTCGCGGGCCGCAGCCGTCCGGCTCGGCGTGCCCCACAGTTGCGCGGTCATGGTGCGCTGTTCCCTTCGACGCTGTCTTCCCGGCGGGCCCAACCGGCGAGCTTGTCACCGAGCGCGGCACCGCCGATGGTCTCCCGTGCCACGACGAGAATGGTGTCGTCGCCGGCGATGGTGCCGACGACCTCGGGCAGGCCCGCCCGATCCAACGCGCTGGCCAGGTACTGGGCCGCGCCCGGCGGGGTCCGCAGCACGGCGATGTTGCCGCTGGCGTCCACCCCGTTGAGCAGTTCGCGCAGCAGCCGGATCAGCCGGGCCGGCGCGGCCTCGGCGTCGCGCAGCGGGCGCTTGCCATCCTCGGGGATCAGGTAGACGGCCGGGCCGTCGCCGCCGCGCACCTTGACCGCGCCCAACTCCTCCAGGTCACGCGACAGGGTCGCCTGGGTGACCCCGACCCCGTCGGCGGCGAGCAGGTCGGCCAGTTCGGTCTGCGAGCGTACCGGCCGGTCCCGGATCAGCTCGACGATCCGGGCGTGCCGCGCGGCGCGGGTCAGCGGAGCCGTCATCGTCGCTCCCCGGAGACCGTCAGGAGGAACGTGAGCAGCGCCTTCTGGGCGTGCAGCCGGTTCTCCGCCTGGTCGAACACCGCGCTCCGCGGACCGTCGAGCACCTCGTCGGTGATCTCCTCGCCCCGGTGGGCGGGCAGGCAGTGCAGCACGATCGCGTCCGGCGCGGCGTGGTCGAGCAGCTCCTTGTTGACCTGGTACGGCAGGAACGGGGTGACCCGGTCCAGCCCGTCGGTCTCCTGACCCATCGACGTCCAGGTGTCGGTCGCCACCACGTCGGCGTCCCGGACCGCCTGCACCGGGTCGGTCAGCACCCGTGCCGACCCGCCGGTGCCGGCGGCGATCTCGGTGGCCCTCGCCACCACGGCCGGGTCCGGCGCGAACCCTGCCGGTCCGGCGATCCGCACGTGCATCCCGGCCATCGCACCGGCCAGCAGGTACGACTGCGCCATGTTGTTCGCGCCGTCGCCCACGTAGGTCAGCGTCCGGCCGGTCGTGCCGCCGCACCGCTCCCGGACGGTCAGCAGGTCGGCCAGCAACTGGCAGGGGTGGAAGCCGTCGGTGAGCGCGTTGACCACCGGTACGGTCGCGCCGCTGGCGACCTCGGCGATCCGGTCGTCGCCGTGGGTCCGCAGGACGATGGCCGCGACGTAGCGGGACAGCACCCGGCCCGCGTCGGCCAGCGTCTCGCCCCGGCCGAAGTGGGTGACCTGGGTGTCCACCACCAGCGGATGCCCGCCCAGCTCGGCGATGCCGGCGTCGAACGAGATCCGGGTCCGCAGGCTCTGCTTGTCGAAGAGCACCGCCACCGAGCGGGGGCCGGCCAGCGGCTGGTGGCCGAAGCGGTCGGCCTTCATCCGGGCCGCCAGGTCGAGCACGCTCGACTGTTCGGCGGGCGTCAGGTCGTCGTCGCGCAGGAAGTGCCGGATCATGCGATCGTCCTCGTCGTGGTGGGCTGGGTGGAGGATACGGGCGTCGCGGGGGCGCTCGCACCGGCCGCCGCCGGGGCCGCCGCGTCGAGGGCCGCCGGAAGCGCGGCCAGGAACGCGTCGACCTGCTCGGTGCTGAGGATCAACGGCGGGGCGAGCCGGAGTACGCCCGGCTGCACCGGATTGGTCAGGAAGCCGGCCTCCCGCAACGCCTCGGCCAGGACCGTCGCCACCGGCGCGGCGAGCACCACGCCGAGCAGCAGCCCGGCCCCGCGTACGCCCGCGACGAGTGGGTGCTCCAGTGCCTCGATGCCACGACGCAGCCGTTCGCCGACCCGCTTGACGTGGTCGAGCAGCCCCTCGTTGGCGATGGTCGCCACCACGGCGAGGGCGGCGGCGCAGCTCACCGGGTTGCCGCCGAAGGTCGTACCGTGCGAACCGGGGGTGAGCAGGTCGGCGGCCCGGCCGAAGGCGAGCGTCGCGCCCAGCGGCAGCCCGCCGCCCAGGCCCTTGGCCAGGGTCACCACGTCGGGCTCCACGCCCTCGGCCTGGTGCGCGAACCAGTGCCCGGTCCGGCCGACGCCGGTCTGCACCTCGTCGAGCACCAGCAACGCCCCGTGCCGGGCGGTGATCCGCCGAGCCGCCGTCAGGTAGCCGGGCGGCGGTACGACCACACCGTTCTCACCCTGGATGGGCTCCAGGATCACCATCGCGGTGGCGTCGGTGACCGCCGCCTCAAGGGCGCTCACGTCGCCGTAGTCGACGTGGGTCACCTCGCCGGGCAGCGGGCGGAACGGGTCCGCCTTGGCCGGTTGACCGGTCAGCGCGAGGGCGCCCATGGTGCGACCGTGGAAGCCGCCGTTGGTGGCGACCACGTGACTGCGCCCGGTGCGCCGGGACAGCTTGAAGGCGGCCTCGTTCGCCTCCGCGCCGGAGTTGGCGAAGAAGACCCGGCCGGGTCGGCCGGCGAGCGCCAGCAGCAGCTCCGCGAGAGCCACCGGCGGCTCGGCCACGAAGAGGTTGGAGACGTGCCCGAGCGTGGCCACCTGCTTCGACACGGCGGCCACCACCGCCGGATGGGCGTGCCCGAGGGAGTTCACCGCGATCCCGCCGACCAGGTCCACGTACTCGCGGCCCGCCTCGTCGACGACCACGGCGCCCGCGCCGGAGACCAGCGCCAACGGCGGCGTGCCGTAGTTGTCCATCATGGACTGCGTCCAGCGCTGCACCAGGCTGCTCATGCCCCGACCGTCCCGTCCTGCGGCACCACCATCGTTCCGAACCCTTCCGACGTGAACACCTCGAGCAACGTGGAGTGCGCCACCCGGCCGTCGACGACGTGCGCGGCGGGCACACCGCCCCGCACGGCCCGCAGGCAGGCCTCCATCTTCGGCACCATCCCCGACTCCAGGCGCGGCAGCAGCTTGGCCAGGTCGTCCGCGGCGATCTCGGAGACCAGGCTGCTGGTGTCCGGCCAGTCCGCGTACAGGCCGGGCACGTCGGTGAGGACGACCAGCTTGCGGGCTCGTAGCGCGACGGCGAGCGCGGCGGCGGCGGTGTCCGCGTTGAGGTTGTGCAGGACCCCGTCGGCGTCCGGCGCGACCGTCGAGATCACCGGAATCCGGCCGGCGTCGATCAGGTCGGTCACCGCTGAGGTGTCCACCGACTCGACGTCGCCGACCTGGCCGACGTCGACGGGTTCCCCGTCCACGTACGCCGACCGGCGCACCGCCGTGAACAGCCGCGCGTCCTCGCCGGAGAGGCCGACGGCGTACGGGCCGTGCGAGTTGATCAGCCCGACCAGTTCCCGGCCGACCTGTCCGACGAGCACCATCCGGACCACGTCCATCGCCTCGGCGGTCGTCACCCGCAGGCCGCCGCGGAACTCACTGGCGATACCGAGCCGACCCAGCATGGCCGAGATCTGCGGACCGCCGCCGTGCACCACGACCGGCTTCAGGCCGGCGTAGCGCAGGAACACCATGTCGGCCGCGAACGCCCGTTGCAACTCCGGCTCGGTCATGGCGTTGCCGCCGTACTTGACCACGACGGTGGAGCCGGAGAAACGCGCCAGCCAGGGCAGCGCCTCGATCAGCGTCTCCGCCTTCGCCTGCGCCCGGGTGAGATCACTGGTGAGATTCACAGTACTGGCCTTTCGCTGCGTTCCTCGCGCTCACGTTGAGTAGGCCGAGTTCTCGTGCACGTACGCGTGGGACAGGTCGTTGGTCCAGATCGTGGCCGTCGCATCGCCCGCGTGCAGGTCGATCCGGATCGTCACGTCCCGCCCGATCAGGTCGACCTTCGAGCGGTCCTCGCCGGCGGACCCGCCCCGGCACACCCACACCCCGTTGACGGCCACGTCCACCTGGTCCGGCTCGAACGCGGCGGACGTGGTGCCGACGGCGGCCAGGATCCGACCCCAGTTCGGGTCGTTGCCGAACAACGCCGTCTTGACCAGGTTGCTGCGAGCCACCGAGCGACCCACCTCGACCCCGTCGTCCTCGCTCGCCGCCCCCACGACGTCGATGGCGACCTGCTTGGTGGCCCCCTCCGCGTCGGCGATGAGCTGCTGCGCCAGGTCGTGACAGGCCGAGGTGACCGCGGCGGCCAGCTCGGCGGGGGTGGGCTCGATGCCACTGGCGCCGCTGGACAGCAGGAGCACGGTGTCGTTGGTGGACATACAGCCGTCGGAGTCGACCCGGTCGAAGGTCACCCGGGTGGCCGCGCGCAGCGCCTCGTCCAGCGCCGCCGGCCCGGCCACCGCGTCGGTGGTGAGCACGCAGAGCATGGTGGCCATCCCGGGCGCGAGCATCCCGGCGCCCTTGGCCATCCCACCCACGGTCCAGCCGCTACCCCGCGCCACCGTCGTCTTCGGCCTGGTGTCCGTCGTCATGATGGCCTCGGCGGCGGCCGGGCCGCCGTCGCGCGACAGCTCCCGGATCGCGGTACGGACACCCGGCAGCAACTTCTCCATCGGCAGCCGCGCACCGATCAGGCCGGTGGAGCAGACCGCCACCTCGCCGGCCCCGAGGAGCAGCCGCGGGCTGACCGCGCTCAGCGCCGAGGCGGTGTGCTCCGCCGTGGCGTGCGTGTCCTGGAAACCGGCCGGGCCGGTGCAGGCGTTCGCGCCACCGGAATTGAGCACCACGGCGCGGACCACGCCGCCCTGCACGACCTGCTGGCTCCAGAGCACCGGCGCGGCCTTGACCCGGTTGGTGGTGAAGACACCGGCGACACCGGCGTCCGGGCCGTCGTTGACCACCAGGGCGACGTCCGCGCCACCGCTGGCCTTCAACCCGGCGGCCACCCCGGCCGCCCGGAACCCCCGGGGGGCGGTGACACTCACGGACTGACTCCCCAGATGGACAGGCCCGTCGTCTCCGGCAGGCCGAGCATCAGGTTGGCGTTCTGCACGGCCTGGCCGGCGGCGCCCTTGCCGAGGTTGTCCAGCGCGCTGAGCACGATCAGCCGACCGGAGTCGACGTCGACGGTCGCCTGCAGGTGACACGAGTTGGAGCCCAGCGTGGCGGCCGTGTGCGGCCAGCTCCCCTCCGGCAGCACGTGCACGAACGGCGCGTCGGCGTACGCCTGCGCCAGCACCTGCTGCGGGTCGACGCCGCGGGCCGGCACGGCGGTGACCGTGGCGAGGATGCCGCGTGGCATCGGCGCGAGGACCGGGGTGAACGACAGGCCGGTGGCACCGGAGGCCTGCTTGATCTCGGGCACATGCTGGTGGGTGCCGACCCGGTACGGCGACAGGTCGCCCAGCACCTCGCTGGCCAGCAGGTGCGGCTTCGTCGCCCGGCCCGCTCCGGACGTTCCCGAGGCGGCGACCACCACCACGTCGGCGGGGCTGGCCGCACCGTCGGCGATCAACGGCGCGAGAGCCAGGGTGATCGCGGCGGCGTAGCAGCCCGTGTTCGCGACCCGGGTGGAGCCGGCGATCAGCTCCCGCTGGCCGGGCAGCTCGGGCAGGCCGTACGTCCACTGGCCGGCGTGCGTGCCGCCGTAGTACTGCGCCCAGGCGTACGGATCGGCGAGCCGGTGGTCGGCGCCCAGGTCGACGACGCGCACCTCGGGTGGGAGCTGGGCCGCGAGAGCCGCCGACTCACCATGCGGCAGCGCCAGGAAGACCAGGTCGGCGTCGGCGAGGGTCGACGGGTCGGTCTCGCCGAGCACCAGGTCGAGCCCGGTGAGCTGCGGATGCACCACGTCGACGCGGTGCCCGGCCTGGCGGTGCGCGGTGGCGGCGACCAGGTCGAACTCCGGGTGCCCGGCGACCAGACGCAGCAGCTCGCCACCGGCGTACCCGCTCGCTCCGGCGACCGCGACTCGAATCCCCATACCCACCTCCGCATGACTATGCAGCGAAGATTAACAAGGATGACTCGCGGGTGCAAGTTCATGCAGAGCAGTGCATGCTAATGAGGGGCCGGGCCGCGCGGTGACACTCTCAGTTCTACCAAGCGGGCGGCCCGGTCCTCCAGGTGTGCCCGCGGGCGGAGCTGGGCGGTGCGCCACCGCCCAGCTCGCCACACTCCCGGAGCCGGTCAGACCCCGCCACTGCTTCCGATCGTGATCCCCCAGCGGGCCATGACCTCGTAGATGTTGACGTGGAACGTCTCGCGCCAGCACTGCCGGCCGGAACTCTGCACGCCCTGACAGGGCCCTGCGGTGTCCGGTGATCCGCCGGTGATGACCCCTCGACCGTAGATCGCGGTACCGCCGCTGACCGACACCGCCTGCGCGATCGGACCACCACTGTCGCCCTGCCCGATCGACGCGACGCCGTCCGTGTTCACGGTGTAGAAACCCGGACCCACGGTTCCCACGCCTTCGAGGTTGATGTACTTGTTGACGGCCTGCACCTGCACGACCGAGGCGCCGGAGTGCGAACCCGAGGAGAAGACCCACGAGTTCAACGCCGGGTTTCCCGCACCGTAGATCGGCACGCCCTGGTTGGACTGGTAGTCACCGACGTACATGTTGCCCTCGTAGTAGCTGCCCGTGATCAGCATGGAGTCGATGGACGCCTGGCCGGCGTTGGAGTTTCCGACGATCCATCCGTTACCCGGCGACTTCCACTCGGTGTTCTTCCCGCAGTGGTACGAGGTCACCATGACGTCCGTACCGCTGGTTGTCTTCCCCGCGAAGGCCGTGCTGCAGCGGACCACGTTCCCGCTGCCGACGGGGCGCTGGATGGCGTTGCCACTCCAGTACGGCACCACATCCGTCCACCGGCTCGCCGGCTCGGTCCGCGCGGACGTGGTGACCGTCAACGGGATGGTGCTGGCAAGGTCGGCGGATGCGCGGAAGCCGCTGACGGCTTCGCGGTCCACGGCGACCGTCAGCCCACGGAAGTCGTCGCGTGGCCCCACCGACGCCACCGTCGACTGGTTCTCCTGGGCTATCCGTCGTGCCTCACGGTCGAGTTCGGCGAGCGAGTACGGCACCGCGACGGTCCCGAGTCGGACCCCCTCGGCCATGGTCAGGCCCTTGATGAAGGCAGCCGGCGGGGCCCCCTTCCAGTAGAGCGTCACCTGCCGGGCCTCGACGTCGACAGCGACGCCGGTGAAGCCCGAGAGCCGCTGCTTCGCGACCCGCTGCTGGATCTGGTCGGCCAGCGCGACGAGCGGCGCCTGCGCTCGTTCCAGATCGCTCGCGCCGAGCCTGTCGAGGTTGACCAGGTGCCGCGAATCGTTCGGCTCCGGGACGGCCGCGGCAGGCGAGGGTGTTGCCCCCAGCGTGAGGGCACCCACCTGCAGCAGGGCCAGTAGGAGGTAGGAACGTCCTGACGGACGACGCGTCATGTCCGGAGGTCCTTTCTTCGAGGCGATCGGACACCGTCCCGACCAGACAGTCAGGACGGCGACACCAGGATCACCTACGTCGATGGATGCGGACTGGTCGACAACTGGACCGGCTCACCCCGCTGCGACCAGCGCCCGCCGCAGCTGCTCCAACTCCGGTCGCGGATCCACCCCGAGATCGCGGGCCAAGCGGCGTTCGATCCGTCGGTACGCCGCCAGCCCTTCCGCACGCCGCCCGACCGCCAGACACAGCCGGATCAGCCAGGCGTGCAGGCTCTCGTCCAGCGGGGACACCGCAGCCGCCTGGTCGACGGTGACGAGCGCCTCGTCGGCAGCGCCCTGGCGCAGCGCGGCCTCGGCGTACCAGCAGACCGCCATCGCGCGTTCGCCCTCGATCGCTCGAACCGGTGGCTGCGCGGCGAGCGCCGGGAGATCCGCCAGCAGGGGTGAGCGCCAGAGCCGTAGGGCCTCCTCGAGCAGGAGGCAGACTCGCTCGTGATCGCCGTAGCGCCGTGCCGTACGGGCTGCACCCACCAGGACGCGGAACCGTCCCAGGTCGACGGCGTCGGCACCGATGCGAAGCGCGTAGCCGTCGCCCACGCGGACCAGGAGGCCGCTCGGGGCGCGCGGCGGGCGCTCCGGCTCCAGGGAACGCCGCAGCCGCTTGACGTAGGTCTGGATGACGTTTACCGCTTCGCGGGGCTGACTGTCCGACCAGAGCACGTCGAGTAGCTCCTGCCGGGGCACCGGACGGTCGGCGTTCAGAGCCAGCACGGCGAAGAGCGTTCGCTGCCCTGCCGGACCGAGTGGCACCTCTGCCTCGTTGCGCCACACCGCTGTCCGACCGAACAGCCGGACCGTCGTCCGCTGCGCCGCAAGGGTCGCCGTGGAATGTGCCGGACCATGGGATTCCGCGGGCGACGGACGCACCGCATCGATATCAGCCATCGACGTTACCTCCCCGTGTATCGATAAAGCTGATTGTCGTGATTCTTCCACGGTCGATCACGGGAAGTAACCTGTGAGTCGCTGATGTCGTCAGTGGCTGGCCGGCTCATCGGCGCGGGTGGGGCAGGTTCGGGCAGCAACCGTCGGGCCCATCCCCGGTCCGTGCTGCTGGCGCGCCACCCGAGGAAGGGCCGAGCATGAACCTCGACCTGAACGGCCGCAGGAGGCCGCCGATCGTCGCCGTCGCCGTCGCCGTCGCGGCGGTGGCCGGCCTTGGTGCGTGCGGGCGCGAAGCCGCGCCCGGCGGCGACCCATCCGGCACACAGGAGGTCTCCAGCGAGGGCGTACGGATCTCGGTGCCGGCGCAGTGGCCGCGCAACGCCGTCAAGTGCGGTACGCCGGTCCGGGACACGTACATCGTCGATCTCGACGTCGTCGCCGGTTGCGCGCTGACGCCGGCGCCCCGCGTCGACTACGCGGAGGTTCGACGGTCCAGGGACCTCGCCCGCGATCCGGTGGCGGCGATCGCCACCGAGCAGGGCGACGCGGCCGGCCACCCCGTGATCCGGGGCGGGGATGTGTTGCCGGACGGCCGGGCGCGGCGGGTGGTGGTGATCGCCGACCAACGGGTGGTCGTCATCGCGGTCGCCGACGACCCGGCCGACGCCGACGCGATCGCCGACTCACTCCGGGTCGACTGACCTCGGGCCCAACGGATCCCGGGCACCCACCGAGCGAGCCCTACCCGATCGACGTACCCGAGAAAAGCCCTGACCTGGCGGGTACCGCCAGGTCAGGGCCTTGCTCGTTGGTGCACGGCCAGGAAGCCGAACCCGCAGATCGAGAGACCGCAGGACGGGGCACCTCCCGGTTACGCGCCGCGCAGGGTCGCGCCGAAACGCTCGGCCACGACGGCGACCGCCGCGTCCCGGGCGGCCAGCGCCTCCTCCACCGTCAGCGTCCGGTCCGGAGCGCGGAACGTCAGCTTGTACGCCAGCGACCGGCGACCCTCGCCGAGCTGCGCGCCGGAGTACACGTCGAACAGCCGCACGTCCTCCAGCAGCTCGCCGGCGCCCGCCTCCAGCGCCCGACGCACTTGCTCGGCCGGGACCGACTCGTCGAGCACCAGCGCCACGTCGATCAGCGCCGGCGGGAACCCGGACACCGTCGGCGCGGGAGTCACCGGCACCGGCGGCAGTACGTCCAGGTTCAGCTCCATGGCGCAGGTACGGCGGGGCAGCTCCAACGCCGCGACCGCCGCCGGGTGCAGCTCACCGGCGTACCCGACGACGGTGTCGTCGACCCGCAGCTCGGCGCAGCGGCCCGGGTGCCACGGCGCGTACTCGGCGGCGCGTACCTCGACCCGCTCGTCGGGGATGCCGGCGGCGGCCAGCACGTCCCGGGCCGCCTCGATGGCGTCCGCCCAGCCGGCCGGGCGGCCCGCGCCCCACCAGCCGGCCGGGTCCAGGTCACCGGCGAGCACCGCCGCGACGTGCACCGGCTGGGCCGGCACGACCGCGTCGGCGGCGGCGAACTCCTCGTCGGTGGGCCGGCGGTCCACGCCCATCGCCGGCGGGCTGCCGGCGTCGGGGCGCGGGTGGAAGACGGCGCCGATCTCGTAGAGGGCGAGGTCGCGGTGGCCCCGGCCGAGGTTGCGCTTGAGGATGCCGAGCAGCGGGCCGAGCAGCGTGGTACGCAGCAGCGGCTCCTCCTCGGACAGCGGGTTGGCGAGGCGCACCGCGGGTCGGCGCGGGTCGTCGGCCGGCAGGCCGAGCTGGTCGGCCAACTCCGGAGAGACGAAGGGGTGCGCGAGCACCTCCACGTACCCGCGTTCGGCCAGCGATCCGGCGACGGCCCGGCGGCGGCGCTGACGCGGGGTCAGGCCGTTACCGGGCGGCGCGGTCGGCAGCACCGACGGCACCCGGTCGTACCCGTCGAGGCGGACGACCTCCTCGACCAGGTCGGCCGGGTCGGTCAGGTCGGGTCGCCAGGTCGGCGGGGTGACGCTCAGCGTCGTCCCGACACCGCTGGCCACGCCGACCGTGCCCGGGTCCTCGGACAGCCGGTCGGCACCCTGCGCGACGGTGCAGCCGACCTGCTCCAGCAGGGCGACCACCCGCGCCGGCGGGTACTCGACGCCGACCCGACGGGTCGGTAGGTCCGCCGGCAGGCTGATCGGGGTACGCGGCCGGACGTGGTCGATGTCCAGGATCTCGTCGCCCGGGGTGCCGCCGCCGTGCTCGGTGAGCAGTCGCACGGCACGCTCCAGCGCGACCAGCGCCACGGCCGGGTCGACGCCCCGCTCCCAGCGCTTCGCGGCCTCGCTGAACAGCTTGTGCCGGCGGGCGGTGCGCCCGACCATGGCCGGGTCCCAGTGGGCCGCCTCGAAGAGCACGTTGGTGGTGGTTCCGGTGTCGACCTCGCTGGTCTCGCCGCCCATCACCGCAGCCAGGGAGATCGGCCCGGTGTCGTCGCAGATCACCATGTCGTCGGCGGTGAGCACCCGACTGACCCCGTCCAGGGTGGTCAGCTTCTCCCCCGCCTCGGCGCGGCGGACCACCAGCGGCCCGGCGATGCGGTCGGCGTCGAAGGCGTGCATCGGCTGGCCCAGTTCCAACATCACGTAGTTGGTGATGTCGACCGGCAGCGAGATGCTGCGGATGCCGGCGGTCACCAGTCGCTGGGCCATCCAGGACGGTGTGGGCGCGTTCGGGTCGACGCCGCGGACCAGGCGGGCGGTGAACCGGTCGCAGCCGACCGTGTCGCGGACCTCCACCGGGTACGCCGGGGTCGGCGTGCCACCCGGGGCGGGTGCCATCCCCGGGTCGTGCAGCGGCACGTCGAACGCGTGCGACAGCTCCCGGGCGAGGCCGCGCAGGCTCAGCGCGTACCCCCGGTCGGGGGTGATCTCCAGCTCGAACACGACGTCGTCGAGGCCCACGACGGCCCGCGCGTCGTCACCCGGCTTGGCGGCGGTGTCCGGCGGCAGCACGATGATGCCCGAGTGGTCGTCGCCCAGGCCCAACTCCTTGGCCGAGCAGATCATGCCGGCCGAGTTGTGCCCGTACGTCTTGCGGGCGCCGATCGCGAACCCGCCGGGCAGGACGCCGCCGGGCAGGATGACGACGACCCGGTCACCGACGGCGAAGTTGCGCGCCCCGCAGACGATCTCCTGCGGCTCGCCGGTGCCGTTGGCGGCGCCCACGTCTACCCGGCAGAACCGGATGGGCTTCTTGAAGCCGGTCAGCTCCTCGATCTCGCGCACCTCGCCGACGACGAGCTGACCGGTGACGCTCGCGCGCAGGTCCTGTACGGACTCGACCTCGATGCCGAGGTCGACCAGGGCCTGCTCCAGGTCACCGGTGGGCAGGTCGGCGGGGAGGTCGACGTACTCCCGCAGCCAACTGACAGAAACTCGCATGACTTCAGACCACCGTTCCCGTGTCTCGTACCCGCATCGCCCTACGCCCCGGTCCCGAGCGCCCGGCTGAACCGCACGTCGCCCTCGAAGAGATGGCGGATGTCGCTGACCCCGTGCCGGACCATCAGGGTCCGGTCGATGCCCATGCCGAAGGCGAAGCCGGAGTAGACCTCCGGGTCGACCCCGCAGGCGCGCAACACCCGGGGGTTGACCATCCCGCAGCCACCCCACTCGACCCACTGCGGACCGTCGCGGTGCTCCGGGAACCACACGTCGAACTCCGCCGACGGCTCGGTGAACGGGAAGTAGTGCGGCCGCCACCGGGTCTTCGCCTCGGGGCCGAACATCGCCCGGGCGAAGTGGTCGAGGGTGCCCCGCAGGTGCGCCATCGTGATGCCCTTGTCGACGACCAGGCCCTCGGCCTGGTGGAACACCGGGCTGTGGGTGGCGTCGATCTCGTCGGTGCGGTAGACGCGGCCGGGCACGATCACGTAGATCGGCGGCTTGCGGCTGAGCATGGTGCGCGTCTGCACCGTCGAGGTGTGCGTTCGCAATACAAGCCCGGAGCCCTCCGGCGCGATGTGGAAGGTGTCCATCAGACCGCGCGCCGGGTGGTCGGCGGGGATGTTCAACGCGTCGAAGTTGACCCACTCCAGGTCGACCTCGGGGCCTTCGGCCACCTCGTAGCCCATCCCGACGAACAGGTCGCTGATCGACTCCATCAGCGTGCTGAGCGGGTGCCGGGCACCCCGTGGACGCCGGGCGTACGGCAGCGTGACGTCCACCCGCTCCTCGACGAGCACCCGCGCGGCCTGCTCGCGCTCCAGCACCTCGGCGCGCTCGGCGTACGCGGACTCGATCGCCCGGCGGGCCTCGTTGACCCGCTTGCCGGCGTCGGACTTCGCGGCCGGCGGCAACGCGCCGATCTCCCGGCGCGCGAGGGAGACCGGAGACCGGTCACCGAGGTGCGCGGGGCGCAGCGCGGTCAGCGCGTCCGGGTCGGCGGCGGCCTCGAACGCCTTCGTGGCGTCGGCGACGGCCTCGGCCAGGGCGGCCGGGTCGAGCAGGGCGACCTGCTTCGGGTCGTACGGATCGTTGCGGTAGCTCATGGCGTACGGGCACTCCCTCACGGCGGCGCCAGCCCGTCATCGGGGCGGCGAAGCGAGTCTACGGACGCGCGGCTGTGCCGCAGCCCGCCGGTAGGAGTTGCGCAGGGAGCAGGTCAGGCCCGCCGCCCGCCGACACCGGCGGGCTGGCTAAACGAACGCCGTGGCGCGTTCATGGACGGACGCTCTCCCCTGCTGTCAGTGGCGCCGAGGGTCACCCTCAGCGCTGCGCTCTCGCTGAAGCGTACAGGCAGACGGCCGCGGCGGCAGCCAGGTTCAGGCTCTCGGCGCGCCCGTACAGCGGCACCCGCACCCGGGCGTCGGCGGCGGCGGTCAACGTCTCGGGCAGCCCGTGCGCCTCCGAGCCGAACAACCAGGCGGTGGGCCCGACGAGTCGGCCGTAGTCGGTCAGGTCGTCCAGGTCGTCGTCGCCGTACCCGGTGGTGGCGAAGATCGACAGTCCGGCGGCCCGGAGCGCGTCGACCACCGCGACCGGGTCGGGCGCGCGGACCACGTCGACGTGGAACAGGCTGCCGGCCGAGGCGCGGACACACTTGCCGTTGTACGGGTCGACCGCGTCACCGGCGAAGACCACCGCGCCCGCGCCCGCCGCGTCGGCGGTGCGCAGCACGGTGCCGGCGTTACCCGGGTCACGGATCTCGGCGAGCACCGCCACCAGCCGGGGAGCGGCCGCGAGGGCCTGCTCCAGCGGCACGTCCAGGTGCCGGCAGACGGCGACCAGCCCCTGCGGGGCGACCGTCTCGGCCAACGCCGCGAGGGCGTCGTCGGTCACCTCGGAGACCGGCACGTCGGCCCGGGCCGCCGTGGCGGCCAGCTCCGGATAGCGGTCCAGCGCGGTCGCCGTACCAAAAAGCTCGGTGACCACCCCCGGCCGCGCCAGGGCCTCGCGGACCGCCTGCGGGCCCTCGGCCAGGAACCGGCCGGCGGCGTCGCGGTCCCGGCGGCGTTGCAGCCGGCGGGCGGCGACAATCCTGGGGGTACGCGGGGTGAAGGCCATGGGGTTTGCTCCTCGGGCACGATCGAGGCGCCCCCCGGACGGCGGTGCCGACGCGGGAGACGCCTCGTTCTGGTGCGTGGGGATCAGGCGGCCTGAGCCGCCGCGCCGCCGGTGCCCTCGGCCGTGACCGCGGCCCGGGCCAGCTCGACGATCGCCGCGAACGAGGCGGCGTCGTTGACGGCCATGTCGGCCAGGATCTTGCGGTCGACCTCGATGCCGGCCAGACGCAGGCCCTGGATCAGGCGGTTGTAGGTCATCCCGTTCGCCCGGGCGCCCGCGTTGATCCGCTGAATCCACAGCTGCCGGAAGTCGCCCTTGCGGTCACGACGGTCCCGGTAGGCGTACTGCATCGAGTGCAGCACCTGCTCCTTGGCCTTGCGGTACAGCCGGGAGCGCTGGCCGCGGTAACCACTCGCGGTCTCCAGCAGGGTACGACGCTTCTTCTGGGCGTTCACAGCCCGCTTGACGCGTGCCATCTCAACTCCTTCTTACGTAAAGGTGGCGCGCGTCAGCGGCCGAGCAGCTTCTTGATGCGCTTGACGTCGGCCTTGGCCACGACGACCGTGCCGGTCAACCGGCGGGTGCGGGTGGACGCCTTGCCCTCCAGCAGGTGGCGCTTGCCGGCCTGCTCAGACACGATCTTGCCCTTGCCGGTCACCCGGACCCGCTTGCCCATACCCGTGTGGCTCTTCATCTTCGGCATGTGGAACGTCTTCTCCCCTGTTACTCGCCGCTGGTGGCGGCGGTGCCGGTGTCGCCGGCTGCTGCGGTCTCCCCGACCGCCGCGGTCTCATCGGCTGCCGGAGCGGCGGACTCGTCCCCTGCCCGGTCCCGAGGGCCACCGCGGGACGCCGTGGCGGCGACCGCGGAAGCCTTGACGGCCCGGTGCGGAGCGAGAACCATGATCATGTTTCGGCCGTCCTGCTTGGGAGCGGCTTCGACGTATCCCAGATCCGTGATCTCGGACTCGAGCCGACGCAGGAGCCGGTAACCCAGCTCCGGGCGGCTCTGCTCGCGACCGCGGAACATGATCGTCACCTTGACCTTGTCGCCCGCCTTGAGGAACCGCACCACGTGACCCTTCTTGGTCTCGTAGTCGTGCGGGTCGATCTTCGGCCGGAGCTTCATTTCCTTGATGACGGTCTGCTGCTGGTTACGCCGCGCTTCGCGCGCCTTCAGTGCGCTCTCGTACTTGAACTTGCCGAAGTCCATGAGCTTGCACACCGGCGGGCGCGCCATCGGCGCAACCTCGACCAGGTCCAGATCGACGTCCGCGGCCAGCTGCAGGGCGCGCTCCAGCGGGACGATGCCCACCTGCTCACCCTCTGGGCCGACCAGTCGGACCTCACGTGCCCGGATCTGCTCGTTCACGCGTGGTTCGACGCTGATGGGGCCTCCTCGAGTCGTTTCTGCTCAGGTGCCGACCCCTGCGGCTCCCGGAAGGGAACCGACCTGGAAAACAGAAGGCCCTGGCGCATGCCAGGGCCCGCTCGACCGGTCGGCACGATCACAGGATCGCGCATCCGGGGCCGGGACATGCCCGGAACCGGTGACCGGACCCGGCCACCGTGGCGGCGACTCGGGTGGGAGCAGGCGCTCCGCTTTCAAGGCTGTCTGCTCGCACGCGGAGACAGCCTGGTCGACTCGACAACACTACACCGCCGTACCGCCCACCCCCAAACCGGACACCGCCTGGGGCTGGGCGGATGGCGTCGGTGCCGCTCAGCGGGCCTGAGCGGGTCTCGTTGGACCTCGCGGGCCCCGGCGGGCCTCGGCGGGCCTCGGCGGGCCTCGGCGGACCTCGGCGGGCCTCAAGATCCGCGCAGTTTCCCGGAAGTTGCGGCATCCAGGCGCCGGGAGGCAGCAGTTTCGGGGAAGTTGCTGCCTCGGCGCGGGGCCGCGCGGGCGCGGGCCGAGGCGGGGCGAGTCGGGCGCGAGGCGGCGCGGGCGCGAGGCAGGGCGGCGCGGGCGCGAGGCGGCGCGGGCGCGAGGCGGCGCGGGGCCGCGCGGGCGCGGGCCGAGGCGGGGCGGCGCGGCGCGAGGCGGCGCGGGCGCGAGGCGGCGCGGGGCCGCGCGGGCGCGGGCCGAGGCGGGGCGGCGCGGGCGCGAGGCGGCGCGGGCGCGAGGCGGGGCCGCGCGGGCCGAGGCGGGGGCCGCGCGGGCCGAGGCGGGGCGGGGGCTTAGTTGCCGACGGCACGTTCGGCGAGGCGGGACTGGTGGGCTTCGAAGAGCCGGCGCAGGGCGCGCACGCCGTCGACGGCCAGCTCCTTGTCGGCGGCCTGCAACGCGATCAACGGCAGCAGGTCGTCGTCGTGCAGCTCCAGGCTGGCCCACGGCGCGCCCCGGTCGAACCGAATGCCCCGGACGACCTCCCAGGGCAGCTCGTACGAGCTGATGACGTTGCGTACCCGGATGCCCCGCCCGTCCGCTTCGATGCGCGGGCGGGTGAACAACAGGAAACCCAGCGCGCCGAAGACACCCAGGCCGATCATGGCGATCTGGTCACCGCGCTGGAAGCTGCCGTACCCGTCGCCGGTCGGCCCGGTCAGCGAGGTGGCGACCAGGGCGAACACCACCACCAGCACGATCGCCGCCGACCAGCACACCACCCGGATGCGGCGCGGCTTCAGGCGGACCAGTTCGGTGTCACTCACCCGCCCAGTCTGCCACTCACGTCCGCCGCACCGACGCACCACCCGCCGAGGCACCGCGCGCCGATGAAGATCGCACCCGAACAGGGATGTAGTGGCCTCAGCCCGCCACCGATGCCACTACATCCCTGTTCGGGCACGATCTTGCGGAGGCGGGCACGCACAGCCCCCGACGCGGGGCGGCGCGGGGCGGCGGTGATCCACACGAGATCGGGGAAGCCGGGGTAACCCGGGCGGGCGGACACCCCCATTTCGGCGATCTCGTGTGGATCAAGGACCGGTCAGAGGCGGCAGGCGTGGATGTTGGTGACCAGGATGGCGCGGGCGCCCAGGTCGTACAGCTCGTCCATGATCCGGTGCACGTCGTCGCGGAGCACCATGGCCTGCACGGCCACCCAGCCCTCGCGGTGCAGCGGCGAGACGGTGGGCGACTCGATGCCGGGGGTCAACCCGCTGGCCCGGTCCAGCAGGCCGGCCGGCACGTCGTAGGCGAGCATCACGTAACGGCGGGCCACCAGCACGCCGTGCAGGCGGCGCAGCAACTGCTCGGCCTGCGCGTGGGCCGGCGCGCCGGCGCGGCGTACCAGCACCGCGGACGAGCGCAGCAGCGGCTCGCCGAACACCACGAGACCCGCCTGACGCAGCGTCGCGCCGGTCTCCACCACATCCGCGATCACGTCGGCGACCCCGAGGCGTACGGCGTTCTCCACGGCGCCGTCGAGGCGGATCACCTCGGCCTTGACGCCCGCCTCGTCGAGGTGCCGCTCGACCAGCCCCGGGTACGCGGTGGCGATCCGGTGCCCACCCAATTCCTGCACGGAGGCGATGTCGTCGGGGCGGGCGGCGAACCGGAAGGTGGCCCGGCCGAAGGCGAGGTCGACGACCTCCTCGGCGGGCGCGGCCGAGTCGATCAGCAGATCGCGGCCGGTGATGCCGAGGTCGAGATCACCGGAGCCGACGTAGGTGGCGATGTCCTTGGGACGCAGGTAGAAGAATTCGACGTCGTTGGCCTCGTCCCGGCAGACGAGGTCCTTGGGGTCGGTGCGCTGGCGGTAGCCCGCCTCGCGCAGCATCTGGGCGGCCGGCTCGGCCAGGGTGCCCTTGTTGGGGATGGCGACACGCAGCATGACGGAGTGCTCCTTCGATCGAGTCTGATCAACGACGGGGCGCACTCACAGATGTCGGTAGACGTCCTTGAGCTCGAGACCGCTGGCGAGCATCAGCACCTGGACCTGGTAGAGCAGTTGGGAGATCTCCTCGGCGGTGCGCTGGGGCCCCTCGTGCTCGGCGGCCATCCACGACTCGGCCGCCTCCTCGACGACCTTCTTGCCGATGAAGTGCACACCCTTGTCCAGAGCGGCGACCGTGCCCGAGCCCGGGGTGCCGGCAGCGGCCTTGGCCTGCAGCTCGGCGAACAACTCCTCGAACGTCTTCACGGGGAACGATTCTTCCAGCCGCCGGGCCGCTGCCCGACGTCCGGGTCGGGCCGAACCCAGCAGGCGGACAATTCCCTGCCGTCGCGGTGGGAAGATCTTCGATCGATGCGCGTGGACCTTTACGCTGTCCGCCATGGCCAGCCGCTCACGTCTGCTCGCGCTCATCCTCGTCGGCGCCGTCGTCGGCGCCATCGCAGGGTGCGCGCCACAGGACGAACCGACCCCCACCGTCACCGCCGCGCCGACGTGCGCCAAGGACAGCCTGCCGACCCGTACGCCGGGCAAGCTCACCATCGCCACCGACCAGCCGGCGTACGAGCCGTGGTTCCGGCAGGACAAGCCGGAGAACGGCGAGGGCTTCGAGGCCGCCGTCGCGTACGCGGTGGCGGAGAAGCTGGGCTACGCCCGAGGTGACGTGACCTGGACCCGGGTGAAGTTCGACACCGCGATCGCACCCGGGGAGAAGAGCTTCGACTTCGACATCAACCAGTTCTCGGTCACCGACGAGCGCAAGCAGGCGGTGGACTTCTCCGCGCCCTACTACCTGGTGCGGCAGACCGTCATCGCGCTCAAGTCGTCGAAGATCGCCGGCAAGAAGTCCGTGGCCGACCTGAAGGGCGCCAAGCTCGGCGCCCAGGTCGGTACGACCAGCTACCAGGCGATCACCGACGTGATCAAGCCGACGGCGAAGCCGCAGGTCTACAACAGCAACGACGACGCCAAGAAGGCCCTGCAGAACGGGCAGATCGACGGTCTCGTGGTGGACCTGCCGACGGCCTTCTACATCACCGGCGCGGAGATCAGCGACGCGGTGATCGTCGGTCAGGTTCCGCAGGTGGGCGTGCCGGAGATGTTCGGGCTGCTGCTGGACAAGAACTCGCCGCTGACCCGTTGTGTGAGCGGCGCGGTCGGTCAGCTCAGCGAGGCCGGCACGCTGAAGCAGTTGGAGCAGAAGTGGCTCGCGCAGGTGGCGGGCGCGACCGAGCTGACGTGACGCGGGAGCGGACACACGCTGCGGCGCACACCCCCTCCGCCGCACAGGTGCGGCGGGCGGCGTACCGACGTCGGCAGACCGTCTACAGCGTGCTGGTCGCGGCCTCCTCCACGGCGGCGCTCGGCACCCTGCTGGTGGTCGCGGTGACCGGCGCGCCGGGTTGGGACCGGGTACGGCGGTCCTTCCTGGACCCGCGGATCGCCGCCGACGCGCTGCCGGCCGTGCTGGACGGGCTGTGGCTCAACGTACGGCTGCTGGTCTGCTGCGCGGCCGGGGCGCTGCTGCTCGGGCTGGTGATCGCCGTGCTGCGGACGCTGCGCGGCCCGGTCTTCTTCCCGGTCCGCGCGCTGGCCGCCGGGTACACCTACACGTTCCGTGGGCTACCGCTGATCATCGTGCTCTACCTGCTCACCCTGGGTGTGCCCGGGCTGCGGTTGCAGGGCATGCCGTCGGTGCTGGTGCTGGGCGGGCTCGCGTTGGTGCTCACCTACGGCGGCTACCTCGCCGAGGTGTTCCGGGCCGGCATCGAGTCGGTGCATCCCAGTCAGCTCGCCGCGGCCCGCTCGCTGGGCCTGACCTACCGGCAGACGATGCGCCACGTGGTGCTGCCGCAGGCCGTCCGCCGGGTGGCGCCGCCGCTGCTGAACGACGTGGTGGCCCTGCAGAAGGACGTCGGGCTGGTCTCGCTCGCCGGCCCGATCGACGCGGTCCGGGCCGCCCAGATCGCCACAGCCCAGTCGTTCAACTACACGCCGTACATCGTGGCGGGCGTGCTGTTCGTGCTGCTCGCGATCCCGCTGATCGCGGTCACCGACTGGGTGACGCTGCGCTCGGCCCGCCGCCAGTCGGGAGGCTGACCATGTCGCTGCTGCGCTGCCGGGGTCTGCGCAAGGAGTTCGCCGGTCACGTCGTGCTGGACGGGCTCGACCTGACCGTCGCCGAGCACCGGGTGGTGGCGCTGATCGGGGCGTCCGGGTCGGGCAAGTCCACCCTGCTGCGGTGCGTGAACCTACTGGAGGACATCGACGACGGCACGATCGAGCTGGACGGGGAGGACATCTCCGACCCCCGGGTGGACGCCGACCGGGTGCGCCGGCGGATCGGCATGGTGTTCCAGGCGTACAACCTGTTTCCGCACCTGAGCGTGCTGGACAACATCACCCTCGCGCCCCGGCGCGTACACCGGCGGGCCCGCGCCGAGGCCGAGGCCCAGGCCCGCGACCTGCTGGACCGGGTGGGGCTGGGCGCGAAGGCGCACGCCTACCCGGACGGGCTCTCCGGCGGGCAGCAGCAGCGGGTGGCGATCGTCCGGGCGCTGGCGAACTCGCCCCGGCTGATGCTGCTCGACGAGGTCACCTCGGCGCTGGACCCGGAACTTGTCGGCGAGGTGCTGGCGATGATCCGCGACCTGAAGGCCGACGGGATGACCATGGTGTTGGCCACCCACGAGATGGGCTTCGCCCGGGAGGTCGCCGACGAGGTGTGCTTCCTCGACGCAGGCAGCGTCGTGGAGAGCGGCCCGCCGGAGCAGGTGCTCGGCGAACCGACGCAGCCCCGTACCCGGCAGTTCCTCCGCCGGATCATCGAGGCCGGCCGGCTCTGAGACCGGCCGGCCTCGGAGCCGGCCAGCACCGAGGCCGCGCAGGCCGGGAGCCGGCCGACAATGGAGCCGCGCGGCGTCAGCCGCCGAAGCCGACCCGCTGGCCGTTGCCGGCGGCGACGGTCCGCACGGCCAGCGCCGCGTCGAGCGCGGCGACGGTCGCCGCCCAGCCCTTGTCCTCCGCCGAGCCGGGCAGCCCGGCCCGGTCCCGGGCCTGCTCGATGGTCTCCACGGTGAGCACACCGTGCGCGACCGGCTTGCCCTCGTCCAGCGCCACCCGGGTCAGCCCGTCGGTGACCGACCGGCACACGTAGTCGAAGTGGGCGGT
Source organism: Micromonospora sp. bgisy143 (assembly GCF_057708145.1). NCBI lineage: Bacteria > Bacillati > Actinomycetota > Actinomycetes > Micromonosporales > Micromonosporaceae > Micromonospora > Micromonospora sp. bgisy143. Next base: position 33,474 of record NZ_JBYIRN010000010.1, read on the forward strand.
CGCGCCCCGCACGACCACGCCGAGCGCGACCACCACGTCGCAGCGGCGGGCCAGGGCCTGGGCGACGACGGGCAGCTCGACCGAGCCGGCGACCCGGGCCACCACGGATCGCGCGCCGCACGCCTCGGCGGCGGCGACCGCGCGCTCCAGCATGTGGTCGGTCAGCTCGCCGTGCCAGCGCGCGGCCACCACGCCGACGGTCAGCCCCGCGGCGTCCACCGCGTCGACTCCCGGCTCACCGAATCCCGCCATCGTCATGCTCCGATCTCGTCATTGGCGACGGGACGCCCCAGCGGCGCCTCGGACACCTCGTCCAACTCGTCCAGCAGGTGACCCATCCGGTCCCGCTTGGTGCGCAGGTAGCGCAGGTTCTCCGGGTGCGCCCCGGCCGGCAGGCTCTCGCGGCCGGTGATGGTGAGCCCGTAGCCTTCCAGCCCGGCCCGCTTGGCCGGGTTGTTGGTGAGCAGCCGCATCGAGCGCACGCCCAGGTCGTAGAGGATCTGCGCGCCGGTGCCGTAGTCGCGGGCGTCGGCCGGCAGACCCAGGTCGAGGTTGGCGTCGACGGTGTCCCGGCCCTGGTCCTGCAACTGGTACGCCTGGAGCTTGTGCAGCAGCCCGATGCCACGCCCCTCGTGCCCGCGCACGTAGAGCACCACGCCCCGACCCTCGCGGGCGACCCGGGCCAGCGCGGCGTCCAACTGCGGCCCGCAGTCGCACCGCAGCGAGCCGAACACGTCCCCGGTCAGGCACTCGGAGTGCACCCGGACCAGCACGTCCTGGCCGTCGCCGAGGTCGCCGATGACCATGGCGACGTGCTCGGCCGGGTCGTGCTCGGCGCGGTAACCCAGCGCCCGGAACACCCCGTGCCGGGTGGGCATCCGCGCCTCGGCCACCAGCTCGACCTGCTTCTCGGTATGCCGCCGGTAGGCGATCAGGTCGGCGATGGTGATCAGCACGAGGCCGTGTTCGGCGGCGAACTTTTCCAGGTCCGGCAACCGCATCATGGTGCCGTCGTCGTTGACCAGCTCACAGAGCACGCCCGCCGGACGCAGCCCGGCGAGCCGGGTCAGGTCGATGGCCGCCTCGGTGTGCCCGGGCCGGCGCAGCACCCCACCCTCGCGGGCGCGCAGCGGCACCACGTGCCCGGGACGCGCCAGGTCGGTCGGGTCGGTGGCGGCGTCGGCGAGCAGCCGGATGGTGTGCGCGCGGTCGGCCGCCGAGATGCCGGTGCTGACCCCCTCCCGGGCGTCCACCGTCACCGTGTACGCGGTGCCCCGGCGGTCCTGGTTGGTGTGGTGCATGGGCGGCAGGTCGAGCCGGTCGGCCTCGCTCTCGGTCAACGGCACGCAGACGTACCCCGAGGTGTAGCGCACCATGAACGCCATCAGCTCCGGCGTGGCCAGCTCGGCCGCGAAGATCAGGTCGCCCTCGTTCTCCCGGTCGGCGTCGTCGACCACGACGACCGGCCGGCCGGCCGCGATCTCGGCGATCGCCTCGTCGATACTCCCGAAACTGGTCATGCGACGGCCTCCGTGTAGGTGGGCGGGAGCGCGGCGGCCGGCCGGGTGACGCGCGACGTGTGCCACCAGGCGGCGAAGCCCCAGGCGCAGAGGGCGCCGTAGATCAGGTACATGGCCGCCGACGGGTAGAACCCGCCGCGCAGCAGCAGTGGCACACCGACGGCGTCCACCGCGATCCACACCAGCCAGAACTCGACCCAGCCGCGGGCCATGCCGTAGGTGGCGAGCAGACTGCCGGTGAGGATCCAGGCGTCCGGCAGCGGACCCCACGAGCCCAGCGCCTTGAGCAGCGGGTACGCCGCGGCGGTGCCGACGACGGCGGCCAGCAGCAGGGCGAGCCGTTCCCGGCCGGTGGCCCAGCGTGGCAGCACCGCGGCGTGCTGGGCGTCGGCCCGACGGTTGCGCTGCCAGCGCCACCAGCCGTAGACGCTCACCGCGAAGAAGAACACCTGCCGGCCGGCCTGCCCGTACAGGTCGTGGGCCTGCGGGGTGGCGAACACCCCGCCGAGGAAGACGGTGAACAGCAGCGCGTTGCCGATCATGCCGACCGGCCACGCCCAGACCAGCCGGCGCAGCCCGAGCAGCGCCGAGATCAGGCCGAACGCGTTGCCGACGATCTCCCGGATCAGCACCGGCGAGCCGGCCACCTGCACCTGGGCGTCGAGGAACCAGCCGAGGGCGCCCATCAGGCCACCTCGCCGGTCTCGGCGAGCCGACTGCCCAGCAGCCGCTCGACGTACTTGGCCACCACGTCGACCTCGAGGTTGACCGGGTCGCCGACGCCCTTCGCGCCGAGGGTGGTCAGCTTGAGGGTGGTCGGGATCAGCCCGACGGCGAACTCGTCGACGCCGACGGCGGCCACGGTCAGCGACACGCCGTCGATGGTGATCGAGCCCTTCTCCACCACGTAGCGCGACAGCTCGGCGGGGAGCCGGAACCGGACCGTCTCCCACTGCTCGGCCGGTTCCCGGGAGATCAGCTCGCCGACGCCGTCGACGTGGCCCTGCACGAGGTGCCCACCGAGGCGGCTGCCCAGCGCGGCGGCCCGTTCCAGGTTGACCGGGTCGCCCGGGCGCAGCGCGCCCAGCGCGGAGCGGCGCAGGGTCTCGCCCATCACATCGGCGGTGAAGACGCCGTCCGCCGCGTCCACCACGGTCAGGCAGACACCGTTGACGGCGATGGAATCACCGTGGCGGGCGTCGGAGGTGACCAACGGGCCACGCACGGCGATCAGCGCGGAATCGCCCGCCGTGGCCGTGACGCGTACGATCTCGCCCAATTCCTCGACAATGCCGGTGAACATGTCAGCCCTCCCTCTTTCGGGGCAAAGCGGTGATCCGGAGATCCGGACCGACCTGCGTAACGTCGACGAACTCCAGATCGATGGCCTCAGCGATGGTCGTCACTCCCGCGTCGACCAGCGCGGTCGGGCCGGCGCCGAGCAACCGCGGCGCGACGTACCCGACGATCTTGTCCACCAGACCGGCGGCCAGGAACGCGCCCGCCAGCCGGGGTCCACCCTCCAGCAGCACCGCGCGGACGCCGCGCTGGTGCAGCGCCGCGAGCAGCGCCGGCAGGTCGACCCGGCCGTCCGGGCCCGCGCCGACCTCGGCGGCGGTCGCGATCCACGTCCGCGCGGCGCCGTCGCGGACCCGGGCGTCCACCGGGGTACGCCCCGAGCTGTCCACCACCACCCGCAGCGGCTGCCGGATCGCCAGGCTGCCGTCGCGCAGGTTGCGGGCGGTCAGCCGCGGATCGTCGGCGAGCACCGTGCCCACCCCGGCGATGACCGCATCGACCGTGCCGCGTAGCGCGTGGACGTCGATCCGGGCCGCCTCGGAGGTGATCCACATGCTGGTGCCGTCCTCGGCGGCGGACCGGCCGTCGAGGGTGGCGGCGTACTTCCAGATCACGTACGGCCAGCCCCGGCGCATCGAGGTCAACCAGGCCACGTTGCCGGCCTCGGCCTCGTCACCGCGTACCCCCAGGTCCACCTGGACCCCGGCGGAGCGCAACGTGGCGGCGCCACCGGAGGCCACCGGGTTCGGGTCCGGTACGGCGATGACGACCCGGGCCACGCCGGCCTGGACCAGCGCGGTGCTACAGGGACCGGTGCGGCCGGTGTGGTCGCACGGTTCCAGAGTGACGACCGCGGTGCCGCCCTTGGCGCGCCGGCCGGCCTGGGCCAGCGCGACGATCTCGGCGTGCGGTCCGCCCGCGTACGCGTGGAAGCCCTCGCCCACGACCTGGCCGTCCGCGTCGAGCAGCACGCACCCGACCACCGGGTTGGGGCTGGTGGTGCCCAACCCGCGCGCCGCCAACTCGATCGCACGCCGCATCGCCTCGTCGACGGAGACGCTGGCCATCGCCCTGTCCTGCCCTCTCACTCGCCTCATCGCGCGGGCGGTCAGGGAGGCGGTATGGACCGCGGGCAGGCGGCGGCGGATTCCGGGTACGGCACAGCCGCCCCGGGAGGGCGGCACGGCACGCTGACGCCAGCGGCCGGCTGAAGACCCGTCCGTCCCGCGCGCTGTCTCCCATCCGGACTGTCTGGGCGCGGACGAGCCGCCCCCAACCGTCGGCCCCGGATTTTCACCAGGTCCACCGGGCGGCAGAGCCGTCCGGGTCGCGGGCTGACCACGGTTGGACCGTGGATCACCGCCGGTTCGGAATTTCACCGAGTCCCGCCAGCGCGTGGTGGGTACTCCGCAGTCTTACACGCCGAGGGCGGCGTGTCGTTATTCAGGCGAGCTACTTCACAGCGGGATCACGCGTCAGGTGACACCCCGCCGCCGGTCCACGGCGACGTACGACCCCGGTTGGCTCTTGGCGACCGTCTTCATCTCCGAGGCCACCGCGATCGCCTCGAGCGGGTCGGTGAACCGCTTGCCGGCGTCGGAGAGCGAGACGCCGATCGAGAGCGTGACCAGGGCCGCCCGGCGGATGTTGCCGCGCCGGTCCTTGAGCTCGACGAAGCCGCGCTCGCGGTCGGTGGCGTCGTAGAGCGTGTCCGCGGACTTCTCGAAGTCGACCACCGCGCGGGAGGTGAGGGGGCGGACCTGGTCGGGCGCGCAGACGATCACGAAGTCGTCGCCGCCGACGTGGCCGAGGAAGGCCGGCGGCAGGCCCACCGCCACCACGGCCCGGTGCAGGCTGCGGGCCAACGCGGAGATGAAGTCGTCGCCCCGGACGAAGCCGTACCGGTCGTTGACGCTCTTGAACCGGTCGATGTCGATGTAGCCGACCGCGTAGTCCACACCCTGCCGGACCCGGTCGCTGATCTCCCGCCGGATGCGGCTGTTGCCGGGCAGCCCAGTGAGCGGGGAGACCTCCCGGAACTCCTTGTTGCGCCGCAGCGTCGAGGAGACCCGGGCCACCAGCTCGGCGGTGTCGAACGGTTTGACCAGGTAGTCGTCCGCGCCCGCGCTGAGCCCGTGGACCTTGTCCACGGTCATCCCCTTGGCCGTCAGCATGATCACCGGCAGCGCGGAGGTCATCGGGTCGGCGCGCAGCCGCCGAGTCAGCTCCAGCCCGTCGATGCGGGGCATCATGAGGTCGACCACCGCCAGATCCGGTCGCTGGCGCTCGATGACCTCCAGTGCCTCCTGGCCGTCGCTGGCGTGGATCACCTCGAAGCCGTGCAACCGCAGGTTGAAGTCGACGAACCGAGCGATGTCCTCGTCGTCGTCGACGACGAGGATGACGTCCTTGCGGTCGGCCTCGGGCTCCACGTCAGGCCTCGGGCGCCGCGCGTTCCGCCAGCGCCCGCAGGTGGCGTACCGCCTCCGCCGGATCGGCGGCGCCGTAGACGGCGGTGCCGGCCACGAACGCGTCGGCGCCGGCCGCCGCCGCCTGCTCGATGGTGTCGGCGGCGATCCCGCCGTCCACCTCGATGCGCAGCTCCAGGTGCCCGGCGTTCACGTGCCGGCGGGCGGTGCGGACCTTCTCCAACAGCTGCGGGATGAACCGCTGCCCGCCGAAGCCCGCCTTGATCGTCATGATCAGCAGGGTGTCGAAGCTGGGCAGCAGGTCCAGGTACGGCTCGATCGGGGTGTCCCGGTCGATGGCCAGTCCGGCCTTCGCGCCGGCCGAGCGCAGGTCCTTGGCCAGGGCCACCGGATCGTCGGCCGCCTCGGCGTGGAAGGTGACGTTGTACGCCCCGGCGTCGGCGTACCCGGGGGCCCACCGGCGCGGGTCGGAGATCATCAGGTGCACGTCGAACGGCATCGTGGTGGCGGCCCGCAGGCTCTGCACCACGGGCAGCCCGATGGTCAGGTTGGGCACGAAATGGTTGTCCATCACGTCCACGTGCAACCAGTCCGCGGCGTCCTCGACGGCACGGACCTCTTCGGCGAGGCGAGCGAAATCGGCGGCCAGGATGCTCGGCGCGACGATTGGCGGCGGTACGGTCACGGGGCCAGTGTACGAACGCGGTCACCCGCCGCCCGCAGCACGGCACCAACTCCGACACGCTGTGATCCAGCAGTGACCAGTAGTGCAGAATGAGCCGGTCCGGACCCTCGAATCCGGACGAACAGACATCAGTGGCTGGCCGATCGACCCAAACGCGACGACACTCCAAGCGGGATGGTGCCATAGGCTGCACGCCCGCCGGGGTCGCGCCGTGGGGCGCGGCGACCGGTCGCCAGCTTCCGGGAGGGCGGACGATGCGACGGTGGCTTGCAGCGCTGGCGCTGGTCGGCGTCACGACGATGCTGCTGTCCGGCTGCGCGCCGGCACGAGGCGCGGACGGTGATCTCACCGACGACTGGCCGGCGCTGCGGGTGCCCCGGCCGTTCACCCCGGCCACCGACACCTGCCTGCCCCGGATCACCTCGGTCGTGCAGGCCAGCACGTACGAGACCGTGGACTGCGCCCGCAGCCACCTCGCCGAGGCGATCCACGTCGGCACGTTCACCGGGCCGGCCGCGCTGGCCGGCGCCCGACCGGGCCCGGGTTCGACCGCGCTGCGCGCGGCCCGCGCCGAGTGCGACCAGCGGGCCCGGGACGTGCTCGGCGGCGACTGGCACACGGCCCGGCTCACCCTGACCCTCTCGCTGCCCTCGGCCCCGGCGTGGACCGGGGGTGCGCGCTGGTTCCGCTGCGACCTCAGCGAGACCGACAGCATCGACAACACCCGCCCGGTGAACCGGGTCGGCAGCCTGCGTGGCGCGTTGATCGGGGACAGCCCGCTGACCCACCGCTGCTTCGATCCCAAGCTGATCGGCGACAACCTCAACTACATGGCCCCGGTGCTCTGCACCGAGCCGCACCGCGCCGAGTTCGTCGGCGTCTACGAGGAGAAGGACACGAGCTGGGCGGCCTTCACCCGCGCGGGCGAGCTGGCGCACCGGCGGTGCATGGCGCTGATCGCCGCGTACGTGGCCGTGCCCAACAACAGCGAGCTGCCGTACCGGGCCGGATCCATCTACTACCCACCGTCGCAACGGGAGTGGGAGGAGGGCGACCGCGGGGTGCGCTGTTTCCTGTGGAGCGACGACCGCAAACTCACCCGTTCGATGCGCGGCGCCGGCCCCGAGGGACTACCGGCGATCTGAGTGACGGTGCCGTATGCTGCTGCGCCGTGGCGCTACCGGCCGGCTGGAGGTCGACCGGAGGTCACCGGCGGCGGGAGGTCGATGATGCGACGGTGGTTGACGGCGGTTGCCGGAGGCGCGGCGGTGGCGCTGGCCCTCACCGGCTGTGGCGCGCCCGCCGGCGTGGACCGGAACCTCACCGACGACTGGCCCGCGCCCGTGGCCGCTGAGCAGTTCGTCCCCGCCGCGGGTGTCTGCCACCACTCCTCCCAGCAGGTCGGCTTCCTCAGCGGCTACAACCCGATGGAGTGCAGCGAGGCGCACCGGGTGGAGACCATCCACGTCGGCACGCTCACCGGTCCCGGCGCCCAGCGCGGCACCACCCCGCCGCCCGGGTCCGAGGGCATGCGGGCCGCGCAGGCCGGCTGCGAGAAGGAGGTCACCAAGGCGGTCGGCGGTGACTGGCGCTCCGGCCGTCTCGGGCTGACCGTCGTGCTGCCGTCGGCGCCCGCCTGGGCCGGCGGCGCCCGCTGGTACCGGTGCGACGTCACCGAGATCGCCAGCATCGACGACACCGCCGTCGACCTGCGTACCGGCAGCCTGCGGGGCGCGCTCACCGGGGCCGCGCCACTGGCCTACCGCTGCTTCAACCCGAAGCTGGTCAAGGACGACATCGAGGCGATGGTGCCGGTCTCCTGCACGGCGAAGCACCACGCCGAGTTCGTCGGCATCTGGCAGGCCCCGGACATCAGCTACGCGGAGTTCAACCGCACCACCAAGCGCACCCACCGGGCGTGCCAGTCGGTCACCGCCAAGTACGCCAAGGTGCCGGACGACTCCAAGCTCGACTTCCGGGCCGGGACGATCTACTACCAGCCGTACGAGCAGGAGTGGAAGAACGGCAACCGGGGCGTGCAGTGCTTCCTGTGGATCAGTGACCGGAACCTGACCCGCTCGATGCGCAACGCCGGCACCAAGGGCCTCCCGGTCACCTGAGCCCGAACACGGACACCGCGCCTGGCCGGGGTCGGCCGGGCGCGGTGTCGTTTCGGCCGCTGTCAGCCCTTGCGCAGGACGGCCAGGAACATCGCGTCGGTGCCGTGCCGGTGCGGCCAGAGCTGCACGGTCGGGCCGTCACCCAGGCCGGGCATGCCGGCCGGCAGCAACGGTCGGGCGTCGACGAAGTCCACCGCCACACCGCTGCGGCGGGCCGCCTCGGTGACCGTCACGTGCGTCTCGACGGTGTGCGGCGAGCAGGTCACGTAGGCGACCAACCCGCCCGGCCGGACCGCCCGCAGCGCGGCGCCCAGCAACTCGCGTTGCAGCCGGGTCAGCGGCGGCAGGTCCGACGGCTGCCGCCGCCAGCGCGACTCGGGCCGGCGGCGCAGCGAGCCCAGCCCGGTGCACGGGGCGTCCACCAGCACCCGGTCGAAGTGCCCCTCCGGCAGCTTCGGGTCCGCGCCGACCTCCCGGCCGTCGGTGGCCAGCACGGTCACCGGCAGACCCCGGGTCGCCTGGGACACCAGCCGGGCCCGGTGCTCGGCCACCTCCACGGCGGTCAGCCGGGCGCCCCGCTGCGCGGCCAGCGCGCCGAGCAGCCCCGCCTTGCCGCCGGGGCCGGCGCAGAGGTCCAGCCAGCGCCCGTCCGGGCCGTCCAGCGGCGCGTCCGCGAGCGCGGCGGCCACCAACTGGGAGCCCTCGTCCTGGACGTGGGCGCGGCCGTCCGCCACCGCCGGCACGTCGCCGGGCGCGCCGCCGGGCAGATAGACGGCGTACGGGGAGAAGGCGCCGGGCGCCCCGCCGACCGAGTCGGCCAGCTCGACCGGGTCGATCAACCCGGGCCGGGCGCAGAGGTGCACCGGGGGACGCTCGTTGTCCTCGATCAGCAGGCGGGCCGTCTCGCCCAGGTCACCGCCGAGCGCCTCGGAGAAGGCCCGCACGATCCACTGCGGGTGGCTGTACGCCAGCGCCAGGTGCCCGACCGGGTCGGTCTCCATGGGCGGGGCGAGCTTGGCCACCCACGCGTCGATGTCCCGGGTCGACACCTCACGCAGCACCGCGTTGGCGAACCCGGCGGCGCCCGGCGCGACGGAGCGGACCAGGTCCACGGTCGACGACACGGCCGCGTGCGGGGGCACCCGGGTGTGCAGGAGTTGGTACGCCCCGATCCGCAACGCGTCGCGGGCCGGCGGGTCGATCCGGGCCACGTCCCGGCCGGCCGCGTCGCTGAGGATCGCGTCCAGCGTGCCGACGTGCCGCAGCGTGCCGTAGGTCAGCTCGGTGGCGAAGGCGGCGTCCCGGCCGACGAGCCCCTGCTCGCGCAGGATGGTGGGCAGCACCAGGTTGGCGAACGCGTCGTCGCGGTGCACGGCGGCCACCGCCTCGTACGCCGCCCGGCGCGGCCGGTCCAGTGGAGGCCGAGCCGGCCGACGATCGCCACCACGGCCGGCCGACGATCCGCCCCGGAACGGACGGGTTCCCTCCGGGGCCGTCACGCGAAGGCCTCGCCGGCGCTCACCCGGACGCCGCGCGCCCAGTCGGTGGCCGCCATGGCCCGCTTGCCGGCGGCGCGGACCTCGCCCAGGCGCACCGGCCCGGTGGCCGTACCGGCCAACACGCGGGTCTTCTCCACCAGCAACTCCCCCGGTTTCAGGTCCGGACCGTCGGGCTCCGGTGCGACCGGGCCGAGTTTCACCCGCTCGTCCCGGAAGGTCGTCCACGCCCCGGGCGCCGGGGTGCAGGCGCGGACGCGCCGGTCCACCGCGAAGGCCGGGTCGCCCCAGCGCACCCGGGCGTCCTCCACGGTCAGCTTCGGCGCCAGGGAGACCCCGTCGGCGGGCTGCGGCTCGGCCCGGGCGGTGCCGTCGGCGATCGCGTCGAGCACCGCCACGAGCAGCCCCGCGCCGCTGTCGGCGAGACGGTCCAGCAGGTCGCCGGAGGTGTCACCGGGGCGGATCTCGTCGGTCAGCGTGCCGTAGACGGGCCCGGTGTCCAGGCCCTGCTCCAACTGGAAGACACTCGCCCCGGTCAGCTCGTCGCCGTGCAGCACCGCGTGCTGCACGGGCGCGGCTCCCCGCCAGGCCGGCAGCAGCGAGAAGTGCAGGTTGATCCAGCCGTGGCGGGGGATCTCCAGCGCGGACGGCGGCACCAGCGCGCCGTACGCCACCACCGGCACGCAGTCCGGGGCGAGCGCGCGCAGCCGGTCGAGGAACTCCGGCTCGCGGGGGCGGGCCGGGGTGAGCACCTCCACGCCGTGCTCGTCGGCCCACGCGCCGACCGGCGAGCGGGACAGGCCCCTGCCCCGTCCGGCGGGCGCGTCGGGTCGGGTGACCACGGCGACCAGCTCGTGTCGGGAGGCCGCGACGGCGGCCAGGGCGGGTACGGCCACCGCGGGCGTACCGGCGAAGATCACACGCATCCCGGTCACCGACCCAGGCCGAAGGGGCTGCCACCGGCGTGCGGGTTGACCTTGACCACCGGCGGGGCGGCCGGGTCGTACCACTCGGCCTGGCGGATCGCCTTCATGGCCTCCTTGCGACCGGCGGAGTCGAGCCGGTCGAGGAAGAGCACCCCGTCGAGGTGGTCGGTCTCGTGCTGCACGCAGCGGGCCATCAGCCCGGTGCCGACGATCTGCAACGGGTCGCCGTAGCCGTTGAAGCCCTTGGCGATGACGTTCTGCCGGCGCTTGGTGTCGAAGTACAGCCCGGGGATGGACAGGCAGCCCTCGGGACCGTCCTGCTCCTCCTCGTCGGGGAACTCCAACACCGGGTTGACCAGGTGCCCGAGCACGTCGTCGACGTCGAAGGTGAACACCCGCAGGCTCACGCCGAGCTGCGGCGCGGCCAGGCCGGCGCCGTTCTGCCCCCGCATGGTGTCGGTGAGGTCGGCGATGAGCCTACGCAGCTCGACATCGAAGTCGACCACCGGATCGGCCGGCGTGCGCAGCACCGGATCCCCAAACAGACGGATGGGCTGGACGGTCACGCGGGACGGCTCCTTCGTAGGGCGGGCGGTGCCGTACCAGTCTACGGAGTGCTCGGGAGGGAGCCGGCCGGCGTACCTCGATCGGCCGCCGCCGGTGTGCCCAGCGTCACCAGCAGGCTCTCGTAGCCGCGCAGGGTCAGCCGGGTCCGGTGCCGGGGCGGCTCGGCCAGTGCCAGCTCGGGCAGCCGGCGCAGCAGCAGCGGGAACGCCAGCTGCGCCTCCAGCCGGGCGAGGCCGGCGCCGAGGCAGTAGTGCGGACCGGCACCGAAGGACAGCGGGTGCGCCTGCTCACGGGTGGGGTCGAAACGCTCCGGGTCGGTGAAGCGGCGGGGGTCGCGGTTGGCGGCGCCGAGCAGCAGCAGCGCCGTGCTGCCGGCCGGCAGGCCGAGCCCGCCGCAGCGCACCGACGCCGTGCTGGTCCGGGTGGTCAGCTGCACCGCGGAGTCGTAGCGCAACAGCTCCTCGACGTACGCCGGGACGAGCCCGGGGTCGGCGCGCAGCGCGTCGGCCTGCTCGGGGTGGCGCAGCAGCACGACGAGGCCGTTGCCGAGCAGATTGGTGGTGGTCTCGAAGCCGGCCACCAGCAGCACCACCAGGTTGGCCAGCAGTTCGTCGCCGGTGAGCCGCTCGCCGTCGGCGTCGTGGACCTGGACCAGCGCGGTGGTCAGGTCGTCGGCCGGTTCCCGGCGCCGGGCGACGATCAGCTCGACGAAGTAGTCGCGCAGTTCGGCGGCGCCCGCGTCGGCGACAGCCAGTTCCTCGGTGGTGATCTCCGGCTCCAGCACGCCGGTCAGATCGCCGGCCCAGCGCCGGAACAGCGGCCGGTCCTGCGCCGGCACGCCCAGCAGCGCGCAGATCACCCCGACCGGGAGCGGGTACGCGAAGTCGGCCAGAACGTCGACCGGCCGGCCGTCCTGGGCGCGCTCGATCATGGCGTCGAGCAGCTCCTCGGCCTGTGCCCGCACCACGTCACGCATCCCGGCGATCCGGCGCGGGCTGAACGCCCCGGCGGCGAGCCGACGCATCCGGCTGTGGTCGGGCGGGTTGGTCCGCAGCATGGACCGGGCGATTGACTTCATCGCCGGGCTCTGCCGCCAGTTCGGCCACACCTGGTCCCGCAGCGCGTCGTCGAGCACCCCGAGGCGGGGGTCGCGCAGCAGCTCGTCGACCTCCGGGTAGCCGGTCACCACGTACAGGCCGGGCAACGCCTCGACCACCGGACCGTGGGCGCGCAGCCGCTCGTACGTCGGGTACGGGTCGACGCGTCCCTGCGGCGACATGAGCAGTGTGAGCGCCTCGGCAGCCTCCATGGCCGGCCTCCCCGTCGATGCGTCGAAGGCTCCATCATCCCGGTGCCGCCGCCGGACGGCAGCCCCTGCCGGGCACCCGTCAGCCCCGGGCGGTCGCCGCCGTGGCCAGCAGGGCGCGGACCCGCTCGGCGTCGGGATGGCCGAGGTCGTCGAGGATGCGCACCGCACGCTGCCAGGTGCGCACCGCGCCGACGGTGTCCCCCGCCGCCTGCCGGCTCTCGCCGAGCCGGGACAGGGTGTCCGCCTCGTCGTAACGGTCGCTGATCCGCCGGTAGAGCCGCAGCGCCCGCCCGTAACAGCGGATCGCCTCGGCATGGTCGCCCAGGCGGGCGTGGATGAAGCCGAGACTGTCCCAGGTGTTCGCCTCGCCGTGCCGGTCACCGGTGCGGCGCAGCAACGTCAGCGCCTGCCCGCAGTGGGTGAGCGCCGGGGCGTACTGGCCGAGCTGGGCGTGTGCCCAGCCCACCGCGTTGCGGGCGCTCGCCTCGCCGGCGAGGTGGCCCGCGTCCCGGTACAGCTCCAGCGCCCGCTGCCCGTGCTCCAGGGCCTCGGCGTGCCGGCCGAGGCCGTCGAGCATCGCCCCGAACGCCCGGTGGGTACGCGCCTGCCCGGTGTGGTCACCCAGCGCCCCGAAGATGGCCAACGACTCCCGGTAGTTGGTCGCAGCCTCCTCCACCCGGCCCAGCCGGGAGAGCACCCGGGCGAGGTCCCGGTGAGCGTTCGCCTGCCCGAGTCGGTCACCCGCCCGACGGGCTCCGGCCAGGGCGGTCCGCTGGGCGACGGCGAGGTCCGGCCAGCGCCCCCGGCGTTGCAGGAAGTCCACAAGCGTCCACGCCAGCTGCCAGGCGTGGCCGTCGAACCCGACGTGCCTGGCGTGCGCGACCGCTGCCAGCAGCACCGGGTACTCGGTGGTGAACCAGGCGAGCGCCTGCGCGTGGTCGGTGATCTCCTCGGGCAGCACACCGGGCGGGGCCGGGGCCAGGGTGACCGGATCACGGCCCGGTTGCAGCAGCAGCGCGGCCGCGTGGGCGGTGTGCAGGTAGTGGTCCAGGCCGCGCCGGATCGCGGCCCGCCGGGCGCCGGCCGGCTCGAACCGTTCGGCCTGCTGGGCGGCGTACGCCCGGAGCAGGTCGTGCGCGCCGAACCGCCCGGGGGCGTGCTCGGTGACGAGGTGCGCGTGGGCCAGCTCCGCCAGCAGTCGGGGGGCCTGCTCCCGGGGCACTGCGGCCAGGCTGGCCGCCGCCGGCACCCCGATGTCCGGGCCCGGGTGGCAGCCGAACAGCCGGAACAGCCGGGCGGCCGGGGGCGTGAGGCTCTGGTACGACCAGGAGAAGACGGCCTGGACGTCGGTGCTGGCGTCACCGGCGTCGAACGGTTCCAGCGGACGGGGTGCCCTGCGCAGTTCGGCGGCGAGGCTGGCCAGCGGAAACCCGGGATTCGCCGCGCCCCGGGCGGCGAGCACCGCCAGCGCCAGCGGCAACCGCGCGCACCGCTCGATGATCTCGTCCACGGCCCGTGGTTCGAGGGCCAGCCGGTCCGCGCCGAGTCGGCGGGCGAGCAGTTGCCACGCCTCGGCGGCACTGAGCAGTTCCACGCCCAGCGGACGGGCGCCCTCGGCGGCGATCAGCCCGGCCAGGCGGTTGCGGCTGGTGACCAGGACCAGGCAGGTCGGGCTGCCGGCCAGCAGCGGCCGGACCTGCTCGGCGTCGCGGGCGTTGTCCAGCAGCACCAGCATCCGACGGCCGGCGAGCAGGCTGCGGTACAGGCCCACCTGTGCGTTCAGGTGGGTGGGGATCCGTTCGGGCGGCACCTCGAGGGCCTCGAGGAAGCCCCGGATCGCCTCGGCAGCCGTCACCACCGTTCCGGTGGCGTCGAATCCGCGCAGGTCGACGTAGAGCTGACCGTCCGGGAAGCGGTCGGCGACCCGGTGCGCCCAGTGCACCGCCAGGGTGGTCTTGCCGACCCCGGCCGTACCGGACAACGTCACCACCCGGGCGGGCGCCATGCCGCCGTCGTCGGCGGGGTCCGGGTCGGCACAGGCGGCGTCGAGCTGGGCGAGCTGGGCGGCACGTCCGACGAATCCGGGTAGCGCCGGGGGCAGTTGGCGGGGTACGGGAAGACGGTTCGTCGTCGCGGCGGCGCGGGCGCCGCCGCCCCGGGAGCGCGTCGCCGTGGCGCCCGCCCGAACGTCGGTCACGTGGTCACCGGTGGGGCGTCGGCGTCGCTCCTCGATCCGGTCCCGCGCGGTGGCCAGCACACCCTGCTCGCCGGGGCCCGCCCCGAGCAACCGGATCAGCGCGTCGAACCGCTCCGGCGGGGGCAGCACGTTCCCGGCGAAGTACTCCCCGATGATGCCGCGTGACCAGCCCGTCTTCGCCGCCAACTGCCGGTACGTCAGCCGGGTCTCGCCCTGTTGCCGCGCTTCGCGGCGGCGCAGTTGGCGCAGCAGAGCGGCCAGGTCCGGCAGGGTCTGCGCGGCGGCGGCGCGTCGTGCCACGTCGGACGCCCCGGGCGACTCCTGCGGTCCGGGACGAACCCCGGGAGCAACCCACTGGTCGGACATGCGGCCCCCACCCCCTCCCGGCCACCCGGGCCGCCCCGGATGCCGACACGGGCAGGCTAGTTGCGGCCACCCACGGTGAGATAGGCGAGCGCCGATGTCTGACAGTTCACATCAGACCTTTCGGCGTCCGGCGGTGTCCGACCGTGTCCAATCCCGTCCAGGATCGCCGCCCCGAACGGACGACCCGTGCCACCGTCCTGGTGCGGGCTCGGCCCGCGCCACGAACCCTGGGGAAGGGGTACAGATGATCCGTCCACACCCGACCGCCCGACGGTCCACGTCGATGCTGCGCCGCATCGCCGTGGTCGCCTGCGGCCTCACGCTGCTCGTCACGGGCGTGACCGCCACGTCGGCCACCGCCGCGCCGAAGGGCAAGGCCACCACCACCGGATCGTTCGTCGACAGCACCGCGGTGCCCGGTGGCTTCGCCTCCTGGGCCGAGCTGCTGAAGCTGCAGGAGCGGATGAACACCGCCGCCGCCCAGATCACCAACGCCGCGCAGCGCAGCGCGAACTCCGGCTTCGCCGGGATCGTCGCCGATCCCACCACCCGGCACCTCCAGGTCTACTGGAAGGGCGAGCCGCCGGCCCGCCTGGTGGCGAACGCCCGGGCCACCGTCGCGACGACGGTGCTGCCCGCCGCGTACTCGCAGCGGGAGCTGATGGCCGCGGCCGACAAGCTGCGCGCTTCGGCCGGTGACAAGATCACGACGGTGGGGCCGCGCGCCGACGGCGCCGGCCTGCTCGTGGGTACGCAGAGCGGACTGCTCGGCGCGGCGGCCCTCGCCGGCGTGCCGGTGACCGTCCAGACCGGCGTCGCCGCCGCTCCCGCCACCCGGTGGGACGACTCGCCGCCCTGGTGGGGTGGCGCCGCGTGGCGTAACACCTCCACCGGCGGCGGTTGCTCGACCGGCTTCGGCGTCTGGGCGGGCGGGGTGTCGCGGGTGCTCTCCGCCGCGCACTGCGCCAACCTGAACGTCGTCGCGGCCGACCCGACCGGGCAGACCATCGGCACCGTCATCAGCCGCAACGTCAGCAGCGACACGCTGCTCATCGCGGGCTCCGGGGGCGGCCGGGTCTTCAACAACAGCACCGACGCGAACGGCGCGGTGGTCAGCGAGTTCAGCAACCAGGTGATCGGCGCGCAGGCCAGCCAGGTCGGCAACTGGGTGTGCAGCTCCGGCGCGTACTCCGGCACCCGGTGCTCGATCCAGGTGAAGGCCCGCAACCTGTGCATCAACGTGCGCAACTTCGGCACGGTCTGCGGTCAGGTCCAGGCCGAGAACACCACCCGCACCAACGCCGTCGGCCAGGGTGACAGCGGCGGCCCGGTGGAGATCGTGAACCCGGCGAACACCCTCCAGGTCTGGGCGACCGGCACCAACACCGCCATCGACGACACCAACACCTCGACGGCATGCACCGGTTACGTTCCGACCGGGCGGGTGTGCGCCTGGCGGTTCTACTACGAGGACATCTTCTCCGGCATGGCCGGCGTGGGCGCCTCCGGAGTCGTGCTGGGCTGACGCCTCCGCACGACCACCGTTCAACCCGACAGTCGGGCCGGCGCGCATCCCGCGTGCCGGCCCGGCACGGTGCTAGGCGCCGACGCCCGTGTCGGCGGCGAGTACGGCGTCGCCGCGGAGCAGCGCCGGCTCCGGCAGCGGCAACTGGATCTTGTGAGCGGCCTCCCAGTCGTAGACCAGGCCGGGCCGCACCTGCGCCGCGAAGTAGTCCACGGCGCTCATCCCGCCCACCACCGGCTCGTCGACCTCGGCGACCAACTGGGCCGGGACCAGGGTGAACCCGTTCTGCAGGGCGGCGCTGAGCCGACGGTGCCCGTCGACCACGAAGAAGTACTCCCCGGTGAACCCGATCTTCAGCGGCTCCAACGACTCGTCACCGGCCTCGGCCACGTCACCGACGAACTCGCTGTCCCAGAGCCCGCGCAGGGTGGCGATGTCCTCGGTCGGGTAGACCCGGGCCGGGTCCAGCAGCAGCAGCGGCGGGCCGTCGCGCAGCACGTCGGCGCCGAGCGTGCCCTCGTACGCGGCGATGATGTGCTCGACCACCTCGGCCGCGGAGGCCCGGGTGGTGTCGCAGATCAGGTCGTAGTTGCGCAGCCGCGCCTTGTCCACCCCGTAGCGGAGGATGAACCGGTTGCGCTCGCTGGCGCTGCGCTCGCGGAGCTTGGCCTTGGCCTCGTCGTGCGAGGTGTAGCTCTCCGCCGGGCCGGACGGGCGGGCCAGCACCCGGCGGGCCGCCTCACCCGGCTCGGTGATCATGTGCACCTTGAGCGCGTCGGTGAAGAAGTGCCAGGCCAGCCGCGAATCCATGATCAGGTGCTCGCCGGAGGCGGCGATGTCCCGCTGGAGCTGGTCGACGTACCCGTCGACGGCTTGGTCCAGCTCGGCGTGCAGGTTGAGTTGCAACGCGGTCATCTGCCGCTGCTGCGCCATCTCCCGATAGAGGTCACCCACGCTGACCCGGCGCATGCCGAGCCGCTTGGCGATCTCCACCGACACGGTGCTCTTGCCGCTGCCGAGGTCGCCGTTGAAGACGATAGATTGTCGAACGGTCACGACTGGTCCACCCCTGATAACCGGCTTCCTGACATCATCGACATCGCGTCCGACCGACGCGTTCCTGGGCCGTCGTACACCCGAGCATGACGGGCGATGCTACCACCTCGCCGCCAGCGCTTTGCCGGACGCGGTGTGCGGGCAGCGGTCGCCGGGTCGGCTTCGGCCGCCGGCCACCTGCGGGAAAACGGTCAGAACAGGCTCAGCGGATCGACCTGGAGACGAACCGGGTCGGCGGCCTTGCGGGCGGCGCGCAGTCCGGCTGCCGAGTGCAGCGCCTCGGCGAGCGCGGCGGCCCGCGCCCGGGGCACCCGCAGCAGCATCCGCTCGCGCCCCTCGTCGGCCGGCACCGGCCCGAGCACCTCGGCGTCGGCGGGCAGCCGCGCGGCGGCGAGCAGGTCGGCCACCGCCTCGGCCGGGCCGGTGACGCTCGCCATCCGTACCGCCGGCGGGAAACCCAGTTCACGGCGCTCGGCCAACTCACGGCCGGCGAACCAGGCGGCGTCCCAGCGCAGCAGCGCCTGCACCGGGGCGAGGGCGCCGTCGGCGACCACCACCACCCGGCCGGCCGGCGCCGGACGGGCCAGGGCTGCGGCGGCCAGCCAGCGGCGCAGCGCCTCCTCGCCGGCCCGCAGGTCGGCCCGGGTCAGCAGGGCCCACGAGTCGAGCAGCAGCACCGCGCCGTAGCCGCCCGCCGCGACCGGTTCGGCGCCGGGCGTGGCGACGACCAGGGCCGCCGTTCCGGGCACGTCGGTCAGCACCTCCTCGCGTCCCGAGGTCCGCACCGGCACGTCCGGGAACGCCCGGCCCAACTCCTCGGCGGTACGCCGGGCGCCGGTGACCGCCGCCCGCAACCGCCGCCCGCCGCACTGCGGACAGGCGTACGCGGCGGCGACCCGGGCGCACCACCGGCAGACGGGGGTGCCCCCGGCCGACGGCAGGGCGAGCGGACCGGCGCAGTGCGCGCAGCGGGCCGGGGTGCGGCAGTCGGCGCAGGAGACCGAGGGCAGGTAGCCGCGGCGGGGCACCTGCACCAGCACCGGCAGGCCCGCCCGGAGCGCGTCGCGGGCGGCCGTCCAGGCCAGGCTGGGCAGCCGGGCGGTGGCCGCGCCGGGATCACGGGCGAGCTGCGGATCGTCGCCGGTCGGCGCGATGGTCGGAATCCGCGCCCGGACCGTGGCCCGGTCGGCGACCACCTCGCGGGCCCAGCCGGTCTCCAGCAGCAACTGCGCCTCGGCCGTGCGCGCGTACCCGCCCACCAGCGCGGCGGCCTCGGTGAGCCGCGCCCGGGTGAGCAACACGTCCCGGGCGTGCGGGTAGGGCGCGCGGGGTTCGGAGTGCAGGTCGTCCCCGTCGTCCCAGACGGCGACGAGACCGAGCCGGCGCACCGGGGCGAACATCGCCGCCCGGGTGCCGATGACCACCGGCACCTGCCCGCGACGGGCGGCGAGGAACGCCCGGTAGCGCCGGGCCGGCCCGAGGGCGGCGGAGAGGGTGACGTGCCGCCCCGGACCCAGCACGTCGGTCAGCGCCGCGTCGAGCCGGTCAAGGTCACGCGCGTCGGGCACCACCACCACCGCGCCGCGCCCCCCGGCCACGGTGGCGGCGACCGCGTCGGCGTAGCGGGCGGCCCAGTCCTCGCCGGGCAGCGCGGACCAGACCGCCCGGGCCGGCCGGCCGTCGGTGAGCGCCCGCAACAGCGCCGGGCCGGCCGGGTAGTCCCGCCACCCCCTCGGGTCGACGGGCTCGGCGGGCACCGCCGACACGGCGGCATCGCCGGACCCGGCCAGCCCGCCCGGCACGGCGGCATCGCCGGATTCGGGGTCGGCGGCGGGCTCCTTCTCGACGCGGGCGTGCCGGGGTGGCACGGCGAGCCGGAGGACGTCGGCGAGGTTGCCCGCGTACCGGTCGGCGACGGCGCGGGCCAGGCGGGCGACCTCGGGCGTCAGCACCGGCTCGGGCGAGACGACCTTCTCCAGGTAGGCGAGCCGCCCGGTGTGCCCGGAGTCGTCGGCGCGCTCCAGCAGCCAGCCGTCGACGAGCTGCCCCGCGAAGCGCACCTTGACCCGGGTGCCGGGCACCGCCTGGTCGTCCAGCTCGGCCGGCACGAGGTAGTCGAACGGGCGGTCCAGGTGCGCCAGCGGCACGTCCACGCAGACGCGCGCGACCGGCGACCCCTGCGCGGGTCGCCGGTCGCTACGCCTGGTGGCGGTCAGGCTCCCGCGGCCGACTTGAGGTCGGCGGCCCGGTCGGTGCTCTCCCAGGTCAGGTCCGGCAGCTCCCGGCCGAAGTGGCCGTACGCGGCGGTCTGCTGGTAGATCGGGCGGAGCAGGTTGAGGTCCCGGATGATCGCGGCCGGGCGCAGGTCGAACACCTCGGAGACGGCGCTCTCGATCGAGGCGACCGGCACGGTCTCGGTGCCGAACGTCTCGATGAAGAGGCTCACCGGGTGCGCCTTGCCGATCGCGTAGGCGACCTGCGCCTCACACCGCTCGGCGAGGCCGGCGGCGACCACGTTCTTGGCCACCCAGCGCATCGCGTACGCGGCCGAGCGGTCCACCTTGGACGGATCCTTGCCGGAGAACGCGCCGCCGCCGTGGCGGGCGTACCCGCCGTAGGTGTCGACGATGATCTTGCGGCCGGTCAGGCCGGCGTCACCCATCGGGCCGCCGATCTCGAACCGGCCGGTCGGGTTCACCAACAGCCGGTAGCCGTCGGTGTCCAGACCGAGGCTCTCCAGCTCGGGGGCGATCACGGAGTCGCGCACGTCGGGGGTCAGCAGCGACTCCAGCGAGATGTCCGCGGCGTGCTGGCTGGACACCACGACGGTGTTCAGCCGGACCGGGCGCAGCCCCTCGTACTCGATGGTGACCTGAGTCTTGCCGTCCGGCCGCAGGTACGGGATGGTGCCGTCCTTGCGGACCGCGGCGAGCCGACGCGCCAGCCGGTGGGCCAGGGCGATCGGCAGCGGCATCAGCTCCGGCGTCTCGGAGCAGGCGAAGCCGAACATCATGCCCTGGTCGCCGGCGCCCTGCGCGTCCAACGCGCTCTCCGAGGCGCCGGTGCGCAGCTCGAAGGCGTTGTCGACGCCCTGCGCGATGTCCTCGGACTGCGCGCCGATCGAGACGCTGACCCCGCAGGAAGCCCCGTCGAAGCCCTTCTTCGACGAGTCGTAGCCGATGTCGAGGATGGTCCGGCGGACGATCGTCGGGATGTCGGCGTACGCCTTGGTGGTGACCTCGCCGGCGATGTGCACCTGGCCGGTGGTGATCATGGTCTCGACCGCGACCCGGCTGTGCGGGTCCTCGGCGAGCAGGGCGTCCAGGATGCCGTCGCTGATCTGGTCGGCGATCTTGTCCGGGTGGCCTTCCGTGACCGATTCGGACGTGAAGAGGCGGCGTGTCACGGCACTCCTAAGCGTGTGAGGTCGTTCCGCGGCAGTCTAATCACCGCTGCGGCCGGTGTCGGGATCGGTCGCGCTCTGTTCCACCCGTCAGGAGCGGTTGGCCAGCCGCGCCACGACGAGGTCCCACACGGTGTCGGCCACCGCCTCCTTGGCCTGCTCCGGCAGTCGGCTCACCGAGCCGTCCGCGCCGATGACCGTCACCGTGTTGGTGTCGGCACCGAAGACCCGGTCCGGACCGACCTCGTTGATCACGATGAGGTCGGCCCGCTTCCGGGCCAGCTTCGCCCGGCCGTTGGCCTCCGCGTCGCCGGTTTCGGCGGCGAACACCACCAGCACCTGCTCCGGCCGCTTGCGCTGGCCGAGCTCCGCCGCGATGTCCGGGTTCGTGACGAGCTCGATGGTGGGAGCGACACCGTCGTCCGACTTCTTGATTTTGCCAGGCGCGTACGTCGCCGGTCGGAAATCGGCCGGAGCCGCCGCCATCACGACCGCGTCGGCCTCGGCGGCGGCCGTCAGGGTCGCCTCGCGCAGCTCGGCGGTCGTGCCGACCCGGACCAGATCGACCCCGGCGGGGTCGGCGAGCGAGACGTTGGCCGCGATCAGCGTGACCCGGGCGCCACGGGCGACCGCCGCACGCGCGAAGGCGTACCCCTGCTTGCCGGAGGAGCGGTTGCCGAGGAAGCGGACCGGGTCCAGCGGCTCGCGGGTGCCACCGGCGGTGACCACCAGCCGGCGACCGGTCAGGTCGGCCGGGGCGGCGACGCCCCGGGCGAGGGCCTGGCGGGCGACCGCGAAGATCTCCGCCGGGTCGGGCAGCCGGCCCTTGCCGGTGTCGGCGCCGGTGAGCCGCCCGACGGCGGGCTCGATCACCCGGACGCCCCGGGAGCGCAGCGTGGCGACGTTGGCGACGGTGGCCGGGTGTTCCCACATCTCGGTGTGCATGGCCGGGGCCAGCAGCACCGGGCAGCGGGCGGTCAGCAACGTGTTGGTCAGCAGGTCGTCGGCGAGCCCGTGGGCGGCCTTGGCGAGCAGGTCGGTCGTGGTCGGCGCGACCACCACCAGGTCGGCCTGCTTGCCGAGGCGGACGTGCGGCACCTCGTGCACGTCGGACCAGACGTCGTCGGCGACCGGCTGGCCGGAGAGCGCCGCCCAGGTCGGTGCGCCGACGAACCGCAGCGCCGACGCGGTCGGCACGACACGGACCCGGTGGCCGGACTCGGTGAAGAGTCGCAGCAGCTCACACGCCTTGTAGGCGGCGATGCCGCCGCCGACCCCGAGGACGATCGAGGCGGACATCGACGGGGACGGACCTACGGCTGGTCGGTCGGCTCGGCGGTGAGCAGGCCGCCGTTGATCTCGCGCATGGCGATGGAGAGGGGCTTCTCCTGCGGGGTGGTCTCGACGAGCGGGCCGACGTACTCCAGCAGGCCCTCACCGAGCTGGCTGTAGTAGGCGTTGACCTGGCGCGCGCGCTTGGCGGCGAAGATGACCAGCGCGTACTTCGACGTCGTCTTCTCGAGGAGCTCGTCGATCGGCGGGTTGGTGATGCCTTCGGGGTTGGCGATGGATCCCACGAATTAACCTCTGCGTCTTTCGAGCCGCGCGGACGCGGTGCTGAGTCCCGACGGCGGCCGGCCGTCAGCCACGCACACGCGACCAGGCCGGATCCGGATAAGTTGAACCGAGTAAGCCTACCAGCTCGTCCACCACCCGATCGGTGAGGTCGTGCGTGAGGGTGTCCGCGAAGGCGGCCGTCACGGCGGCGTCGAGGCGGCGTCCGGGCGGGAGCAGCAGCACCAGCCGCGCGTCGGGCATCCGGGCCCGCACCAGCCGGGCCCCGGTCAGGTCGAGCGGAAGCAGGACCTGCTGCCCGGCGTCGAGCCGGGCGCGCAGCGGCGGATGCAGGGTCCCCCGGCGGTACGCGCCGATCCGGGACCACTCCAGCAGCTCGCCCGCGGCCACCCGGCGCTCGAACTCGGCTGGGGCGAGGAACACCCGCTGCTCGCCATCGGTCTCCGGCTCCCGGCGCGGCCTGGTCGTTGCCGGCACCGGGATCCACACGGACGGGAAACGCGCCCGGACGAGCTCGACGACACTCTCCCTGCCGGAACCCGAAGGTCCAGCCAGGACAGTGAGCCGAGCCGCCGGGCGCGCCTCGTCATCCGTGCTCACTGCTTGTTTCTACACGCTGCCAGGTTCAGTTGGCGGCGAACTCTCCAAGCAGTGCCTTGCGCTGCTGCTCGCCGAGGCCGCGCAGACGACGGCTGTCGGCGATCTTGAGCTTCTCCATGATCTGGGTAGCCCGGATCTTGCCGATGCCCGGCATCGCCTGCAGGACGGCCGAAACCTTGAGCTTGCCCACGACGTCGTCGCTCTCGGCGCGCTCGAGGACGGCACCAAGGGTGGTCTTGCCCTGCTTGAGCTGCTCCTTCAGCTCGGCACGGGCCTTGCGGATCTCCGCGGCCTTCTCGAGCGCGGCAGCGCGCTGTTCGGGGGTCAGTGACGGGAGCGGCACCAGTTCTCCTCAGGTCCCTATCGCGGCGGGCGGGGCGCACCGCCGCATCTGTGAAACGTGGTGTCGCTGTGAACCAAGGGGTCCATGGTTCCCAGCGCGGGGAAAACTAGCGGTCAACGGAGCTTTCGGCAACGTGGGCGCGCGATGATCACCGCAAAGTGACCGAGCCGTCAGTCAGTCACCGGGCAGCCAGAACGGCCCGGCACTCACCCAGCACCCGGTCCGCGGCGGCCCGCAGGGCGTCGACGTCCGGTCCCGCCGACAGGACCTCGCGGGAGTACGACGGGAGCACCGCGGCGAGGCTGGAGCCGAAGACGGTACGCAGATCGGCGGCGCCCGCACCCTGCGCGCCGAGCCCCGGAGCGAGCAACGGACCCCCCACCGTGGAGAGGTCATGACCGGTGTCACCGATGGTGGCCCCGACCACCAGACCGAAGCTGCCGAGGGGGTTCGCACCGCTGTTGAGCTGGGAAATCTCGTCGATTACGGTCTGCGCGACGGTGCGTCCGTCGGCCGTGCGCGCCCGCTGCACAGCTGCGCCCTCGGGGTTGGAGGTGAGCGCCAGCACGAAGACGCCGCCGCCGTGTTTCGCGGCCAACTCGAACATTGGGGCCAGCGAACCTACTCCCAGGTAGGGACTGGCCGTGACCGCGTCGACATACAGCGGGCTGGATGGATCCAGGTACGCCGAGGCGTACGCGCTGACCGTTGAGCCGATGTCGCCGCGCTTGACGTCGAGCAGAACGAGCGATCCGGCTTCCCGTAACTGTCGGATAGTTGACTCAAGAATCGCCACACCGCGGGATCCGAACCGCTCGAAAAAGGCCGACTGAGGCTTGACAACCGCAACCCGGTCACCGAGCGCATCCACCACGGTTCGGGTGAACCGGTCCAGACCGTCGACATCGTCCGCGAGGCCCCACCGGGCGAGCAGACCGGGATGCGGGTCGATGCCCACGCAGAGCGGTCCGCGCTCGGTGACCGCCCGGTGCAGCCGGGTGCCGAAGCTCTCCATCGGCGTACTTCCCCTCTTGTCGTCGGGTGGCGGTGCCGCCGCCCGGGATACTCGTCGACCGGCCGCTCAGCCGGCCGCCACGGCCGCCGCCACCCCGGCCGCGATCCGGGCCAGGTCGGCGTCGTCGGTGACGTACGGCGGCATCGTGTAGATCAGGTCCCGGAAGGGCCGCAGCCAGACGCCCCGGTCGGCGGCGGCCACGGTGGCCGCGCCCAGGTCGACGTCGTGGTCGAGCTGGACCACGCCGATCGCCCCGAGCACCCGCACGTCGGCCACGCCCGGCGCGGCGCGCAGCGGCTCCAGGCCGGCGCGCAGGCCCGCGCCGATCCGGGACACCTGCGCCGGCCAGTCGCCGGCCCGCAGCAGCCCGATGGAGGCGTTGGCGACCGCGCAGGCCAGCGGGTTGCCCATGAACGTCGGACCGTGCGCCAGGACGCCGTCGGCGGAGATCCCCCGGGCGATCTCCGGGGTGCACAGCGTCGCGGCCAGGGTCAGATAACCCCCGGTGAGTGCCTTGCCCACGCACATCACGTCCGGGGACACCCCGGCGTGCTCGGCGGCGAACATCGTGCCGGTACGGCCGAACCCGGTGGCGATCTCGTCGAAGATCAGCAGTACCCCGTGCGCGCGGGTCACCTCGCGCAGCACCCGCAGGTAACCGGGGTGGTGGAAACGCATCCCGCCCGCGCCCTGCACCACCGGCTCCACGATGACCGCGGCCAGTTCGTGGGCGTGCCGCTCGACGGCGTCCACCAACGCCGCCACGTACGCCTCGTCGGGAGGATCGGCGAACCCGCCCGGCGGCACCGGGGCGAAGACCTGCCGGGGCAGCACGTCACCCCAGAGGTGGTGCATCCCGCCCTCGGGGTCGCAGACGCTCATCGGGTGGAACGTGTCGCCGTGGTACCCGCCCCGCCAGGTGGCCAGCCGCCGCCGTTCCGGCCGGCCGACCGCCCGCTGGTACTGCAGGCACATCTTCACGGCCACCTCGACGCTCACCGACCCGGAGTCGGCCAGGAACACGTGTTCCAGCCCGTCCGGGGCCAGCTCGACCAGGGTGCGGGCGAGCCGCACGGCGGGCTCGTGGGTGAGTCCGCCGAACATGACGTGGCTCATCCGCCCGAGCTGGTCGGTCACGGCCGCGTCCAGCACCGGGTGCCGGTAGCCGTGGACCGCCGCCCACCAGGACGACATCCCGTCCACCAGCTCCCGGCCGTCGGCCAGGGTCAGTCGTACCCCCTCGGCGCTGCGGACCACGAACGGCGCGTTCGCCGGCGGCAGCGCGGCGTACGGATGCCAGACGTGCGCCCGGTCGACGGCCAGGATCTCCTCGGGTGTCACGCGTACTCCTTCCAAGCGCCAGCGGGCCGGGCGCCAGCGGGCCGGGCGCCGGTCGTCAGGCCGCCGGTCGGGCCGTTCCTCCTCATCCTTTGCTCTGCTTCAACGGAGGCAACGCCCGGTGTCCGGATATCGGACGCCGGCCGTTGCGCGGGTTGAAGCAGAGCAAAGGGGCCGATGGCTGCCGGCAGCGCAGCACCTCGCCGATGAACGGCCGGGCGCCGCAGGGGCGAATTCATGGCGTAGAGCCGGCGCGGCGCGGCGCGTGGCAGGGCCAGCAGCGGACCCGGGCCGGTCACCGCCCGGCGACCGGGTCCGGTGCCACCGCTGTCGTCGCCGCGCGGGCCACGGCACGCACCAGGGCCGGACCCCGGTAGATGAAGCCCGTGTAGAGCTGCACCAGGGCCGCGCCGGCGTCGAACATCCGCGCCGCGTCGTCCGGGTCCAGCACCCCGCCGACGCCGATGATCGGCAGTCGGCCGCCGGTCTCGCGGTGCACGAAGGCGACCACGTCCCGGGCGCGGCCGGTCAACGGTCGGCCGGACAGACCACCGGTTTCGGCGCCGCGCGCGGCGTCCCCCGGGACCAGCCCGTCCCGGGACAGGGTGGTGTTGGTGGCGATCACCCCGGCCGCGCCCCGGGCCAGACAGACCTCCAGCAGCTCGGCGATGGCCGCCTCGGTCAGGTCGGGTGCGATCTTGACCAGCACCGGCTTCTCCCCCACCAGCGCGCCGAGCAGCGCGTCCAGGTGGGCACGGTCCTGCAACGACCGCAGGCCCGGGGTGTTCGGCGACGACACGTTGACCGCGAAGTAGTCGCCGTGCCCGCGCAGCGCCCGGTACGAGGTGAGGTAATCCTCGACCGCCTCGTCGAGCGGCGTCACCTTGGACTTGCCCAGCGAGATGCCCAACGGCACCCCGATCGGGCGCGGCAGCGCCGCCAGCCGGGCGGCCAGCGCGGCGGCTCCGGCGTTGTTGAAGCCCATCCGGTTGATCACGGCCTCGCTGGCCGGCAGCCGGAAGAGCCGGGGCCGTGGGTTACCGGGCTGGGGGTGCGCGGTGACCGTGCCGACCTCCACGAAGCCGAAGCCGAGCGCCGGCCAGGCCGGCAGCGCCGCGCCGTCCTTGTCCATGCCGGCGGCCAGCCCGACCGGGTTGGGGAACCGCACCCCGAACACGGTGCGCCCAGCGTCGACGGCGTACCGGGACCGCAGCGCGGCCAGGGCCACCGGACGCCGCGACAGCGCGGTCAACCGCCGCAGCGTCCACTCGTGCGCCGCCTCGGCGTCCCCGCCGCCGAGGCGGAACAACCCGGGTCGGACGACCCGCTCGAACACCGTCACTGGGCCGCCCGCAGCGTGGCGTGCAGGTCCTGCAACGGGCGCACCTGCATGTCGCCCCGGATCCGGGCCTCGATCCCCATCACGGCCGCAGCGGCCCCGGGAACCGTGGTGATGCAGGGGATGTCCGCGGTGACGGCCGCGCTGCGGATCTCGTAGCCGTCGGAGCGGGCACTCGCGCCCGAACCCTGCGGCGTGTTGATCACCAGTGCGACGTGGCCGCCGAGGATCAGCGACACCGCGTCGTCACCCTCGCCGGCCTGGTAATGCTTGCGGATCTGCTCGCAGGCGATGCCGTGCCGGCGCAGCACCTCGGCGGTACCGGCGGTCGCCACGATCTCGAAGCCCAGGTCGGCCAACCGCTTGATCGGGAAGATCATGCCGCGCTTGTCCCGGTTAGCCACCGACACGAAGATCTTCCCCGTGGTCGGCAACGACCCGTACGCGGCCGACTGGCTCTTGGCGAAGGCGTGCCCGAAGTTGGTGTCGATGCCCATCACCTCACCCGTCGACTTCATCTCCGGGCCGAGCAACGAGTCGATCCCCTTGCCCGCGCGGGTTCGGAAGCGCTTGAACGGCAGCACCGCCTCCTTGACCGCGATCGGCGCGTCGGCGGGCATCGTGCCGCCGTCCCCCGTCGCCGGGAGCAGACCCTCGGCGCGCAGCTCGGCGATGGTCGCGCCCAGCGCGATCCGGGCCGCCGCCTTGGCCAGCGGCACCGCCGTCGCCTTGGAGACGAACGGAACGGTCCGCGACGCGCGCGGGTTCGCCTCCAGCACGTAGAGCACGTCGTCCTTGAGCGCGTACTGCACGTTGAGCAGACCGCGGACGCCGACACCCCGGGCGATGGCCTCGGTGTACCGGCGGACCTCGGCCAGGTGCGAGCCGGCGAGGGTGATCGGCGGCAGCGCGCAGGACGAGTCTCCGGAGTGGATACCGGCCTCTTCGATGTGCTCCATCACGCCACCGATGTAGACCTCGCCGTCGGCGTCGCACAGGGCGTCCACGTCGATCTCGATGGCGTCGTCGAGGAACCGGTCCACCAGCACCGGGTGGTCACCGGAGATGTCGGTGGCCCGGCCGATGTAGTCGCGCAGCGTCGGGTCGTCGTACACGATCTCCATGCCGCGCCCACCGAGCACGTAGGACGGACGGACCAGCACCGGGTAGCCGATCTCGTCGGCGATCGCCTTGGCCTCGTCGTACGAGGTGGCCAGACCGTGCGCCGGCGCGCGCAGCCCGGCGCGGGCCAGCACGGCGCCGAACGCGCCCCGCTCCTCGGCCAGGTGGATCGACTCCGGCGAGGTGCCGACCACCGGCACGCCCGCGTCCTTGAGCCGCTGCGCCAACCCCAGCGGGGTCTGCCCGCCGAGCTGCACGACCACGCCGACCACGCCCGGCCCGCCGGCCGCCCGGCCGGAGGAGTCCTCCGCGTGCCAGGCCTCCAGCACGTCCTCGAAGGTCAGCGGCTCGAAGTAGAGCCGGTCGGCGGTGTCGTAGTCGGTCGACACCGTCTCCGGGTTGCAGTTGACCATCACGGTCTCGTAGCCGGCCGCCCGCAGCGCCTGTACCGCGTGCACGCACGAGTAGTCGAACTCGATGCCCTGCCCGATCCGGTTCGGGCCGGAGCCCAGGATCAGCACCTTCGGCCGGTCCGACGGCACGACCTCGGTCTCCAGGTCGTACGACGAGTAGTGGTAGGGCGTGGTGGCCTCGAACTCGGCCGCGCAGGTGTCGACGGTCTTGTAGACCGGGCGCACGTCGAGGCGGTGCCGCAGGGCGCGTACGCCGTCCTCGGCCGCCAGCTCCGGGCGCAGCGCGGCGAGCTGCCGGTCGGACAGGCCGGCCCGCTTGGCGCGGCGCAGCAGCTCGGCGTCGAGCACCGGCGCGTCGACGATCTCGGTCCGCAGCTCGATCAGCGCGGCGATCTGGTCCAGGAACCAGGGGTCGATGCCGCCGGACGCCTCGGCGACCTCGGCGATCGACGCGCCCAGACGCAGCGCCCGTTCGACGGTGTAGAGCCGGCCGTCGTGCGGGACGCGCAACGCGGCCAGAGTGTCCGCCAGAGTGGTGCCCTCCGGGTCGGGCTGGGTCCAGAAGCCGACCGCCTTCGTCTCCATCGACCGCATGGCCTTGTTCAGCGCCTCGGTGAAGTTGCGGCCCAGGCTCATCGCCTCGCCCACCGATTTCATGGTGGTGGTCAGCTCCGGGTCCGCGCCGGGGAACTTCTCGAACGCGAACCGGGGGATCTTCACCACCACGTAGTCCAGGGTCGGCTCGAACGCCGCCGGCGTCTTCAACGTGATGTCGTTGGGGATCTCGTCGAGCGTGTAGCCGATGGCCAGCTTCGCGGCGATCTTCGCGATCGGGAAACCGGTCGCCTTGGAGGCCAGCGCCGAGGAACGCGACACCCGGGGGTTCATCTCGATCACGACGATCCGGCCGTCGACCGGGTTGACCGCGAACTGGATGTTGCAGCCGCCGGTGTCCACCCCGACCTCGCGCAGCACGGCGATGCCCAGGTCCCGAAGGTGCTGGTACTCCCGGTCGGTGAGCGTCATGGCCGGGGCCACGGTGACGCTGTCGCCGGTGTGCACACCCATCGGGTCGACGTTCTCGATGGAGCAGACCACCACCACGTTGTCGTGCCGGTCGCGCATCAGCTCGAGCTCGTACTCCTTCCAGCCGAGCACGCTCTCCTCGATGAGGACCTCGTGCACCGGGCTGGCCGCCAGGCCGTCGCCGGCGATCCGGGCCAGGTCCTCCGGGGTGTGCGCCATGCCGGAGCCCAGGCCGCCCATGGTGAACGACGGCCGGATCACCACCGGCAGACCCAGCTCGGCGACGGTCGCCTCGACCTCCTCCATCGAGTGGCACACCCGGGAGCGGGGCACCAACGTGGTCGGGTCGTCGACGCCGAGGCGTACGCCGGCCTTCGCGACGATCTCCTTGAAAAGCTGGCGGTCCTCACCCCGGTTGATGGCGTCGATGTTCGCGCCGATCAGCTCGACGCCGTACTTCGCCAGGACGCCGTTGGAGTGCAGGGCGACGGCGGTGTTCAGCGCGGTCTGCCCGCCGAGGGTCGGCAGGATCGCGTCCGGGCGCTCCTTGGCGATGACCAGCTCGACGAATTCCGGGGTGATCGGCTCGACATAGGTCGCGTCGGCGAACTCCGGGTCGGTCATGATCGTGGCCGGGTTGGAGTTGACCAGGCTGACCCGGATCCCCTCGCTGCGCAGCACCCGGCACGCCTGGGTGCCGGAGTAGTCGAACTCGCAGGCCTGCCCGATGACGATCGGCCCCGAGCCGATCACCAGGATGTGCTTGAGATCGGTCCGCTTAGGCATTCGCGCGCCCCTTGCTGTGGTTCCGGCCTTCGATCAGCTCGGCGAAACGGTCGAAGAGGTAGTCGGCGTCGTGCGGGCCGGCTGCCGCCTCCGGGTGGTACTGGACGGTGAAGGCGGGCACGTCCACGGCCCGCAGCCCCTCGACCACGTTGTCATTGAGGCAGACGTGCGAGACGCGTACGCCACCGAAGTCGGTGTCGATCACCTGGTCGGGGACCACCGCGCCGGCACCGGGCACCTGTACCGCGAAGCCGTGGTTGTGGCTGGTCACCTCGACCTTGCCGGTGGCCCGGTCGAGCACCGGCTGGTTGATCCCCCGGTGGCCGTAGCCCAGCTTGTAGGTGCCGAAGCCGAGCGCCCGGCCGAGGATCTGGCTGCCGAAGCAGATGCCGAACAGCGGCACCTGCCGGCGCAGCGCCTCCCGGGCCACCGCCACCGGACCGTCGGCCGTGGCCGGGTCGCCGGGTCCCGGCGACAGGAAGATCGCGTCGGCGCCGGTGGCGAGCAGGTCCTCGATGCTCGACGACGCCGGCAGCACGTGGGTGGTCACCCCGCGCGCCGCGAGCCGGCGCGGCACGTTGCGCTTGATGCCCAGGTCCAGCGCGGCCACCGTGAACCGGTGCGCGCCGACCGCCTCGACCACGTACGACTCCGGGGTGGTCACCTCGGCGGACAGGTCCGCGCCGACCATCTGCGGCGACTGCCGGACCCGGGCCAGCAGCCGCTGCGGGTCCTGCTCGACGCTGGAGATGCCCACCCGCATGGCGCCCCGCTCGCGCAGGTGCCGGGTCAGCGCCCGGGTGTCCACCCCGCTGATGCCCACCACACCCTCGGTGGCGAGGCGGTCCTCGAGACCGCCGGTGGCCCGCCAGTTCGAGCCGATCCGGGCCGGGTCGCGGACCACGTAACCGGCCACCCAGATCCGGCCGGACTCGTCGTCCTCGTCGTTGACGCCGGTGTTGCCGATGTGCGGGGCGGTCTGCACGACCACCTGACGGTGGTAGGACGGGTCGGTCAGCGTCTCCTGGTAACCGGTCATGCCGGTGGTGAAGACCGCCTCGCCGAACGTCTCCCCCACGCTGCCGTACGCCTCACCGGGGAAGGTGCGCCCGTCCTCGAGCACGAGGATCGCGGAACGTCTACGCGTCACTTGATTGCCTTTCCGTCCAGGACCGTCGGCTCGCCGCGCAGGAAGGTCGCCACGATGCGACCCGGCAGCGTCATGCGGGCGTACGGGGTGTTGCGACTACGGCTGGCCAGCTCCGCCGGCTCGATGGTGCGGCGGGCGGCCGGGTCGACCAGGGTCAGGGTGGCCGGCACGCCCGGGGCGGGGTCGACGCCGTGCCCGGTCAGTCCCGCGATCCGGGCCGGGGTGCGGGACATCCGCTCGGCGATCAGGTCCCACTCGGGACCGAGCACGTCCAGCGCGATGGAGAGCGCCGTCTCCAGGCCGAGCATGCCCGGCCGGGCGTACGCCCACTCGCACTCCTTGTCCTCCACGGCGTGCGGGGCGTGGTCGGTGGCGATGATGTCGATCACCCCGTCGGCGAGCGCGGCACGCAGCGCGGCGATGTCGGCGGCCGTCCGCAGCGGCGGGTTCACCTTGAAGACCGGGTCGTAGGTTTCCGCACGCTCGTCGGTGAGCAGCAGGTGGTGCGGGGTGACCTCGGCGGTGACGCGTACCCCGCGGGCCTTGGCCTGGCGCAGCACCTCGACGCTGCCGGCGGTGGAGACGTGGCAGACGTGCAGGCGGCTGCCCACGTGCTCGGCGAGCAGCACGTCCCGGGCGATGATCGCCTCCTCGGCGACCGCCGGCCAGCCGATCAGCCCGAGCCGGGTGGAGACCTCACCCTCGTGCATCTGGGCGCCCTCGGTGAGGCGGGGCTCCTCGGCGTGCTGGGCGATGATCCCGTCGAACGCCTTGACGTACTCCAAGGCCCGGCGCATCAGCAGCGGGTCAGCGACGCAGTGCCCGTCGTCGGAGAAGATCCGTACCCGGGCCGCGGAGTCGGCCATCGCGCCCAGCTCGGCGAGGCGCTCGCCGGCCAGCCCGACGGTGACCGCGCCGATCGGCTGCACGTCGACCAGCCCGGCCTCCCGGCCGAGCCGCCAGACCTGCTCGACCACGCCGGCGGTGTCCGCGACCGGCGACGTGTTGGCCATCGCACAGACCGCCGTGTAGCCGCCCAGCGCCGCCGCCCGCGACCCGGACTCGACCGTCTCGGCGTCCTCCCGGCCGGGCTCGCGCAGGTGGGTGTGCAGGTCGACCAGGCCGGGCAGGGCGACCAGACCGGTGCCGTCGATGACGGTGGCGTCCGGCGCGGACAGTCCCGGGCCGACCTCGGCGACGACGCCGTCGCGGATCAGCAGGTCGGTCGGCGCGGCGCCGACGATGCTCACGCTGGTGATGAGGTACGCGGTCACCGGTTGTTCCCTCCGAGCAGCAGGTACAGGACGGCCATCCGGACGGAGACCCCGTTGGTGACCTGTTCGACGATGGTGGAGCGGGGTGAGTCGGCGACCTCGGGGGTGATCTCCATCCCCCGGTTCATCGGGCCGGGGTGCATGACGATCGCGTGCTCGGGCAGGCGGCGCATCCGGGGACCGTCCAGCCCGTACCGGCGGGCGTACTCGCGGGCGGAGGGGAAGTAGGAGTCCCGCATCCGTTCCCGCTGCACGCGCAGCATCATCACCACGTCCACGTTCGGCAGCACCGAGTCGAGGTCGTACGAGACATCGGTGCCCGGGGCGAGCGCCGCGGCGATGTCGACGGGGATGAGCGTGGGCGGGCCGACCAGGGTGACCTTCGCGCCGAGGGTGGACAGCAGCAGCACGTTCGAGCGGGCCACCCGGGAGTGCAGCACGTCCCCGACCACCGCGACCGACAGGCCGGCGAGCCGGCCCAGCCGGGACCGCATGGTGTACGCGTCGAGCAGCGCCTGGGTGGGGTGCTCGTGGGTGCCGTCGCCGGCGTTCACCACCGACCCGTCCACCCAGTTGGCCAGCCGGTGCGGAGCGCCGGAGGCGGGATGCCGTACGACCACCGCGTCGGCGCCCATGGCCTGCAGGGTCAGCGCGGTGTCCTTCAGGCTCTCGCCCTTGGCGACGCTGGACCCCTTGGCGGAAAAGTTGATCACGTCGGCGCTGAGTCGCTTCGCGGCCGCCTCGAACGAGATCCGGGTCCGGGTGGAGTCCTCGTAGAAGAGGTTCACCACCGTCCGTCCGCGCAGCGCGGGCAGCTTCTTGATCTCCCGGCCGGCCACGGTGGCCATCTCGGCGGCGGTGTCCAGGATCTCGGTGGCGGTGTCGGCGTCCAGGTCCGCGCCGGAGAGCAGGTGCCTGATCATGAGTGAGCTCCCCCGTAGAGCTTGACCTCGTCGGTCCCGTCGGTCTCGGCGAGCGTCACCTTGACGCTCTCGGCGAGCGCGGTGGGGATGTTCTTGCCGACGTAGTCGGCGCGGATCGGCAGTTCGCGGTGGCCACGGTCGACCAGCACGGCGAGTTGTACCGATGCCGGGCGGCCGACGTCGTTGAGCGCGTCGAGCGCGGCCCGCACGGTACGTCCGGAGAAGAGCACGTCGTCGACGAGGATCACCCGCTTGCCGTCGATGCCGCCGCTGGGCACCTGGGTGGGACCGATCGCGCGGGTGGCGTGCCGGCGCAGGTCGTCGCGGTAGAGCGTGATGTCGAGCACACCGACCGGGACGTCGACGTCCTCGAAGGTGCTGATCCGGGCGGCGAGCCGCCGCGCGAGGGGGGCACCCCGGGTGGGAATCCCGAGCAGCACGGTGTCGGCCGCGCCCTGGGTCTTCTCCAGGATCTGGTGGGCGATCCGGTCGACCACCCGCTGCACGTCGGCGCTGGCGAGGATCACCTTCACCGAGGGTTGTCGCGGTGGTGACGGGCGGGCAGCCGGTGGGGACGCCACGGCGGACCTCCTTCCCCGCCTCACGGGACGGGTCGTTAAAGGATGTCGGGCACCTCCGGCCGGGAAGCGCGAGCTGCCCTGACCGGGGCTTCACGCCACGTTACCAGTGGTCACCGCGCCGGCCGACGGCGGCCGCTGACCACCGGATCAGATCTTCGAAACACCGATGGCCCCCTCGACGCTCCCCAACGGTAAGGTCACGACCACTTGACCAGGTGTCCCATTCCCCGTACCGTCACGCTCCGTAGCGATCGACGGGAGAACCCCGAGCAGCACTGGGAGTGTCCGAATGCCCTCTGAATACGCCAAATCTCTGGGCGCCCGCCTGCGCTCTATCCGCCAGCAGCAGGGCCTCTCCCTGCAGGGTGTGGAGGAGAAGTCGAACGGGCGGTGGAAGGCCGTGGTGGTCGGCTCGTACGAGCGTGGCGACCGGGCCGTGACGGTGTCCCGTCTGGCCGAGCTGGCCGAGTTCTACCGGGTCCCCGTCTCGGAACTGCTGCCCGACGGCAGCGGTGTCCGGCACGAGCCCACCAGCAAGATCGTCCTGGACCTGGAGCGGCTCTACGACGAGGCCTCCGAGGACCTGGCCTACGTCGCCCGCTACGCCCGCGCGATCCAGCAGCAGCGCGGTGACTACAACGGCCGGGTGCTCTCCATCCGTGCCGACGACCTCCGGGCGCTCGCCATCGTCTACGACGCCTCGCCGTCGGGTCTGATCGAGCGGCTCACCGAGCACGGCGTGCTGGTGGCCGACCCCCGGGCGTTCTTCGCCTCCTGAGCTGTCGCTTCACCCGATCCACCGTTCGACGAGAAGGGCCCGTGCCGGTGGCACGGGCCCTTCTCGTTCGCGCTGCTCGCGTCGGCTTCAGCGGGTGGCGTACTCGGCGATGCGGCCGAGCACCCCGTTGAGGAAGCGCGGCGAGTCGTCGGTGGACATCTGCCGGGCCAACTCGACCGCCTCGCTGATCGCCACCGCGTCGTCGATCTCGTCGACGTAGAGCAACTCGTAGACGGCGATCCGGGCCAGGTTGCGGTCGACCACCGGCATCCGGTCGAGGGTCCACCCCTCGGCGTAGCTGGCGATCAGCTCGTCGATCCGGTCCAGGTGCTCGGCGACCCCCTCGACCAGCCCCACGGTGTAGCTCAGGTGCTCCGGGCGGGGCTGCTCGATGCGCTGGAGGTAACCGGCCAGGACCTCCACGGGCGGCCGATCCCGCAGGTCGGCCTCGTAGAGGACGTCCAGCGCCCGCTTGCGCGCCTTGCGGCGCGCCGGCATCTGCTGCTTGGGACCCTCAGCCATCAGGCGCGGCCGAGGTAACGGCCGTCGCGGGTGTCGACCTTGATCTTCTCACCGGTGGTGATGAACAGCGGGACCGGCACGGTGGCGCCGGTCTCGACCGTCGCCGGCTTGGTGCCACCGGTCGAACGGTCGCCCTGCAGGCCCGGCTCGGTGTAGGTGACCTCGAGCACGACGCTGGTGGGCAGCTCGATGTAGAGCGGCACGTCCTCGTGGGTGGCGACGGTCGCCTCCGCCTCGGGCAGCAGGTAGTTGGCTGCCTCCCCGACGGTGCCGCCGGGAACGGTGATCTGGTCGAAGGTCTCCAGATCCATGAAGACGTAGTCCTCGCCGTCGGCGTACAGGTACTGCATCGTGCGCTTGTCCACGGTCGCGGTCTCGACCTTGGTGCCCGCGTTGAAGGTCTTGTCGACCACCTTCCCGGACAGCACGTTCTTCAGCGTGGTGCGCACGAACGCGCCACCCTTACCGGGCTTGACGTGCTGGAACTCGACGACGGACCAGAGCTCGCCGTCAAGGTTGAGTACCAGGCCGTTTTTGAGGTCGTTGGTGGAGGCCATTTCCTGCCTTGATCATCAATTGGCGGACAGACCCGGCAAGTCTACAAGCTGCGCCGAGACGCGTTACCCGCCGTGGTCGCCACTCGCGCAAACCGGCGCCCGATGCCCATCTATCATCACTATCCGTTATCGCCGACTCGCCGCCGTGTGCACGTCCTTGACCCTTTGCTCTGCTTCAACGGACGCAACAGTCACGGTCAGTGCCGCGCCATGATCGGCACCCCACCCCGACCCACCCCAGAGATCAGCAGCTCAGGGTAGGTGTTGCGTCCGTTGAAGCAGAGCAAAGGAGGCGAATCAGCAGGACGCTCCCCCTCATCGGGCGAGGCGGCGACCACCAGCAGTGACATTGCCGAGCACCGGCGACATCACTGAGGGTGAAACTGCGGAATGGGATGGTTCAGTCGACGCGGGCGGCCAGGTGGTGCAGGGCGAGGCGGTAGCCATCGATGCCCAGGCCGCAGATCACCCCGGTCGCCACCGCGGAGATCACCGAATGGTGCCGGAACTCCTCACGGGTGTGGATGTTGGAGATGTGCACCTCCACCAGCGGCCCGCGCAGCATGGCGCAGGCGTCGCGCACCGCGTACGAGTAGTGCGACCAGGCGGCCGGGTTGAGCACCACGGCGGCGCCCTCGTCGGCGGCGTCGTGCAGCCAGCCGAGCAGCTCGTGCTCGGCGTCGGTCTGCCGGACCGTGACGTCGAGCCTCAACTCCCGACCGGTGGTCTCGCAGAGCGCCACCAGGTCGGCGTAGCTGGTCGAGCCGTACACGGTGGGCTCCCGGGTGCCCAGCCGACCCAGGTTAGGCCCGTTCAGCACGTACACCCTCACGCGGCGCTGTCTTTCGTTCGCGACTGCGGGGCTCGCAAAACCGGCTCACTCCTCGCGCTCACGGGGCAACCAGCTCGCGGTAGGCGGCTTCGAGCAGGGCGTCGTCCGGGCCTTCCAGCATGGCCGGGCGGGCCAGCCCGTCCAGCACCACGAACCGCAGCCGGGCACCCCGGGCCTTCTTGTCGACCCGCATCGTGGCCAGCAGCCGCGGCCAGGCCTCGGCCGCGTAGCTCACTGGCAGGCCGAGCGCGGTCAGGGTGCGCCGGTGCCGGTCGGCGGTCGGGGCGTCCAGCCGGCCGGCGAGCCGGGCCAGGGTGGCGGCGTACACCAGGCCGACCGCCACCGCGTGACCGTGCCGCCAGCGGTAGCCCTCGTTCTGCTCGATCGCGTGCGCCAGGGTGTGGCCGTAGTTGAGGACCTCCCGCACACCCGACTCGCGCAGGTCGCCGGCGACCACGTCGGCCTTGACCCGGATGGCCCGCTCGATCAGCTCCCGGGTCACCGGCCCACGCGGGTCGGTGGCCGCCGCCGGGTCACGCTCGACGAGATCCAGGATCACCGGGTCGGCGATGAACCCGCACTTGACCACCTCGGCCAACCCGGCCGCGAGGTCGACGGCGGGCAGGCTGTCCAGGGTGGCGAGGTCGGCGAGCACACCGACCGGCGGGTGGAACGCGCCCACCAGGTTCTTGCCGGCGGCGGTGTTGATCCCCGTCTTGCCGCCCACGGCCGCGTCCACCATGCCCAGCAGCGAGGTGGCGACCGGCACCCAGCGCACCCCGCGCAGCCAGCAGGCCGCGACGAATCCGGCCAGGTCGGTCACCGCGCCGCCGCCCACCCCGACCACCGCGTCGGTACGGGTGAACCCGGCCGCGCCGAGCCGGTCCCAGCAGGCGGCCGCCACGTCGATCTGCTTGCCCGACTCCGCGTCGGGCACCTCGATCGGCAGCGGGTCGACGCCCGCGGCGTGCAGCCGTTCACCGATCGCGTCGGCCAGGGCCTTGAGCGGGGGCGTGTGCAGCACCGCCACCCGGGTCGCGCCGGGCAGCAGCCCCGGCAGCGCGCCGAGCAGGTCGCGTCCGACAAGCACGTCGTACGGTCGTTCGCCGCCGACCGGAATCCGGGTCACCTCGTCCATCGCCGGCAGCCTAGTCGAGCGGAGCACGCGGTGCGGGCGGCTGTCCACCTGCTGACCGGGTGGACCAGTCCGCCAGGCGACGGGCGTACGCGGCCACCTCGGCGCGCAGCGCCTCCGGGCGCCGCACGGTGAAGGGGCAGCCGAGACCGGCGAGCAACACGGCCATCCCGGGCAGGCTCTCCGCCCGGGCGCGCAACAGCACCCCGTCGGCGCCGGCGGTCAACTCG
This sequence comes from Micromonospora sp. bgisy143, assembly GCF_057708145.1. NCBI lineage: Bacteria > Bacillati > Actinomycetota > Actinomycetes > Micromonosporales > Micromonosporaceae > Micromonospora > Micromonospora sp. bgisy143. The sequence goes on from NZ_JBYIRN010000010.1 coordinate 71,911, forward strand.
GCCACGGTGGGCGGGATGCGGCGACGTACGGCGTCCAGATCGGTCTCCAGCAGCACCTCCACCTCGTGGGCGTACGGCACCCCGGCCAGCGAACGGGTCACCCAGGCGACCGCGTCGAAGTCGTCCGGCACCCGGAAGGTCGCCGAGCGGGGAGTCACGGCGCCGATCCGGTCCAACCGGAAGGTGCGGATCTCACCGCGCCGGTGGTCGTGGCCGGTGACGTACCAGCGGCCGGCGTGGACGACCAGCCCGTACGGGTCGAGTTCCCGGTGTGACTCCTCGCCGCGCCAGGAGCGGTAGTTCAGCGCCACCCGCTGCCCGCGACGGGCGGCCGAGGCGAGGGCGAGCAGGGTGCCCGGGGCCGGACCGTGCTCCCGCCCGGCGCGCGGCAGGGTGAAGCCCAGGTGTTCCTGCACGGCGGCCAGCCGGTCGGCGAGCGGCTCCGGAAGCACCCGGCGGATCTTCGCCAGCGCGGTGGCGGTGGCCGGCTGCTCGGAAGCGATCCCGAGCCGTTCCGCGACGACCAGGCCGAGCAGCACGGCCACCGCCTCGTCGTCGGTGAGCATCAGCGGCGGCAGCTTGTACCCGGGACGCAGCCGGTAACCGCCGTGGCGACCCCGGTCGGCGGTGACCGGGATGCCCAGGTCGAGCAGCGTGGCGGCGTACCGGCGCACGGTCCGTTCGTCCACGCCGAGGCGGGCGGCGAGGTCAGCGGCCGTCGCCCGGTGCCGGCTCTGCAGGAGTTCGAGCAGGGCCAGCATCCGACCGGCGGGTTGTGACACGGACCACTCCTTCAAACCGGGCGAACACTGTCCGGATTCGATCGTACGGTCGACCGGTAAACCGAGAGAAGGAGCGATCGATGGCGACTTTTGTCCTGGTACCGGGCTTCTGGTTAGGTGCCTGGGCGTGGCGGGACGTGACCCTGGCCCTGCGCGCGCAGGGCCACGAGGTGTACCCGATGACGCTCACCGGCCTGGCCGAGCGCGACCACCTGGCCGGGCCGGAGGTGGACCTGCAGACGCACACCACCGACATCGTGCGGCTGATCGAGGTCGAGGACCTGCACGACGTCTTGCTGGTCGGGCACTCCGGCGGCGGCATGCCGGTCGCCCAGGCGGCGGACCGGATCCCGGACCGGATCGCCCGGGTGGTGTACGTGGAGAGCGGACCCCTGCCGGACGGGACCGCGCAGTTCGACACCGTGCCGCCGGAGGAGCAGCAGCGACTGCGCGCCCTGATCGGCAACGGTCACCTGCTGCCCCCGCCGGCCTGGGATCCGACGGCCGACCCGACGAACCTGGCCGGCCTGGACGAGCAGGCGTTGACACTGCTGCGCGCCCGCAGCACCCCCCAGCCGCTGCGTACGGCCACCGACCCGGTACGGCGTACCGGTGGCCGCCCGGTGCCGACCGCCCTGGTCGCCAGCACCTTTCCGCTGAGCGTGGTGGAGCAGATGATCGCCCAGCGGCATCCGCTCTTCACCGGCCTGACCGGCGGCCGGCTGTTCGAGCTGCCCACCGGGCACTGGCCGATGCTCAGCGAGCCGAAGGCGCTGGCCGACGTGCTCGACCTGATCGCCCGAGCCTGACACCGCGCCGATCTTGCGGTTGTGGTGGTCGAGACACCGGGAATGCCCCGGTACGTCGGCACAGCAACTGCAAGATCGGCGCGGAGGCGGGGCGGGGTGGGGTCAGGGGCAGGGTCAGCGCGGGAGCAGCGCGGCTACCTCGGCGACGACCTGGGCCGGGGTACGACCGTCGGTGACCACCGTGTCGGTGGCCACCTCGGCGTACAGCGGCTTGCGCTGGTCCATGAGGTGCTTGAGGGTGGCGCGCGGGTTGATCGCCAGCAGCGGTCGGCCCGCGCCGAGCCCCACCCGCTTCACCGCGTCCGGCAGCTCCACCGAGAGGTGCACGACCCGGTGCCCCACCAGGGCGGCCCGGGTCTCCTCGGCCAGCACGGCGCCGCCGCCCAACGCGAGCACACCGGTACCCGCGGCGAGTGCCGCCGCCACGGCGGCCCGCTCCAGGGCACGGAAGTGCGCCTCACCCTCGTCGATGAAGATCTCCGGGATGGTCTTGCCGGCCAACTGCTCGATGTCGGCGTCGGTGTCCCGGAACTCCACGCCGAGGGAGACGGCGAGCGCCTGCCCCACGGTGGTCTTGCCGCAGCCGGGCACTCCGACCAGCACGACGACCGGCGCCATCAGCGAATGACCAGCGCGTCGAGGTAGCCGGCCAGGTTACGGCGGATCTCGGCGACCGAGTCGCCGCCGAACTTCTCGGTGGCCGCCTCGGCCAGCACGAGGGCGACCATCGCCTCGGCGACGACGGCGGCGGCGGGCACGGCGCAGACGTCGGAACGCTGGTTGATGGCCGTCGCCGGCTCGCCGGTGAGGACGTCCACGGTGGCCAGCGCCCGGTTGAGCGACGAGATCGGCTTCATGGCGGCACGGACCCGCAGCGGCTCACCGGTGGTGATGCCACCCTCCAGCCCGCCGGCCCGGTCGGTGACCCGACGCACGCCGGTGGCCGACGGGATGATCTCGTCGTGCGCCTCCGAGCCACGGGAACGGGCCTGCTGCCACCCGTCGCCGATCTCCACACCCTTGATCGCCTGGATGGACATCAGCGCGGTGGCCAGTCGGGCGTCGAGCTTGCGGTCCCACTGCACGTGACTGCCCAGGCCCGGCGGCACGCCGTACGCCAGCACCTCCACCACGCCGCCGAGGGTGTCGGCGGCCTTCTTCGCGGCGTCGACCTCGGCGACCATCAGGGCGCTGGCCTCGGGGTCGAGGCAGCGCAGCGGGTCGGCGTCGATGCGCTCGGCGTCCTGGGGGGTCGGCCGCAGCCCGGGCTTCGCGGCCACCGGCCCCAACTCGACCACGTGCGAGACGATCTCGATGCCGAGGGCCTGCCGGATCAACGCCTTGGCGACCGTGCCGACGGCCACCCGGGCGGCGGTCTCCCGGGCGCTGGCGCGCTCCAGGATCGGACGCGCGTCGGTGTGGCCGTACTTCTGCATGCCGGCCAGGTCGGCGTGGCCCGGCCGGGGACGGGTCAGCGGCGCGTTGCGGGCCTGCCGGGCCAGCTCGTCGGGGTCGACGGGGTCGGCGGCCATCACCGTGCGCCACTTGGGCCACTCGGAGTTGCCGACCCGGATCGCCACCGGGCTGCCCAGCGTGACGCCGTGCCGGAGCCCACCGACGACCTCGACCTCGTCCTGCTCGAAGGACATCCGGGCGCCGCGGCCATAGCCCAACCGGCGACGGGCCAGCTCCCCCGCGATCTCGGTGGTGCTCACCTCGATGCCGGCCGGCACCCCCTCCAGCAGCGCGACGAGGGCGGGGCCGTGCGATTCACCTGCAGTCAACCAGCGCAACACAGCGGTCAGTCTGTCACGGGGCGCGACGGGCGCGTCGCGCTGCCCGCCGCGTCCCGCCCTGCGGACGGCCGAGACCGTCCGCAGGGCGGATTCGCGCGACGGATCAGATGCCCCGACCGCGCTTGTGCAGGGTGCGCAGCACCGAGTCGGCCCGGACGACCCGTCCGGCGACCGCGAGCGCCAGGTAGGCGCGTGGCTCGCGAGGATTGCGGCGCAGGGTGTGCCGGGCCCACCGCAGCGCGCCCCGTCTGTCGCCGGAGGCAGCCCGGGCGAAGGCGATCTGCCCGGTGACCCGGGCCTCGCCGGCCGGTTGTCCGGCGAACTCCGGATAGCGCCGCAGCAGCCACTGCAACGCCTCGGAGATGGTGTCCCAACGCTGCGCGAAGTACGACCGCTTGTGCCAGCGCACCAGCACCGACGGCGTCCGCAGGTTGATCAGCGGCGCGCTGCGGGCGGCGCGCAGCAGGAACTCGTAGTCCTCCGCGTAGCTGCCCGGGATCTCCTCGTCGACCAGGCCGAAGCCGTCGCGCAGCGCGGTCGCCCGGATCAGGAAGGTGGACGGGTGCAGCTCCGTCATCCGGTCCCGCAGCAGGTCGTCCAGGGTGATCCGGTCCTTGTCGAGCACCCGGTCGACGGTGTGCCCGTCGTAGCTGACCCGGATGCCGCAGCAGACGAACTCGGCGTCCGGGTCGGCCGACAACGCCTCGACCTGGGCGGCCAGCTTGCCGGGCAGCCACTCGTCGTCGTCGTCGCAGAACGCGATCAGCTCGCCGTCGGCGGCGAGGGTGCCGCTGTTGCGCGCGCCGGCCAGTCCGGGCGCGCGCCCGTTGGTGATCACCCGGACCGTCCGGTCCGGCCCGCCCAGGCCGGTCAGCGACTCGTCCGGGGTGGACTGGTCGAACACCACCACGGCCTCGATCGGGCCCGGGTACTCCTGGGCGAGGATCGCGGCGAGGGCGGCGCGCAGCAGTTCGGGGCGGTCCCGGGTGGGCACCACGACGCTGACGCTCGGCTGCCGGGTCATCGGGTCTCCTTCGTCGTCCGGCCGGGACGCGGCCAGGTCCGCCAGCGGGGTCGGCGCCGGGTCGAGCGGGCCACCAGGTCGTCCACGATCTGCCCGACCCTGGCCACGGCGGCGCGGCGGGCCTCGTGCGCGGCCGGGTCGGCCTGGACCGCGTACCGGGACGGGTCGGCCTGCCCCGCCGCGAGCGCGTCGTGCAACTCCTCGCGGGTCTCGCAGAGCACCACCAGCCCGGCCGCGCCGAGGCGACGCGCGAAGAGCTGCTGATGGTCGTCGACGTGTTCGCCGCGCGCCGGGTCCCGGGGCACCACGATGGGCAGGTGACCGTGCCGGCGGGCCTCCAGGATCGTCGCCGGGCCACCGTGACACACCACCAGGTCGGCGTCGGCCATCGCCTGCTGCAGCGCGTCGTGACCGAGGAACGGCACCGCGCCGGGCAGCGACGGCGCCACGGTGTGCCCGTGCTGCACGGTCAGCCCGACCGGGCCGGCCTGCGCGTGCCACTGCGCGAGCCAGTCCACGAGCCGGTCGAAGGGATGCTTGTCGGTACCGACGGCGACGAGCAGCCAGGGCCGCTCGACGGATGTGGTGTCGCGCTGACGCGGCAGCCGGGACGGCTCGGCGACGGCGTCGCGGCGGGCGATCTCCGTCTCCCCGCTCACAGCAGCGTCCCCACGACGGTGGCCTCCGGGTACTGCCGGCGCTGCTCGTCCCACTGCACGAGCATCGCGGACAGGAACGGGCGGCAGAGCCGGGCCGTCAATGTCGGGGTGTCGATCCGGTCGTACACCTCGATGTAGACGGTCGGGATGCGACGCAGGCGGGCCAGCACCACGAACGGCACAGCCACGCCGGCGCCGGTGGTGACCACGGCGGCGACCCGCCGACGCCGCAGCACCCGCCAGGCCAGCCGCGCGTTGCGCAGCAGGTTGGGTACGTTCCGGGTGGTCGGGTGGTGCGCGGGCACCAGGTCCTCACCGGTCAGCAGCGACACCGCCTCCGGGGTGTCGAAGGTGACCCAGCAGCGCCGCCACCGTTCGTACCAGGGCCGCAGGGCGAGAAGTTGGGCCAGGTGACCGCCGCTGGATCCCACCAGCAGCAGCACCGGCGACTCGTCGTCGTTGTTCGTGTCCACGCGACTCCCCACAAGTCCGCTTGGAGTTCCTGTTCAGGCAAGGCAGCAGCAGATCACAGGTTCTGCGGTCGTTGAATAGCGCGACCGGACCAGGCGACGATCTCCCGCCGAGCTGTCGAGGCCCACTGTCGAGCCCACAGCCCATCGACCATCGTCACGACCTGCCATTATGTGGTCACTCTGTGACGCCTCCCGGGCGTCGGGATTCTCCTGTTCACTCGCTATGTCGTTTCTCGATGACGTCCAACAGTGCGGGATGCAGCGCGGGGTTCCACCCGGCGCCGGCGTCCGCGAGCCGCCACGTACGCAGCCACATCTCCACCAGGTACGCATCGGCCACCAGCGCGCACCGCGCCGCGTCGAGGCCCAGCCGCCCACCGTGTCGCCCGAGCCACGCGTCCACCGCCACGGCGGCCACCGCCGCCGGCTCGCCGCGCAGCACCAGCGACCGCTGGAACGCGTCGTGGGCCAGGTCGAAGCCGACCGGCACGTCCGGGCCACTGTGCTCCCAGTCCCAGGCGACCAGGCGACCGTCGTGCGTACCCAGGTTCCACGGCACCCAGTCGCCGTGCCAGTGGCCGAACTCGACGGTCGTGTCGCCGTGCCGACGGGCCAGCGCGTCGACCGCCGCCACCGCCCGCGCCCCGGCGGCCCCGGTGGCCCGCTGCGCCTGGGCGGCCAGCCGCGCCAGGAACGTCGACGACGCCAACGGGCGCGACACACCGGGCGCGTCGCCCCGGCGGGCGACCGCGAGCAGCGCCGCGATCCGCGGCGGGTCGTCCACCGGCACTCCGCGTACGTCCGGCGGCAGCGGCTCGATCACCGCGACGGCCTGGCCGGCCCACGCCGTCTCGGTGAGCAGCCCGGGCGGCGTCGGATGGTCGGGCACCCCGGTCACCGCGCGCAGCGCCCGCAGCGCGGCGGCCTCGGCGGTGACCAGGGCCCGGGTGGCGTCGTTCCAGCCGATCTTCGCGTAGCCGCGGGGACGACCGTCGACGGTGAACAGTTGCAGGGTCGGTTTGGCGTTCGGGTCCGGCGGACGGACGCCGCACGCGGCCAGCAGGGGCGTGCCGCCCAGCGCGCCGGCGAGCCGCTCGGTCAGCACCAGATCGGCCACCGGCGCCCCCACCGGCACCGAGACGGTCAGCGTCGGAAACGGCGCCAGACCCGCCGCGCCGAACCGGGCCAGTCCACCGAGCGCCGCCCGCATCACCCGCACCTTCGGCGGCCGCAGCGCGTTGTACGCCAGCAGCGACGCCGCGCCGGCCCGGGGCGCGCCCAGCGGCACCAGGAACCGGGCCCGTGGCACCGACGGCACCACGGCGTACCGGGCCACCGCCCGCTGCCCGTCCGGGACCGCGCCGCCCAGCGTCAGGTGGACCCGGTCGTCCGGGAACACCGCGCGACTCACCCAGCCCAGCCCGTCCACCCGCGAGCGGGGGTCGGTGGCCGGGGTGACCCCGGTCGTCACGCCGCCCGGTCCGCCCAGTCGAGGTCCAACCCGAGCCGCTCGCGCAGCGCGTCGTTGTACGGGCGGTAGTACTCGGTCAGCTCGGCGCGCACCGCCGGCTCCAGCGGCGCCGACCGCCGGTCGTTGTAGACCTTGAAGTTCGGCAGGTCGTACCGGGGCAGCCCGAGGAAGTCGAGGGTGCGCTGGTAGGTGGCGCGGGAGTCGCGGTACAGGTCCTCGCTGGGCAGGAAGAGGATCTGGGCGGGGTCGAAGCGTTCCAACCACGGCTCCAGGTGCTCCAGATAACGCCCGCGCGCCCGGTAGGTGTACCAGTCGTACGCCTCGCTGAACGCCTCCGGCTCGGCGATGAGCCGTTCCCGCTCCCCCGCCGTACGCTCCGGCTCGGCGGCCAGCGCGGCCGCGAAGTCCAGCGGTTCGATGCCGTGCGTACGGCGCTCCTTCCAGTGCGAGTACGCCCGCTCGACCGGGTCGCGCAGCAGCACGATCAGCTTCACGGTGGGCATGAGCGCGGCGACCCGCTGCGCGGCGAGCGGGTGGAACATGTACAGCGGCGCGGCCTCGCCGACGCGGACCGGCCCGCCGTGCCGCTTCGCGAGCGCGTCGCGCTGCCGCTCGGTCGGGAAGTGCGAGCGGTACCACGCCTCTCCCCGAGCCCAGTGCTCCTCGAAGTAGTGCGCCGACTTGGTGTTCCACGCGGGAAAGAGCCGGGGCACCAGCGGATGCTGGATGAGGTAGTTCCACAGGGAGGTGGTGCCGCCCCGCTTCGTCCCGATGATCAGGAAGTCCGGCAGCGGACGCCGGTCACTGGTGCGTACCCCGTAGTCGACCAGGGACTCCTTCACCCGGGTGGTCACCTGGGTCGGCACCAACTGCTTGACCCGGTCACGGATGGACGCCACGACGGCTCTCACCTGCCTCTCGTCGATACCGGGACCGGCCCGGCGGCCGTGGCCGCCTCGTCGGACCCACGGATCTGCCTCATGGTCACCCGGATGCCGGCGCGCACCCGGGGCAACGTCAACAAGCCGACGCAGCCGGCCAGCAGCACGGCGAGCGCCACCGCGAGGCCGGGCAGGCCCCGCCCCGCGGCCAGCACACCGATCACGGCCGCGACGCCCACCCCGCCGACGGTGGCCGCCGCCGCGCGCAGCGTCGCGGTGTCGACCAGCGGTTCACCGACCACCGAGCGGGCGAAGCCGGCGGCGGTGAGGTTCTCGGTGACGATGCCGGCGGCCCACGCCAGCGCGGCGCCGGTCGCGCCGTGGCCGGGGATCAGCCACAGTCCGAGCGAGACGGTCACGGTGAGCCCGGCCAGGGTGGAGATCAGGTGCAGGCCGCTGCGCCCGCCCATCAGCAGCAGGCTCTGCACGTTGCCCACGCCGGTGTTCACCAGCATCGCCAGCGCCAGCACCGTCATCGCCGGCACGCCGGCGGTGAACTCCCGGCCGAACAACTGCAGGAACGCGAGCGCGAACACCGCCAGCAGCAGGTACACCGGCCAGGACAGCACCAGTCCCCACCTGCTCAACTGCCGGTGCACGGCCGCCGCGGCGGCCCGCTCACCGCGCCCGAGCAGCCGGGACAGCTGCGGTGACACCGCGACCCGCAGGCCCTGCATGGCGAGCTGACCGGCCAGCACGTAGCGGCCGACCGCGCCGAACACACCCGCGTCGGCCGGCCCGGCCAGCACCGAGGTCAGCAGCACCCCCACCCACATGCTGCCCGCGTCGATGGCCGCCGAGGCGGCCCGGGGCAGCGCGAAGCGCCAGAACGTCGACCAGTCGGACCGGGTCGGTCGCAGCGTCGCGCCCCGACCCACCCCGAGTGGTCCGGCCACCAACACCAGGCAGACCAGCAACGCCAGCGCCGCCGGCACCAGCCAGCCGGTCATGCCGGCGAGCAGTCCGCCGCCGGCCAGCGCGGCGGCACCGACCAGCGCCGGGCGGGCCACCGGCAGCAGGAGGAACTGCACGCCGACGTACGCGCGGATGGGTCGTACGCAGCGCAACGCGGCCAGCAGCAGGGTCATCGCCACCACCACGGGCACCGCGGCGAAGGTCAGCGTCAACAGGCCGTGGCCCTCTTCGCCCGAGCCGCGCAGCAGGCGGGGAGCGAGCGCGTCGGCGCTGAGCGCTCCCACGCCGGCGACGGCCAGGCCGACCAGCAGCGGTGGGATCAGCGCCACCGGCAGCACCCGGGCCGCGTCCCCCCGGGGGCCGAGTCGCCGCCGGGGTACCGCCCACATGAGACCGGTCTCCGCGCCGAGCGTGCAGACCGCGGTGGCCACGGTGACCACGCCGATCGCGGCGAAGAACGCGCCCGCGCCGGCCGTCCCGTACCCCCGGGTGATCACCACGGCCAGCACGAACCCGAACAGTCCGCTGGTGGCCGCGCCGAGCAGCCCGGCCACCCCGCTGCGGGCGCTGCGGCGCGTCTCGGCCGCGCCGGTGTCCGCCGCCGCGCCGCGCGGGCCGTCCCGGCCGGCGTCGGCCGGCGGTCGGGTGGCGGCGGTCACGCCGGCACCGCCGTGCCGGCGGCGAGCGGTGGCTGCCACCGCTGCGGACGGGGCGTGCGTTCGCGTTCGGTGAGCGCCATGGCGAAGCCGACCGCGAAGAACGCGACCGCCAGGTTCTGGTTGGCCATGCCGTAGAACGGGATCTGCACGAGGCAGACCACCGGCACCACCGCGAGCCACTGACCGGCCGCCGACGTGGCCCGCGCGCAGACCACCGCGGCGGCCACGAACCAGCCCAGGAAGCAGAGCAGCGCCGGTACGCCGTGGCTGAACAGCACCATCCACAGTTGCCCCTGGGTACCGATCGGCGCGTCCGCGGAGACCGTGTCCACGTTCACCGGAGCGCCGTAGCCCAGCCACGGGGAGTCCTGCACCCGACGGATCACCTCCGTGTAGAGCGACAACCGGTCGGTGTTGGTGTCGCTGGAGTCGACCCGGTTGTTGATCAGCTCGGTGATCGGGATGAAGAGCGTGGCCAGTCCGCCGGTGACGACCACGCCGACGATGGACGCGGCGACCCGGACGTTGCCCCGCAGGCTGGCGCGCACCCCGAGCACGGCGAGCCCCGCGCCGAGGCTGAGGAACATCGCCCGGTTCAGGGTGAGGAACGCGGGCGCCAGCGACAGCGGCAACGACGCCAGCAGCACCCACCGCAGCAGGCCGCGACGGCGCAACATGGTGTACGCCACCACGCAGGGCAGGGTCATCGCGTACGCGCTGCCGTAGTTGTTGGTGTACGCGAACGGCGCCGCGGGCCGGTAGATCGGGTTGAGCGAGCGGGGGCTGTACTCCGCGGTGGTCAGGTGCACCATGTCCTGGATGAACGGGGTACGGGCGACGCCGGCCGGCAACAGCACCTCCATCGGGGTGGCCAGCGCGAACCGGGGCATCAGCACGCCGAGCCAGCCCAGCACCACCAGCGCGAACCAGAACGCGCAGAGCGGGGTGAGCACGGCCACCAGGTCGGCGCGTTCCCGGGCGGCGACGTAGACGTAGACCCCGACCACCAGCGCGGTCAGGTAGAAGGCCAGCCGCAGGGCGAAGGTCAGCAGCGAGGCCGGTGAGGCCAGTTGGGTGGCGCTGACGACCACGATCGCCAGGAACAGCAGCCAGAGGCCGGCCACCGGGGGCAGCGGCACCCGACCCCGGGTGAGCAGCATCGCCAGCAGCAGCGCCCCCAGCATCGGCCACCCCAGGTAGAACGCGCCGAGCGCCCACCAGAGCGGCACCAGGCCGAACATCAACGCCAGCGGCCAGAGCGGCAGCCGGGCGGGCGGCGGTGTCGGCGGCGTCGGCCCGGCGGCGACCGGTGTGTCGCCGGGCGGCGGCTCGGTCGCCGGGGCTCGGGTGATCGACACCGATCAGGCCCGGCCGTTGCGGGTGAGGACGAAGCCCAGCGGGGTGACCCCGGCGGCGCGCAGCCGCTCCACGAGCCGCCGCAGGTCGCTCTGGCGGGTACGGTCCCGCTCGACGACCACCACGGCGCTGCCCTGCCGGGCGACCGCGACGCCCCGCTCGTCGGACTCGGCCGGTGGCGCGTTGAACAGCACCAGGCCGTGGTCGGCGCCCTGCCGCCAGGTGCCGAAGCGGACGCTGCCCACCCCGACGGTCACCTCGTCCGCCGACGCCGGCCGGCCGTTGTCGGTGCGGGCGGACGAGACCCGGGGCAGGGTGAGGGTGGCGTCCGGGTCGGTGGACGGGCGGCTGCCGGGCGGGTGCGGCGAGGGCCGTCGGGTCGCCGACGTCTCGGCGGGGGCACCACCGCCGGCCGCCGGGGTGCCGGCCGGGCGCGGCTTGGGCACCAGCGGTCGGGACGGGTCGACGGGCAGCCGCCCACGGTCGGCGAGCACGGCGGCCCGCAGCCGTTCCACCCGGCCGCTGTCGTCGGCGACGAAGACCTCCCGGCCGTCGGCGGCCAGCGCCACGGCCAGCCCGGCGGTGAGTGCCGTGGCGTCCTCGCGGGAGGTGACCAGCGCGACCCGGGCCGGCTGGCGGACCCGCTCGGCGACCGCCATCGCCACGTAGCGGACGTCCGCGTCGACCGCCCGGGGACTGCCCCGCAACGGCGGCCGGCGTACCGTGCCGAGCAGCGGCAGGCCGGTGGCGTCCCGGCCGTCGGTGACCGAGCGGACCCGCCGGTCCGCCGACTCCCACGCGTACGCCAGCACGACGCCGATCAGCGCGCCGCCGAGCAGGCCGGCGACCAGGTAGATCGGCCGGTGCCCGGCGGAGGACACCAGCGCCCGCTCGGCGGTCTGGGTGACCCAGCCGGGGTTGACGTCGACCGCGGCGATCTCGGTACGGGCCGCGTTGAGCTGGGTGAGCTGGTTGTTGATGCCGGACAGCTCGGCCAGCGCCGCGTCACCGGCGGCGGTGCCCTTGGCGCTGCTCGCGCGCTTCTGCACGGCGGTCTGCTGGGCGACGACCTTGGCGATGCTCGCGTCGTAGGAGCGGAGCATCTCGGCGCGCTGCTGCTCGTACATGGCGCGCCGCACGTCGAGGTAGGCCTGCGCGGCGAGGTTGGCGCCCTGCACCGCCCGCTGCGCGTCGTGCGACTGGTAGGTGAAGCGCAGGATCTGCCCGCCGGTGGGTACCTCGACCTCCAGGGCGTTGCGGACGTCGCGCGGCGCGCCACCGACGGCGTTGGTGAGCCGCTGCACCACCTCGGTGCCGGTGGCGAGTCCACTCTCCACGTTCATGTTGACGGCGCGGTCGGCGCCCGCGCCGCTGGGCGTGAAGGCGTCGGTGACCACCGGCCGGACCGCCACGACCGCGCTGGCGGTCACCGCCGCCGGGACCAGCAGCACGTAGCCGAGGGCGGCGAGCAGGCCGGCCACGGCGACCGCGACCACCAGCCGCAGCCGGTGCATCGGCACCCGCAGCAGGTCGGAGAGCGTCACGACACGGGCGGCGCCGGCGCTCGACGGGTCGGATGGCCAGGGGGCGGGCGTCGCATCAGTCATGGAACTTCTTCACCGTCTGTTGAGGATTGCCCACCACGACGACGCCCGGTGGCACGTCGGTACGCACCACCGAGGCCGCCCCTACGACGCTGTCCCGGCCGACCCGGACCCCCTTGAGCACCAGGGCGTGCGCGCCGACCCAGACGTTCTCCTCCAGCACGATCGGCGCGCGGGTGGCCGGACTGGGCGGGGCGTGCCGCTGGTCGGGCGGCAGGTTGTGGAAGTCGTTGTCGAGCAGCTCGCAGTCGGACAACAGGCACCTGTCCCCGATCGTCACCGACGTCCAGGTGCCGATCCAGGTGGCGTTGAGCAGACAGTCGGCGCCGACGCGTACCTCGCCGGGGCCGGCGAAGCGGACCAGCTTGTTGATGCGGGTGCGGTCGCCGATGGTGACCCGTACCCCCCGACGTAGCCGGATCCGGCCCCGGATCTGCACGTCCCGCCCCAGGGTCAGCCGTGGATAGCGCAACCCGTACCAGGCACGTTTGAGCGCGAAGACCAGGTGGACCACGCGTTTAGCGCGGAATCCAGCGCCGCCGACCAACGACCCCTCCCCACATCGCGGGGTCGGCGGCGGTGGTACCGCCGCCGACCCGACGTGAACAATCTACCGATCCTCCGTTACGTTTTGTTGACCGTTACTGCACGGAGAAGAACATCGAGGGGATCGACCAGGACAACTCGGGCGTCGCTGCGGCGATGAGCGTCGTCGCGGTGCCGTTGACCACCGCGGTCGGCGCGGCCGTCGGGTCGAACGGGACGCTGCGCAACCCGCCGTCCGTCGCACCGTAGACGATCCGACCGTCCACCCAGGCCATGCCACGCACGCTCGACCAGGTGACACCGCTCGTCGGCAGCGCGAACTCGGTGGCGCCGAGGTAGTTGCCGTCGATCTCGAAGTAGCGGTAGTAGAGGTTGTTGGCGCCGGTACGGGTGTAGTAGAGCCGGCCGTCGAGGTAGAAGGCGCCGGTGAGCAGCGCCGGGTTGTACCAGTCGTTGTAGCCCGAGGCCTCCCACGGCGAGCCGATCGCGCCGCCGTTGAACAGCGAGACGTCGATCCGGCTACCGGTGGGCGTACCGGCCACGGTGTGCGACCAGTAGATCCGGTCGTCCACCCGCCAGGTCGCGCCGGACGCGGTGTAGGCCGGCTGGCTGACGGTGGTCGGGGTGCCCAGGGTGACGCCGTCGAACGGCACCTTCGACACCGCACCCGCGCCGGCGCCCAGGTAGAGGTTGCCGGTGCTGCCGCTCGGCGGGTTCTTCGCCGTGAAGGTGCGGCCACCGGCGGACGGGAACATGCCCAGGCGACCGTGGTACTCCTCGCCCATGCCGTCGGAATTGTGCCCGAAGTAGAGACCGTCCGAGCCCTTCCAGAGCACGGGCACCGCCGAGCCCCAGGCGGTGGTGCCGGACGGCATCGTGGCGCTGCCGCTGCGCCGTGGGTTCCAGTTCACCGGCAGGCCGGTGGCCGGGGTGACCGCGGCGATGCCGAGGCGGTCGATCGCGCCCGCGCCGGCGTTGTCGCTGGCGTTCGGGTTGTTCAGCCAGCGGAAGTGGCCGCCCAGGTAGATCACGTTGTCGGCCACCTCGACCGACGTGATGGTGTCGTTGCCGGTGAAGTCGACCCAGGTGGCGAGCTGCCCGGTACCGCGGGCGGCGGTCTCGAACCGGACCAGCGCGTCGCAGTACGCGCTCGGCCAGCCGGCGCCACCGTTGCTACCGACCACGAACCAGCTGCCGTCCTCGGCGAACCTGATGTCCTGCACGTAGTGGACGAAGGTCGTCGGGGCCCCGCACGGCGCGATGTACTTGTCGGTGCTCCAGTCCAGGACGGTCGGGGTTCCGGAGACGTCGACAAGCGCGATCTGGTTGCGCGGCAGGTCATTGAGGAGCGTGAAGTTGCCGCCGACGGCGAGGGTGTTGCCGTCCGGAGTGACGTCGATGGTCCACACGTACGAGGTGGTGCTGTGCCGCCCGACGGTGGCGTCGACGGAGAACGTCGGGTCGATCGCCCCGGTGGTCGCGTTCAGCCGACCGAGGCCGGAGTGCGCGGTGCCGTTGAGCCAGTTGAACGCGCCGGCCACGTAGAGCCAGTTGCCCGACAGCACCAGGTCACGGACGGTGCCGCCGTCGGAGCGGCCCACCCAGCTGTCGATGATCGCGCCGGTACTCGGGTTCAGCGCGACCAGGTTCTTGCGGGAGACCCCGTTGACGTTCTTGAAGGCGCCGCCGACGATCAGCGTGCCGCCGGGTCCCGCGATCAGGGTGTTGACCGCGCCGTCCAGCACCGGCAGGAAGGTGGTGGACATCGTGCCGGTGGTGCGGTCGTACGCGAAGAGGTAGCGCTGGGTGACCCACGCGGACGTGGCCGTCTGCCGGAGCTGGGTGAAGCTGCCCCCGACGAACACGGTGTTGCCGACCTGCGCGAAGGCGCGGGTCTCACCGTCCCGCGCGTGCGGGGTGATGTCGGCGGGATTCGCCGACACCAGAGTCGCGGTCCCGGGGACCGGTAGCACCGCCGCCGAGGAGGCCGTGGGCGCGCTGAACACCGCGGCGAACACCGCCAGCGCGACCACCCCCGCCCGAGTACGACGTCGTCCTGACAAACGCCATGAGTGCGAGAGTGTGGGCACGCTGCGCCTCCAAGATGGATGAGAACCCGAGGTAGCGTGCCTCGCCCAGCCTGGTAGGCGCATCCGCCGATTGGGCGGTGCGTGAATCCGCTAGCCGACAGAACGCCGGAAGATCAGCTGGTGGATCTCCGATGAACGGCGGCTGTGTTCACAGTGTCGTCACGCGGGTCAGCGGCTCCCTCCGGTCGGCTGCCGCAGGTAGGTGTCCTTGCCGGCCTGGCTGAACCCGGCCACCGAGGCGGCATCGTGGTTCATCGTCATGTCACAGGTCGCCGTGCGGGTCGTCATGCCCGGCGAATTGAAGTAGATGGCGGCCTTGATCTTCGGGTGGGACTTGAGGGCCGCCGGGAACTCCTGGAACCAGCGCTGCTTCGCGCCCGGATCCTTGGCGTCGAAGTTCGTGCCGAACTCGGCGAGCATCCGGGGCTTGCCCGCACCGATGCCGTTCTGGTCGAGCCAGTCGTAGAAGCCGCCGATGGTGGTGCTCGGGCTCTTCCACACGGTGCTGCCGTTGCAGACGTGGAAGTTGTACGGGTCGTACGCCACCCAGTCGACGTACCGGTCGCCGGGGTAGAGACCGGCGTACCGCGAGTAGTGCCCGGACCAGCCCATCATCGTCCACACCCAGACCGCGTTGTCCGCGCCCGCCTTGGCGAACCGCTCGTACACGTACTTCCAGGCCCGGACGAAGTCGGCGTCGCTGCCCTTGCCCGGCTCGTCCTCCGGCTCGTGGTCGAAGCCCATGAACACCGGCACCTTGGCGGCCCGGATGCGACCGGCGACCGCGTCGATGGTCTCGTCCTGCCGGCCGCTGTAGACGTCGGACCACTTCAGCGTGGTACCGGCGGAGAAGTCGCGCGACTCCCAGGCGAAGAACATCAGCCGGCCCTGGCGCATCTGCTCCTGCTCGTACGCGTCGGGGAACGCGCCATTGCTGCCGGCGTTGGAGAAGTCGTGGTAACGGTGCACGATGTCGAACTTGCGCCCGACCTGGGCCTCCACATCGGTGATCGCCTTGCCGTGGTCCCAGCCGCTGCCGGCGTTCGCGGGCGAGTACATCCCCCACCAGGCGCCGCAGGAGGGCACCAGCGTGTCGGACACCTGGCCGCACTTGCCGGACGGGAGGGTGGGACTCCCGGTCGGGGTGGGCGTACGGCTCGGTGCGACCGTCGGCGTGGGCCGGGGCGCGGCGGTGGTCGGTGCGATCGTGGGCGTCGGCGCGGGTCGGGTGGTCGGCGCCGACGTCGGCCCGCTACCCAGGTCGTAGCTGATCACCAGGCTGGGTCGCAGGTCGGAGTTGCGGTTCTCGACCGACGCCCAGTAGACCCGGGTCTCCAGGCCGGTCTGGGCCAGCGACACCGTCCAGGTGCCGTTACCGGTGACCAGCTTGGAGACGTCCCACTCGTTGACGCCCTTGGCCACACCGGTCACGGCGTCCAACACGGCTCCCGCCTTCGCCGGGGCCGGTCGCGCCTCGCGGGCGCTCACCGACGAGGCGTACGCGGTCACCGTCGCGCCGAACTGCTGCCAGGCGTGCATGCGCAGCGTCGCCCGGACGTTGACGGCGGCGGCGGGGAGGGTGGTCACCGCGAACTCGACGACCGCCTCCCGGCCGCCGCGCGGGTTGCCGTCGCAGCGCGCCGCGCAGGTCGCCAGGGTCCCCTTGGTGGAGTTGTCACCGTCCTGCGAGACCATCGTCGCGGTGGTGTCCGCCACCGCGCGGATCGACAGGTCGTCGCTGGCCAGCAGAGGCATCATGGTCGCGACGATGCCGGCCACCACCGAACCACCGACGACGCCGATGGCGATCGCCTTGCGTCGGGGGCCGTTGCGGAACCGGGTGATGCGGTGCAGTCCGTGCCTGGTCAAGGAAGACTCCCTGTGTCTGGTGCGATAACCGTGAGCAGCGTATCGATGACCAGGGCATGTCGTCGGTAGGACAGTTTTCCGTAAGCGCGTCTTAACCGTCAGCTAAGGATCCACGCGGAACGAGGGTGTGCGACGAGGGGCCATCCAAGTGAGCCGTACGCGAGCACGGCGACCAGCGCCAGGACGCTGAGGGCACCGATGGCGAGAAACACCAGGACGGACATCAATGCCTCCGACGGAGGAGCATCACGAAGAGACTGCCAGCGGAAGCCCTGCGGAACGATCAAAGGCGTCGATCGGGCGCTAGGCGGTGTCTTCAAAGGATCTTGGTGGGGCAGGATATAGCACGTGCCTCGATGGACTGAGTCGGACTCTGGCGTTCGTGCTCTCGGGCGGCAACGTCAACGACTGCACCCGCTTCAGGCACACCGTGCGTCTTCGCGACCGCCAGCCATGCGACCGGCGGCGACAACACCCTGATGAGTGTGATGCCTGTGAGTCATCTAGATGACTCACAGGCATCACACTCATCAGCATTACCGCCGCCGCTCACGCCCCACCGCCCGACTTACCTTGCGAGCGGTGTACGACGACGACCCGGTCGGGCTGGCGATCGAGATGGCGGGGTACCTGTTCGACGCGATCGGGGACATGGCCAAGCTCAACCCGCACGGACGGCATTTGCCTAGCCGGACAGGAACGGTGGCTCGGGGACCGCTGGGCCTTCTGCGTGCGTCATCAGCGGCGGGCCGCCACCAGCGCCTCACGCATCGCCTCGACCGGCGCGGCAACGCCGGTGAACTGCTCGAACTGGCCGACCGCCTGCGCCAGCAACAGGTCCAGACCAGAGACGACCCGTAGCCCGGCTGCGACGGCCGAGTCGGCCATCGGCGTCGGCCACGGGTCGTAGAGCGCATCGAAGTAGACGCCACCCGGCCGCCACGTCGTCGTGCCGGCGAGCGGGTCGGCGACGCCCTTCGGCACCGTGGAGATGACCACGTCCGCGTCGGTCAGCCGGGCAGCCTCGGACCAGCCGGCGCCGGTCAGGGCCAGGTCGAGCGCATCAGCCACCGGTCGCAGCTCGTCGACCGCCTCGGCCCGACGGGCCACCACCGTCACCGACGGGCAGGCCAGCCGCGCGGCTGCGGCGAGCGCGGCGCGGGCCGTTCCGCCCGCACCGAGCACCGTCATCGTCCCGCCGGACACCACCCCGGCGTCGGTGAGCACCTGCACCATGCCGCCGACGTCGGTGTTGTCCGCGTACCAGGAGCCGTCGTCTCGTCGTACCAACGTGTTGGCCGCGCCGACGGCGACGGCGACAGGCGACGCGGCGTCGGCCACCGCGAGCGCCGCCTCCTTGCCCGGCATGGTCACCGACAACCCGGCCCATTCCGGGCCCAGGCCGGCGACCAGGGCCGGCAGCTCCGCGGCCGCGCACTCGATCCGGGTGTACGACCACCCGGCCAGCCCGGCGGCGGCGTAACCGGCGGTGTGGATCACCGGGGAGAGCGAGTGCGCGATGGGTTTGCCCAGCACCGCGGCCCGGCGGGCCGCCCCGGTCCGCGTCATCTCCGCCCCCCGTCCACGTCGCCCCGACCCTACCCACCGCCGGGCGCACCGCACCAGCCGCCGCCGACCGCGACGGTGGTATCCACTTGACGCTTCATCGACGTCGGTGAAAGCTTCTGAGGCAGGACGATCGATCGTCAACAGGGGGGAACCATGAACAAACGGATTCTGCGCGTCCTCATCGCGGTTGCCGCGGCCCTCAGCATGACGCTGCTGGCCGGGGCTCCCGCACGGGCGGACAGCGCGGCCGGCAGCTGGTCGGACAACCACCAGCTCTGCAACTCCAGCTCGTGCGTGCGGGCCGGCAACATCGTGCGGCTCTGGCAGGCCATCATCTGGGCCGACGACCTGAGCGGTACCGTCGGCACCAGCTTCATCGACGGCGAGTTCGGCTCCAACACCGCCGCCAAGACCAGGACCTGGCAGGACGTGATGAACATCGGCGTCGACGGGCAGGTCGGGCCGCAGACCTGGGGCAAGGCGTACGGCGCGGTCAACCGGAACACCGGCTACGACACCAGCACCCAGACCGGGTACTTCTACTACGGCTACAACCGCACGTTCGCGCTGCGCAAGCAGAACAGCAACGGCGTGTGGACGTTCCTGAACCCGCGCACCGGCTCCTGGACCGGCACGAGCCACTGACGCACGACCGTAGGCACTGACACCGGAAGGCTCCCCTCTCCACCGCGACCGATTCCTGGTCGAGGGAGAGGGGAGCCTTTTTACGGTGTCGCGGCCAGCTCGTCAGCCAACCTCGATCGACGATGCTCGGTCAGGGCAGGGTGGCCACCGACGAGCAGTTGCCGATACCGGTGCGGCAGACCCGGTAGGAGTAGCCCGATCGGGCGAACGCCGCCCACCCCTCCGACGAGGTGCAGATCGAGTTGCCCTTCCACGACCACGAGCTGCTCCCCGGAGCGCGCTCCTGCCAACGGGCGCAGTGCCCGTCGGTCAGGGGGTCCCGTGCGTAGAGGTCCCAGTCGCCATTCTTGATGTAGACGGCCCGACCTGCGGCTCCGGTCGTGCTTCTGGTGACCTCGGCGGCCTGTGCCGGCACCGCGGCGAAGGCAAGCAGCACCATAGCCGTCGAGGCGACCGCTCCCGCTCGCGCCGTCCATCTCTTCGTAGCCACAACCATTCCCCCGTTCTCACGACTGTCGATACGAACAGCGGCAGTCTAGGAGGCCGGAGCGGAACGCGCTGCCCCGTCGGCGCGGCATGACGATGGACCGGCAACAGAGAGGGGCGGTGTCAGATCACGCCGGCCTCCTTGGCCCGGGCCTCGTTGCGCTTCTGTTCCTCGTACGTCTCGGCGAAGGCGGAGTGCCCCTGCTTGTCGATCGCCACGAAGTACAGCCACTTGCCCACCGGCGGGTCCATCGCACCCTCCAGCGCCAGCTTGCCGGGGTTGTTGATGGGGGTGGGAATCATGCCCTTCAGCTTGCGGCTGTACGGGCTCGTGGTGTCGAGCAGCTCCGACTGCTTCATCTCCGCAGACGTCTTGGTCGGCTTACCGGTCAACTCCAACCAGTAGTTGACCGTGACGTCCATCTCCAGGCAGTTGCACGGGAACTCGCCGTACGCCCGGTTGTAGGCCACCCGGGCGACCTTGCCGAGGTCGTCCTTGTTGCCCGCCTCGGCCTGGGCCAGCGACGCCACGATCAGCGCCTCGTACGGGCTGACGCCGCCCCGCTCCTTCTGCACCCGGTCGGCGAACTTCATCTCACCGGTCACCGAGAGGAAGTTGTCCACCATCAGCTTCAGGACGGTCTCGGCGGTGGCCTTCGGCGGGATCTCGTACGTGTCCGGGTAGAGGAAGCCCTCGACGGACTTGACGACCTTCTTGCCGTCCTCGCGCTTGAACCACCAGTCCGGGATGCCGAGTGCCTCCGGGTCCTTGGCGGCGGCCTCGAACTCCTTGACCGGGATCTTGGTCTTGTCGGAGAGCAGCTTGTAGATGTTCTTGCTGGTACGACCCTCGGGGATGGTGATCCCGTTGACGATCTTGTTCTTCAGGTCGAGCATCGCCGTCACCGCGCTCGCGCCGCTCATCTGCTTGCGGAGCTTGTACGTGCCCGGCTGGATGTTCTTGCTGCGCGAGTTGGCCTCGGCCGCCTCGATGAACGCCTTCTGACTCTTGACCACGTCGGCCGCGACCAGGGCGTCGGCCATGTCGGCCAGCAACGCGCCGTTCTTGATCTCGACGGTGATCTCACCCGACCCGGCGCCGTCGTAGTCAGGCGTGACGAAGTAGTTCTGGATCCGGTCGAACCCGTAGAACGCGCCGCCACCGATGGCGCCCAGCAGGACCAGGGCCATCAGCAGAGCCAGGAACGTCTTGCCCCGGCCACCGCCGGAGCCTGACTTGCGCTTCCGGAAGCTGCGCCGGTGCCGCCCTTTCTCACCCCGCTCCGGCTCGTCGAACCCAAGGTCCAGATCGTCGATCATTACGTCCGCCTCCGCTGTGCGTCCAGCCAGCTCTGCAGGATCTCCACCGCGGCCGCCTGGTCGACAACCGCACGTTGACGCTTGCCACGTACGCCACGTTCGGCAAGCCTACGAGAAGCGACCACGGTCGACATCCTCTCGTCAGTGAGCGTTACCGGAACCGGCGCTATCACATTGACCAAACGGTCAGCGTACGCCTTCACGCTGAGCGCCGCCGGGCCGTGTTTGCCGGCCAGGTTGACCGGAAGCCCGACGACCACCTCGACCGCCTCGTGCTCGGCCACCAGGGCCTTGAGCTGGGCAATGTCGCTCGGGACCGCCTCCGGCGCGGCGGTGAGATCACGGGCGAGGGTCACCAGGGGCGTGGCCAGCACGCCGTGCGGATCCGAGCGGGACACCCCGACGCGCACCTGACCGACGTCCACACCGAGGCGAACTCCGCGTGTCAGCCCGGTCACCGTGGGCCACCCATGGGCTGTCGACGAACCAGGGCGGACCATTCGGTCCGCCCTGGTCGACATTGACCGTCCATCACGCTTCGGTGATCGCCTTCTCGACGGTGAGCAGCAGGTTCGGCGCCTCGGTCGCGGGCAGGCCGCCACCCTGGGCCAGGTCGGGACTACCCCCGCCGCGCCCGGAGAACGCCGCCTTCACCAGGTCCGACGCGGCGAGGCCGCGACTGCGGGCCGCCGCGTTGACCGCCACCACCAGGGACGCCTTGCCGTTCGCCCGGGCCGCCACGGCGACCACCGCCGGCCGCGCCGGGTCGATCTTGCCGCGGATCTCCTGCGCCAGGGTCCGTACGTCGTTACCGGCCGCGCCCTCCGGCGCCTCGGTCCCGACGTACGCCACCCCGCGCACGTCCTTCGCCTGCGCGGCGAGCGCGCCCGCCCCACCGAGCACCAGCTGGGCGCGCAGCTTCTCCAGCTCCTTCTCGGCGTCGCGGAGCTGGGTGACCGTCTGCTCGACCCGGTCGGCGACCTGCTCGTTGGGCACCCGGTACAGCTCGGCCAGCCGGGACACCAGCAGGTGCTCGCGGGCCAGGAAACCGAAGGCGTCCATACCGACGAGCGCCTCGACCCGGCGGACGCCGGAGCCGATCGACGACTCGGAGAGGATCTTCACGAGGCCGAGCTGCGCCGAGCGGGCCACGTGCGTGCCACCGCACAGCTCCCGGGCGTAGTCGCCCACCTCGACGACCCGCACCTCCTCGCCGTACTTCTCGCCGAACAGCGCCATCGCGCCGATCCGCCGCGCCTCGTCCAGCGAGGTGATGAAGGCGTGCACCTCCAGGTCGGCCAGCAACACCTCGTTGACCTGCTGCTCCACGTCCCGCAGGACGGTCGGCGACACCCCGGTCGGGGTGTTGAAGTCGAACCGGAGCCGGCCCGGCGCGTTCAGCGAACCCGCCTGGGTGGCCGACTCGCCGAGGAAGTTGCGCATGGTCTGGTGCACCAGGTGGGTGGCCGTGTGCGACCGGGAGATCGCCCGCCGCCGGGTGGTGTCGATCTCGGCGTAGCCGGTGTCACCGGGGTGCACCTCACCCCGGATGACGCGGGCCCGGTGCACGATCAGCCCCGGCACCGGCTGCTGCACGTCCAGCACCTCGACCTGACCGTCGCCGACGGTGATGATGCCGTGGTCGGGCTGCTGGCCGCCGCCCTCGGCGTAGAACGGGGTCGTGTCGAGCACCAGCTCGACGGTCTCACCCTCGGTCGCCGCCGCGCGCGGGCCGTCCGAGCCGAGCAGCGCCCGGACCCGCGACTCGCGGGCCACCTCGCTGTAGCCGGTGAACGTCACCGGGCCACCCTCGTCGAGCACCGACCGGTACGCCGAGACGTCGGTGTGCCCGGTCTTGCGCGCCTGCGCGTCCGCCTTGGCCCGGGTCCGCTGGTCGGCCATCAGCCGGCGGAAACCCTCGTCGTCGACCTTGAGGCCCTGCTCGGCCGCGATCTCCAGGGTCAGGTCGATCGGGAAGCCGTACGTGTCGTGCAGCTGGAACGCCTTCGCCCCGGACAGCGCCGTGCCGCCCGCCGAGCGGGTCTCGGCGATCGCCGTGTCCAGGATCGTCGTCCCGGCACGCAGCGTCGACAGGAACGCCTCCTCCTCCGCGTACGCGTACTGCGCGATCCGGTCGAAGTCGGTCGCCAGCTCCGGGTACGACGGCGCCATGCAGTCCCGCGCCACCGGCAGCAGCTCGGGCAGCGCCCGGTCCTGCCAGCCCAGCAGCCGGATCGACCGGATCGCCCGGCGCATGATCCGCCGCAGCACGTACCCACGGCCCTCGTTGCTCGGCGTCACGCCGTCGCCGATCAGCATCAGCGCGGTCCGCACGTGATCCGCGACCACCCGCAGCCGGACGTCGTCCGGGTGCGACTCGCTGGCCACGTGCCCGGAGTGCGCGCCGTACCGCTTGCCGGTCAGCTCCGCCGCCCGGGCCAGGATCGGCCGGACCTCGTCGATCTCGTACAGGTTGTCGACGCCCTGCAGGATCGAGGCCATCCGCTCCAGGCCCATGCCGGTGTCGATGTTCTTCGCCGGCAGGTCACCCAGGATCGGGTAGTCCTCCTTGTTGGTGCCCGGACCCCGCTCGAACTGCATGAACACGAGGTTCCAGTACTCCATGTACCGGTCCTCGTCGACCGCCGGACCGCCCTCGGCGCCGTACTCCGGGCCCCGGTCGTAGAACAGCTCGGACGACGGACCGCACGGCCCGGGGATGCCCATGGACCAGAAGTTGTCCGCCTTGCCCCGACGCACGATCCGCGCGGCCGGCACACCCACCGACCGCCAGATCTCGAACGCCTCGTCGTCATCGAGGTAGATCGTCGGCCAGATCCGCTCCGGATCCAGCCCGTAACCGCCCTCGGCGATCGGCTTCGTGGACAACTCCCAGGCCAGCGGAATCGCACCGGCCTTAAAGTAGTCGCCGAAGGAGAAGTTGCCGTTCATCTGGAAGAACGTGCCGTGCCGGCTGGTCTTGCCGACCTCGTCGATGTCCGGGGTGCGGATGCACTTCTGCACGCTCACCGCCCGCTCATACGGCGGGGTCTGCTGGCCCAGGAAGTAGGGCACGAACTGCACCATGCCGGCGTTGACGAACAGCAGGTTCGGGTCGCTGATGGCGGGCAGCGGAGCGGACGGCACCACGGCATGACCGTTCGCCTCGAAGTGCGCGAGGTACCGCCGCTTGATTTCCGCCGTCTTCATCGCTGGTGTTCCTCCGGAAAAATCTCTCGATCGCCGATCCGCGGGTCTTCCCGCAGCTCGGCGAACTGGTCGTCGAACGCCTCGCCCTGGACGAACGCCTGGTGGATCTCCTGCTCGCGCTCGGCCATCCCGACCCGCACGTCTTCCACGAAGCTACGCACCGACTCCACCAGGCTGCCAGCGGATTCCGACAACGAGCTGGCGATGCCGGCCGGGGTGTACGCCTGCGCGGTCCGGGTCGCCCTACGGACCACCACCACGCCCACGGCCACGCCGATGCCGAGCCAGAACAACCGCCTCATGTCGCGCTACCTCCTGTGGCCGGATGGGTCAACGGTTGCCGCGCCGGGCGGCCCGCCGCTGCTGCTTGATGGTGTCGCGCACCTCGCGCTCGGTCTCGGCGTGCCGGCGGCTGGCGGCGGCCCGGCGCACGCTGTAGCCGAAGGCGGCCACCTTGACCAGCGGGTTCGCGGCCGCGGCGGAGACCACCGTCGCCAGGTTGGCGATGTTGGCGGTGACGTTCTGGGCGTGGCTGGTCATCGTGTCGACCTTGGCCAGCTGCAGGTTCACGCCGTCGAGCGAGGTCTGCACCTGCTCGAGGGCGACGTTGACGTTCTTCACCGTGGTGTTGACGTCGCCGAGCAGCGGTGCCGTCCGGTCGTTGAGGTCGTTGATCATCCGGGTGGTGGCGTCCACCGTGTGCCGCAGCCGCAGGATCGGCAGCGTCAGGATGAGCACCAGCACCGCGAACGCGCTCGCCGCGATCAGCGCCGCGACCGCCAGAATGTCGCCCACGCGTGTCCTCCTCAAGCAGATTTCCGCCGGACCCGACGTCCCCGGAACGCACAACCGTGGTGCCCACCGAACCCACCGGGCCGTCGCCGGCCGGCGGGCGTGGGCGGCCCGCCAGCCCCAGACCCTACCGTCCGTGATGGAGAGCGGCTCAGGACGGTGAGGGTGTCACGTCGCCCAGCGGATCCCCGCTGACCGTCGGGAACGGATCCTCGCCGGTCAGTGACGGATCGGTGCTGGGCTGCGGCCTGGTCCGCTCGTCGTCGATCGCGTTGCGCACCTTCACCGACACCAACGAGCCGGCGCACTCCCCCGCAGCGGCCGACGGCTCGGGAGACGGCACGATCGCCGGCTCCCCGTCGACCGGCGGCGGCACGCAGGCCGGCGCACGCACCCACAGGTCGAGGGTCAGCTCGTCCTGACGCCAGCACGTGTAGCTGCCCTTGGTCTCCTGCTCGGGGCAGCGGCTCACCTTCCACGGCCGCCAGCCGTCGGCGCGCAGCGCCTCCTCGTAGACCTTCGCCGTCTCCTCCGGCGACTTCTCCGAGGTGACCGTGCGCTCGCGCAGTCGGCAGTCGAGCAGGCACCAGCGGCTGCCGCTGACGTCGTCGACCGTCTTGGCCGCGGCCCACCCGGGCACGTCGAGCTGGTCCAGGTTGTCGAAGACCGGGTCCCGGCTGAGCGTACGGAGGCCGAAAAAGAGCGGCACCGCGCCGAGCAGCACGACGCTGACCAGCGCCAGCACGGCGACCCGCAGCCGACGTCGTTCGCGCGACTGCCGGTGTTGGTCGGACCGGGCGCCCGGGGCCGCGTCCTCGTCGTCGGCGACGTCCTGGCCGGCCGCACGCAGCGCCGGCTCGTCGGTCGGCTCGGCGGGCGGCCGGTCCGCGGGACCCGCCGGGCCCGGTGGCACGACGGCGGCCCGGGCGACCGGTTCGCCGGTACGACCCGGCGGTGGCACGGGAGCGACACCACTGGGCTCGGGACGGCCACCCGCGCGGGGCGGCGGCAGCGCCCGACCCGCGGCGCGGTCCGTCGGCCGCGGGGCGGCGGCACGCGCGGCCACCGGTGCGCCCGGGCCGGGCGGCTCGGCACCCGTGCGGACGTCGCCGCCGGGCGGCTGGGCGACACCCGGGGGGCGAACGGCGGCGCGCGCCGGTCCGTCCGGACGCGGTGGACCGTCCGGGCGGGGTGCGCCGTCCGGGCCGACGCCCGGCGGGACCGCCGCCCGGCCCGGAGCGTCCGGGCGGGGCCGGGCCGTACCAGGTCGGGGTGGAGCGTCCGGGCCGACGCCCGGTCGTACCGCCGCCCGCGCCGCACCCTGCTTATCGACGCCGGGTGGGACGGCGGCGCGGGCCGCAGCGTCCGGACCGGCGCCCGGCGGCGGCGTCGCGGCGCGGGCCGGGCCGTCGACGCCCGGCGGGACCGCCGCGCGGGCCGGACCGTCGGGGCGGGACCGGGGCGGACCATCCAGGCGTGGGCCGGGCGGACCGTCGGGGCCGGCGCCCGGCGGGACCGCCGCGCGCGCCGGACCGTCGGGGCGGGTGACGCCGGGTCGGGGTGGGCCGTCGGGGCCACGGCGGCCGGCGCCGGAGACCGGCGCGTCGCCGGGCGCGAGCCGGGCCCGGCCACCGGGTGGGCCGGAACGGGCACCCCGCACCGGCGCGCCGGGTGCGGGTCGTCCGCCACCGGGCGGACCGGCGTACGGGTCGTCACCGCGCTCGCCCACCGGTCCGGGCCGCCCCTCGGCAGGGGGTTCGGCCGACGGGCGGCGGCGACGGTTGATCGGGTCCCCGACGGTGCCCGGAGCACCGCGACGGCCGACGGGGCGCTCCCCGGGGGCCGGCGGCTGCGGCACCGCACCGGTCGGGTGCTCGCCGGTGGTTTCCGGGGTGCGGGCGGGCCGGCGGCCGGCGGGAGCGTCCGCGCCCGGGTCGGTGGGCGGTCCGGCGGCCCGGCGGCCGGTGGCGCGCTCCGCAGCCGGATCCGGTACCGCCAACGGGCCGCCGGAGCGGTCGTTCAGGTCACCCGCGGGCGGCGGGCCGGTACGGCGGGCGGCGGGCCGCTCCGCGGGCTGCCCGCCGGCCCCTCGACGGTTGACCACCGGCAGGCCCGGGTCGGTGTGCGGCAGCCGGCCGGCCTGACGCAGCCAGTCCGCCGGCCGCTCCGGACGGTCCCGGCGTTCCGGCTGCGGCTCACCGCCGGTCGTCGCGCGCCGGTCCTGCTCGTCGGGGACCGCCCGACGGCGGCCGGTGCCGTCGGTGGCCGTGCCGCCGGTGGGGAGAGGGCCGCTCGGCGACCCGTCGGGCAGCGGCGGGGCGTTGCCCGAGCGGGGCACCACCGGCTCGTCCGGTTCGGCGGCCCGACGGCGGCCGCCCCCGGCGGGGCGGGGCGGCTCCGGCGCTCCCGGGTCGACCGGCCCGGGACGGCGGCGGGCCGTACGCGGGTCGTCGGCGACCGCCGGGTCGGGTCGCAGACCGTCGGCGACCTGGGCGGCGACACCGGACACGGGTCCGTCGAAGCGGGCGGCGCCACCGGCGGCGGGTCGTGCCGGGTCGGGCGTACGCCGTCCGGGCTGCGGACCGTCACCGCCGAGCGGCCGGCCGCCCGGACCCGGCTCGGGCGCGGGTGGACGGCCCGGCGGTACGGCCTCGGGCCGGCGCAGCGGCGGCACGGCCTCCGCCCGGCCGGCCGGCGCGGCCACCTCGGGACGGGGGCCGGTCGGAGTGCCGACGACCGGTGGGACCGGGGGCGGGCCAGACGGCCCCACGGTCGGTCGTGCTCGCGCGGGGCCGGTGGGAACGCCGCCCCTCGGTCGGGGGCCGGCCGGGTCGCGCGGGTCGACGCCTCTGGCGCGAGGGCCGGCGGGGTCGGCCGGGTCACCGCCGCCGGGGCGGCCGACCGGCGGCGTGCGGGGTCCTGCGGCGGCGCGCGGGTCGACGCCGGGCACGGGCTGGGTGCCACGCGGCGCCGGTTGGCCGGGGGCGCCGGCCGGTCCGGGCTCACGCGGACGCTCGACCGGCGTCCGGTCGGCGGGCGGGCGGGCGTCCGGACGACGACCGGGCGGGGGCGCCTCGCCGGGCCAGGGTCCGTCGACGGGCCGGCGCGGGCCGGCGGCCTCGGCGTCCGGCCGGCGCGGGCCGGGCGGCGCGTCCGGAGGCGCCGGCACGCCGGCACGCGGGGGCGCGGGCTCGGTCGGGACCCCGTCCGGGCCCAACTCGCCCCGTTGCTGCTTGGCCGAGCGCAGATCGTCGATCCAGCCGAACTCCTCGCCGGCTACCGGCTCCTCCGGCTCGGCCTCGGCTCGGCCTCGGCCCCAACGGCGGCCCTTGGCGCGCGGATCACGCCGCTCGTCCGGGCCCTCGTCGGGGCGGTCCGCACCACGCGATCTCACTGTTGACCCTCTCCTGCGGCGTTCGTGCCGCCGTCCTGCGTCGTGCCGGCACCGTCCACGTCCGTGGCCGCCCGGCCGTTCCGACCAGCAAGCGCCGTCGCGGGCTGCGGCGTTACCGGTTCCCCCGCGGCCGGCGTGGCTGTCGCGGGGGAACCGGCGGCCGGACCTTCCGGACGGGCCGGTGGGACCGGCAGCCCGCGTACGATCCGGCGCAGCAGCGGCAGCCGCGTCGCCACGGACCGTTCCGCCCCGTGCGGGCCGGGCTGGTAGTAGTCCACGCCCACCAGGTCGTCGGGGACGTACTGCTGGGTGAGCACGCCGCGCTGGTCGTCGTGCGGGTAGCGGTATCCGGTGCCGTGACCCAGCCCGCGCGCGCCGGCGTAGTGCGCGTCGCGCAGCCCCCGGGGCACCGGGCCACCCCGACCGGCCCGGACGTCGGCGATGGCAGCGCCGATCGCGGTGGTGGCCGAGTTCGACTTCGGCGCGGTGGCCAGGTGGATCACGGCCTGGGCCAGGTTGAGCTGCGCCTCGGGCAGGCCGACGTACTCGACCGCGTGCGCGGCGGCGGTGGCCACGCTCAGTGCGGTCGGGTCGGCCATGCCCACGTCCTCGCTGGCGAAGATGACCAGCCGGCGGGCGATGAACCGGGCGTCCTCCCCGGCGACCAGCATCCGGGCCAGCCAGTGCACCGCGGCGTCCACGTCCGAGCCGCGCATGCTCTTGATGAAGGCGCTGACCACGTCGTAGTGGGCGTCGCCGTCGCGGTCGTAGCGCACCGCCGCCACGTCGACCGCCTGCTCGGCGGTGGCCAGGTCGATCCGCCCGGCACCGAGGGCCGTGGCCGAGGCCGCCGCCGCCTCCAGCGCGGTCAGCGCCTTGCGGACGTCACCGGCGGCGAGCCGAACGAGGTGGTCCTCAGCGTCGGCGGCCAGGGTGAGCGTGCCGCCCAGGCCGCGCTCGTCGGCGACCGCGCGCCGCAGCAGACCGCGTACGGCGTCGTCGTCGAGCGGTTGCAGGGTGAGCAGCACGCACCGCGAGAGCAGGGGCGAGATGACCGAGAAGTACGGGTTCTCGGTGGTCGCCGCGAGGAGCGTGACCGTACGGTCCTCGACGGCGGCGAGCAGCGAATCCTGCTGGGTCTTGCTGAACCGGTGCACCTCGTCGATGAACAACACCGTCTGCGGGCCGCCCGAACGGCGCTGGCGACGGGCCGTCTCGATCACCGCACGGACGTCCTTGACGCCGGCGGAGAGCGCCGACATGGCGACGAAGCGGCGGTCGGTGGCGCCGGCCACCAGGTGCGCGATTGTCGTCTTGCCGCTGCCCGGCGGCCCCCAGAGGATGACCGACATCGGCGCACCGCCGGAGACCAGTTGCCGCAGCGGCGCGCCGGGGGCGAGCAGGTGGTCCTGCCCGATCAACTCGTCCAGGCTCGCGGGTCGCATGCGGACAGGCAGGGGCGAATCGTCCGCTACCGGAGTGAAGCCGTCGACACCGGCGGGACCCTCGGGCGCGGCACGCGACCCGGTGGGTGCACCGAGGGAGAAGAGAGCGTCGGACTCCATCACGAAGACAGTACCGGGCCCGACCCGAGACGCCGGAATCGCGCTACGGGCCGGGCCATCGCTGATCGGTCTCGGTCAGCCACGACCGGGGCGGCGACCCCGGTACCAGCGACCGCCACCACTGCCCCGCGGCCCGCTGCCGACGCCGCCCAGGTAGAGCGCGAGCAGGAAGAGGCCGATGAGCACGAGGGTGTTCCAGTTGAACAGGTCGGGCGCGCCGAAGTTGGTGTCGAGCAGGTCGATCAGCAGGGCGAAGCCAAAGACGATGGCCGCGAGAATGGCGAGCATGTCGGTCCTCCGGTGGGGGTTCCCAGTAGGTCGGCGCGTGATGTACCCAATCGGTCGACTCGCCAATCTCCACCGTGGATCGGCCGCACGCCCGTGCCGCTCGGGCCGCCGCGTCGCCAGGGCCGCTGTCAAGATCCGCGCAACTTCGGCGATATTGCTGTCTCCGGCGCGTGCGAAGCAGCACCATCCCCGAAGTTGTGACGATCTTGGGCCTACGGCACCCGCGCGAGGTGCGAATGGGGCGCATCCCTGGGCCGGCGCGGTCGGCCGTACGCCGGCTTCTAGGCTGGTCTCATGATCATCGAGGACCAGGAGCTGCACGACCGGGCCACGATCCTGGCCGCCGCCGGCGGGCACCCGTTCGTCCGGCACTCGCTCTCGCCGGGCATCCCGGCGCGTGGCTGGCAACGCGATGGCGCCGTCCTGTGGTTGTTGCCTCCCGAGCGCGGCTTCGGCGCCGACGCCGTGGGCCCCGCCGGCCCGGCACTGGTCCTCTGCGCCGCACTGATCGCCGAAGGGCTGCTGCGGCCGGGGAACCGGCTGCACCTGCCCCGGTTCGACCCCGCCCTGGCGATCGGGCGGGTGGCGGTGGCGCAGCACGTCGACTGGGACTTCCACTGGACCACTGTCGCTCCCCCGCCGCAGCCGGACGAGCAGCGGGTCGTCCGGCTGACCGACGCCGACCGCCCTGCGTTGGAGGCGCTCGTGGACCGGTCGTTCCCGACCACCACCACCCGCCCGGGCGACCCGACGGTCGTCGACTGGTACGGCATCCGGTCCGGCGACGGGCTGGTGGCCTGCGGCGCGGACCGCAGCCGGGGTGACATCGGGTTCCTGGCCGGTCTGACCGTCGCCCCCGACCAGCGGGGCCAAGGGCTGGGCGCGGCGCTGACCGCCGGGATGACCCGGGCGCTGCTGTCCCGGCACGACACCGTCGCGCTCGGTGTCTACCCGGACAACGTCGGGGCGGTGCGGCTCTACCGCCGCCTCGGCTTCACCAGCACCCTGACCCGCACCTCGATCCGCCTCGGCCCCGAGCGCTAACGCCGCTCGACCGGCTCGGCGACCACGGTCGGGTCCGCGCCACGGCCCGTCGGGTCCCCACCGGAGCCGGCGGGGCCGTCGAGGCCAGCGGAGCCGTCGGGGTCCGCGCCCCTAGCGCGCTGCCGGGGCCGATCCACGATGGCCCCGGATTCGGCCGGGCCTGCCGCCGCCGCACCGGCCGGCCCCGCCACCGCCGACCCACCGGCCGAGTCAGCCACCGCCGCGGCAACGGCCGAGTCCGTCACCGTGCCAGCCGGATCTGCCGCGGCCCGCCGGTCGGCCCGCCAGGCGGGCACGTACAGCGGCGCGGCGACGGCCAGCACGACCGCGCCGACCACCATCGCCGTACCCACGCTGGTGGCGGCCGCGACCGCGGTCAGCACCACCCCGCCGAGCGCGGCCGCCGGCTGCCCCATCATCGAGTTCAACGAGAGCACGCTGGTCCGGTACGGGCCGTCGACCTGGCGGTGCAGCAGGCCGCTGTGCAGCGGGTTCGACGCGCCGTGCACGGCGTAGCAGGCCAGGTAGGCGACGATCACCCCGACCGGGCCGGCGAGCAGCCCCATCCCGACGACCGTCGCGCCCTGCAGGATGCGCAGCAGGGCCGCGCCGGGCGCCGCCCCGGGCCACCGCAGCAGCAGCGGGGTGAGCGCCGCGCCGGCCGCGTTGGCGATCCAGGCGGCGGAGCTGGCCGGCCCGAGCAGCGCGGCGGCGCGTTCCGGGTCGCCGACCACCTCGGCGAGCCGAACCGGCAGCAGCGACTCGAAGGTGATCATGCCGAAGCCCCAGAACAGCTCCACCGCCACCAGGGCGAGCAGCACCCGGGACCGGCGCAGCAGGCCGATCGCCTGGCCGATCATGCGGGGCGCCTGCGTCACCGACGCGCGCACCGCCGCGACGCCGGTGGCCGGGCGCTCCTCGACCAGCAGGACCAGCAACGCGCCGAGCGCCACCGCCTGCGCGACGATCGCGGCCAGCACCGGCACGGTGAGCGCGCTGACCGGCCCGAGTGGACCGAGCGCGACCAGGCCACCGCTGAGCAGGGCCCCGCCGCCGATGGCGACACCGACGATGGTGCCGGCGTACCCGAGGCCGCGCTCGTACTCGGCCTGCGGGTCGGCGGCCAGCGTGGCGTCGACGTACCAGGACTCCAGGGGGCCGCTGTCGAGCGCGCGGTAGATGCCCTGCAGGGCCCAGACCAGGAAGAACAGCGCGAACGAGTCGGCCACCGTGAACACCGCGAGGGAGGCGAGGTTGAGGACTCCGGCGGCGAGCAGGACCGGCTTGCGCCCGAGGGCGTCGGCGAATCCGCCGGTGGGCAGTTCCAGCGCGAGCACCAGCAACCCCTGTGCGGTGGTGACCAGGCCGATCTGCGGCAGCGACAGGCCGCGCTCCTGCATCAGCAGGATCATCACCGGGACCATCAGGCCCGTGGGCAGCCAGCGCAGGCCGTACAGCGTGAGGTAGCGACGCCGGACCTGGCGTACGGAGAGGGCGCTCACCGGACCACCTGCGCTCGCGACTGCGGGGCTCGCAAACCCGGCTCACTCCTCGCGCTCACCAGCGCTCCTCCAACCGCGGGAAGCCGGCGACGAACAGGTGCACCGGCTTGACGTCCCCCTCCGGGGCGGGCTGGTCGCGGTAGCGCATCAGCACCGCCCACAGCTCGTCGTTGAGCGCCCGCAGGCGGGCCGGATCGAGCGGCAGCACCAGGTCACCCATGCCGGCGGCGTCGCGCCACTCGCGGGACTGGTGGTGCTCGACGCCCATCCAGCGCTCGGCCAGGTCGGCCATCAGCCGTACCTGGTCTCCCTGGATCCACTGCACGGCGGCCCGGGCGTCCGGGTCGTCGTCGAAGTCGGTGGGCTCGAAATTGCTGATGTCGTGCACGGCCTGCCACCAGCGCTGCCGGCCGCTGCCCCGGGCCGGGTCCTCGGCCACCAACCCGACCTCGGCGAGCTGCCGGAGGTGGTAGCTGGTCGCGCCGGTGTTCGTGCCCAGCTTCTCGGCCAACGCGGTGGCGGTCGCCGGACCGTCGACGCGCAGCGAGCCCAGCAGGCGCATGCGCAGCGGGTGGGCCAGGGTGCGGACCTGCCGGCTGTCGAGGTGGACCTGCCGGGGTTCGGACGGTTTGTTCGCGGGACCGGGGGTGGCATCCATACGAGCACACTATCTCTGCACACTTTCTATGCACAAGAGGTGTGCATAGAAAGTGTGCGTGATGTCAGGCCAGGAGTTCGCGTACCCCCCGCAGGCGCGTGCGCAGCAGACCGGCCGCGCGGTCGCAGTCGAGGCGTACGTCGCCGGGGCGCACCACGCCGACGGCGGCGGCCGTGGTCGTCTTCAACCCGGTCGCATCCAGCCCGAACCGCTCGGCGACCAGCAGGCCCAACTCGGCCCGGCTGACCGCATCGGCACCGGCCACGTTGAGCGGCCCGGCGTACGACGAGCGGGCCAGTTCCAGCACGGCGTCGGCCAGGTCGGTGACGTCGATCGGGCAGCGGACCTCGTCGGTGAACAGGACGGCCCGGCCGGCGAGCGCGTCCCGGCAGAGCTGGATCTGCTTGCTGCCCTCCCCGAGGATCAGCGATGTACGCACCAGCGCCGCGCCCGGGTCGATCGCCCGTACGGCGGTCTCGGCCGCCGCCTTCGCGGCCCCGTACGCGTTGATCGGGCTGGGCGGGTCGTCGTCGAGGTACGGCTCGGGCCGGCCGCCGTGCAGGGCGTCGCTGGACAGGTGCACCAGCCGGGCGCCCACCTCGGCGGCGGCGAGGGCCACGTACGCGGCGCCGTCGGCGGTGATCGTCCAGTCGTCGTACCGGTAGGGGGTGGCGACCACGGCGTCCGGCCGCACCTCGGCGACCAGCGCACGCACGGCGGCGCGGTCGGTCACGTCCAACCGCCGCGCCACGACCCCCGGCACGCCGACGTCACCGCCGTAGAACGTGCCGACCACCGAAACCCCCGCGCGAACGCCCCGCCGACACACCTCCCGCCCGAGAAACCCACTACCCCCGACGACAAGTACCCGCATGCCCACCCACTCCCCCGTTGACCAAGAGGTTCGCGTCATCTCGCAGGGCGATGATGACGCGAACCTCTTGATCAACCAAAGAAGGGGTCGGGTCAGACCGGGTCGGCTACCGGGGCGGCCGGGCCGGCGGTGCCGGTGTGGGCGGTGGCTGCGGGCTTGGGCTTGGCGTCGATGCCGGCCTCGGTGCGCTGCTGGGCGGTGATCGGCGTCGGCGCGCCGGTCAGCGGGTCGAAGCCGCCCCGGGTCTTCGGGAACGCGATGACCTCGCGGATGGAGTCCGCGCCGGCCAGCAGCATGCAGACCCGGTCCCAGCCGAACGCGATGCCGCCGTGCGGCGGTGCGCCGTACTTGAACGCCTCCAGCAGGAAGCCGAACTTGTCCTGCGCCTCCTCGGGGGTGATGCCGAGCAGGTCGAACACCCGCTGCTGCACGTCGCCCCGGTGGATACGGATGGAGCCGCCGCCGATCTCGTTGCCGTTGCAGACGATGTCGTACGCGTACGCCAGCGCCCGGTCGGGGGCCTCCTCGAACCGGTCCACCCACTCGGCGTTCGGCGAGGTGAACGGGTGGTGCACGGCCGTCCAGCCGCCCTCGTCCGTACGCTCGAACATCGGCGCGTCGACCACCCAGCAGAACGCCCAGGCGCTCTCGTCGATCAGGCCGGAGCGCTTGGCGATCTCGATCCGCGCCGCCCCCAGCAGCTCCTGCGCCTCGCGGGTGTTCGTGCTCGCCGCAAAGAAGACCGCGTCGCCCGGCTTCGCGCCGACCGCGTCGGCGAGCCCGCCCAGGTGCTCGGCGGAGAGGTTCTTCGCCACCGGACCGCGCGCCTCGCCGGTCTCGGCGTCCAGCACCACGTACGCCAGGCCACGCGCGCCACGCGCCTTGGCCCAGTCCTGCCAGCCGTCCAGCTCCTTGCGGGTCTGCGACGCGCCACCGGGCATCACCACCGCGCCGACGTAGCCGCCCGCGTCGATCGCGCCCGCGAACACCCGGAACTCGGTGCCGCGCAGGTAGTCGGTCAGCTCGGTCAGCTCGACGCCGTAGCGCAGGTCCGGCTTGTCCGAGCCGTACCGGGCCATCGCGTCGTGCCAGGTGATCCGCGGGATCGGCCGGGTGATCTCGTGCCCGGCCAGGTCCTTCCAGAGCGCCGAGACGATCGCCTCGCCGAGGTCGATCACGTCGTCCTCGGTGACGAACGACATCTCGATGTCGAGCTGGGTGAACTCCGGCTGCCGGTCGGCGCGGAAGTCCTCGTCCCGGTAGCAGCGGGCGATCTGGTAGTACCGCTCCATGCCGCCGACCATCAGCAACTGCTTGAACAGCTGCGGCGACTGCGGCAGCGCGTACCAGCTGCCGGGCTGCAACCGCACCGGCACCAGGAAGTCGCGGGCGCCCTCCGGGGTCGACCGGGTCAGCGTCGGCGTCTCGATCTCCAGGAAGTCCCGCTCGTGCAGCACGCCCCGGGCGAGCTGGCTGGCGCGCGAACGCAGCCGCAGCGCGTTCGCCGGGCCACTGCGGCGCAGGTCCAGGTAGCGGTACTTGAGCCGGATGTCGTCACCGGCCTCGACCTGGTCGTCCACCGGGAGCGGCAGCGGCGCGGCCTCGGAGAGCACCTCCAGCGCGACGGCGGTCACCTCGACCTCACCGGTCGGCAGGTCGGGGTTCTCGTTGCCCTCGGGGCGGCGGGTCACCTCGCCGGTGACCTTCACGCAGAACTCGTTGCGCAGCGCGTGCGCGTCCTCCTCGCGGAACACCACCTGCACGACGCCCGAGCCGTCGCGCAGGTCGACGAAGATGACACCGCCGTGGTCGCGCCGGCGGGCCACCCACCCGGCGAGCGTCACCGTCGAGCCGGCGTCCGCGGCGCGCAGGCTTCCGGCATTGTGGGTACGGATCACGGCTGGCAACTCCTCATCGTGGAACAGTCCTCACCCGCATTCTGTCAGGGGAGGCCGGCCCGGCTCCGGGGCACCCGTCAGGCAGGCCCGATTCGCTGGTGGGCGAGCCGGCGAACCCCGGGCGACGGGGCCCGACGCCGGTTAGCGTGACCTGATGCGCGCCGTACCGAACTGGGGCGTCGCCACGGCGGTGGCCGCGCCGGTGCTGCTGGTGGGCGGCTGGACGGTCGCGGGCGCCCGGCAGCCCGCCGGGTACGACCCCGTCCGGGACACCATCAGTGAACTGGCCGGGCCGGACGCCACCGACGCCTGGATCATGATCAGTGCCCTGGTGCTGCTCGGCTGCTGTTACCTGGCGATCGCCGCGGTACTGCACGCCGCCGGGCTGCCCAGCCGGTTCCTGCTCGCCGTCGGCGGCGTGGCCACCATCGCGCTCGTCGCCTTTCCCCGGCCGACGGTCGGCGGCTCACTCAGCCACGGCATCGTGGCGACCGTCGCCGTGCTGGCGTTGGCGCTCTGGCCGGCCGGGTCGGCGCTGCGGCTGCCGCGTGGCCCGGACGCCGCGCACCCCCGGGCGCCGCAACCGCCCTGGGCGTTCCGGCGGGGCGTGGCGTTGAGCGCCACACTCGTGCTGCTGGCCCTGTTCGGCTGGTTCGCCTTCGAGGTGACCAGCGGATCCCGGACCGGCCTGGCCGAGCGGGTGACGGCGGTGGGCGTCTCGCTCTGGCCACTGCTGGCGGTGCTGTCGGCCCGCCGGGCGCATCTCGCGTGGGCCGCCGCCGGGGCCACCCCGCTCGGACCGGCCCTGCCGGCGACCGGTGTCGTACCCCCGGATCCCCTGCTGCCGACGGACGGCCCCGACCGGCTGGCGTGAGCGGGCCCGGACGCGCGACGCGGGCCGCCGGAGTCCCGGCGGCCCGCGTGCGGTACGTCGATCAGAAGACGCTGACGCCGTAGCGGCTCAGCACCTCGGTGACCGGCTGGAAGAAGGTGGTGCCTCCGCTGCTGCAGTTGCCGCTGCCGCCGGAGGTGAGGCCGAGCGCGGTACCGCCGGAGAAGAGCGAGCCACCGCTGTCGCCACCCTCGGCGCAGACGTTGGTGCGGATCAGGCCGGAGACCGAGCCCTCGGCGTAGTTCACCGTGGCGTTGGTCGCGGTGACCGAGCCGCTGCGCAGGCCGGTGGTGCTGCCGGAGCGCTGCACCGACTGGCCGACCGACGCGTTGCCGGCGCCGGTGATGTCCCGGTAGCTGCCGTTGTACAGGTAGACGTTACCGGCGGCGTTCGCGGAGTTGCTGTGCCGCACGATGCCGTAGTCGTTGCCCGGGAAGCTGGTGCCGGTACGGGTGCCGAGCAGGCTGGTCTGGCTCGAGTTCGAGTACCAGTTGGTGCCGAGGTTGGTGCAGTGCCCGGCGGTCAGGAAGTAGTAGGTGCTGCCGCTGCGCACGTTGAAGCCGAGCGAGCAGCGGTACCCGCCGGTGTAGATGGCCTGACCACCGGAGATCCGGGTGCTCAGCACGCCGGCCTCGGCCTCGACCCGGACCGCGCCGTTGGCCCGCGCGGCGGCGGCCTTGACCCGCTCCAGCTTGGCGCCGGTGACGGTGCTGTCGACGGAGACGACCACCTGGTTGGTGACCGGGTCGCTCCACCAGGCGGTGCCCGGGATCTTCGCCGAGCGCTCCAGCTCGGCGGTGGCCCGGTTGAGCTCGGCGGCGCCCCGGGTGACGTACCGGACGCTCGCGCCGGCCTTGCTGGCCGTCCGCGCGGCGGCGGCGTCGGTCACGGTGACCACGGTCTTGCCGCTGGCGTCGATGTACGAGCCGGCGGAGCGGTCACCGAGCTGGGCGGAGAGGGCGGCGCCGGCGTCGGGCGAGGCGGCGGGGGCGGCCTGGGCGGGTGCGCCGATGAGCGAGCCGACGACCAGGGTTCCGGTCACGGCGACGGTCGCCGCAACACGGAAGGAGGACCTCGTGGGTCGCATGTAACAAACCTCCTGGGCGGGGGAGACGGGTCTGGCCGGGGGTGGCTGACCCGAGGGCAACCCGGCCGATCTGCGAAAACCGGTCGAGTGAACTGAAGTATTCACATACTTAAGATCATTGACAAGACCTGGTTTCGCCCGAATTCGTCGACCGCCACCGATGACACCGCCGCAACACCACGGACACACTCGCTGACATCCGCCGTCACACCGCGAAGACCGCCGGATCCCTTTCGGACACCGCCGGGCAACCGAGGCGGTTGATGCCACAACGGCGCGGACGCACGCGCCGGACGCCTGCGCCGGCACGGCCGGGCGGGCGGCGGCGTCAGGGGGTACGACGGCGCGCGCCGGGCCCCGGGCGGGGCAGCACGTCGCGCGGGTCCCGCACCGGGTGCCCGTCGGCACAGCGCAGCTCGGCGCGCACCTCGGCGCCGCAGCCGCGGTGCTCCACCCGCAACGGCGCGCCCTCGGGGTCGGCCAGATACCGGTCGCCCCAGCCGAGCACGGCGACCAGCACCGGCCAGAGCGCGAGGCCCATCTCCGTCAGCCGGTACTCGTGGCGCAGCCGGCTGCCGGGCTCCCGGTACGGCTCACGGCGCAGGACCCCCCGCTCGACCAGCAGGGTCAGCCGGCTGGTGAGCACCTGCCGCGGGATGCCGGTGCGGACCCGCATGTCGTCGAAGCGCCGTACGCCACTGAACACCTCGCGCAGCACCACCATGGTCCACCGCTCGCCGAGGATCTCCATCGCGCGGGCGATGGTGCAGTTCTCCACCGACCAGTCCAGTGCCGCAGGCCTCATCCGACCAGGCTAGGTCTCGTTGACAGACTCAGCAACGTGCTGCCAGGCTGCGTCCATGACACAGACTCAGGAGCCGGCGCGCAGCCGTACCTTCACCTGGTCGGACCCGGCCGCGAACGCCGCGCAGGTCGGTCAGCGCAGCGGCCTCGACATGCTGCGCGCGATGATCGCCGGGGAACTGGCCGCGCCACCGGTGATGCACCTGCTCGACATGGCCCGCATGGAGGCCGACGAGGGCCGTGTCGTCGTCGAACTGGTCCCACAGGAGTTCCACTACAACCCGCTGGGCACCGTGCACGGCGGCGTCCTCTCGACCCTGCTGGACACCGCCGCCGCCTGCGCCGTGCACACCACGCTGCCCGCCGGGGTCGGCTACACGTCGCTGGACCTGAACGTGAAGTTCCTCCGCCCGGTCACCGTCGCCAGCGGCACGCTGCGTTGCGAGGGCACGGTCCTGCAACGCGGCCGCCGCACCGCCCTGGCCGAAGCCCGCCTAACAGACACGAAAGGCCGCCTGGTAGCCCACGCCACCAGCACCTGCCTGCTCCTCCCCCTCCCCTGACCCCCACCCCGGGCGCACCCCGCCCCCCACCCCCGTCGATCTTGCAGTTCCTGTCGCCGAAACGCGGGCTGTGCCCCGGTTCGTGACAACAGAAAGTGCAAGATCGACGGGGTGGGGTGGGGCGCGCGGGGGGTGCGGGGGGCCGGGGGTTAGCGCAGGGCTAGGCGGTTCGCTCGGGCGGCGCGCTTCTCCTCGAAGCGGGAGGCGGCGCGGTCCAGGTCGTCGAGCTGGGCGGCGAGTTGCTCACGGGCGGCTTCGCCGTCGGCGTTCAGGCCGGTCACGTTGAAGACGTCCCACTGGCGCAGCACCGGCTGCAACACCTCGTCGCGGTGCTGGCGCAGGTCGTAGATGCCGGCCAGGGCGATCGCCACCGACTTGCGGGCGAAGCCCTCGATGCCGTTGCCGGGCATCTGGAAGTCGGCGACGACGTCGGCGACGGCCCGCATGGCCT
Organism: Micromonospora sp. bgisy143; assembly: GCF_057708145.1. Taxonomy (NCBI): domain Bacteria; kingdom Bacillati; phylum Actinomycetota; class Actinomycetes; order Micromonosporales; family Micromonosporaceae; genus Micromonospora; species Micromonospora sp. bgisy143. The sequence continues at coordinate 111,947 of NZ_JBYIRN010000010.1, forward strand.
GGCTCGGGGCCAGCTCGAACGCGGCGGCGAGCAGGTTCCGGTAGAAGACCATGTGCAGGTTCTCGTCGGCGGCGACGCGGGCCAGCAGCGCCTCGCAGACCGGGTCACCGGTGGCCTTGCCGGTGTTGCGGTGCGAGATCCGGGTGGCCAGTTCCTGGAACGAGACGTACGCCAGCGAGTGCAGCACCTCGTCGTCGTGCGCGTTGATGTAGCCGGCGGACATGTGCGTCATCCGGGCCCGCTCCAACGCCACCGGGTCGACGGCCCGGCTGACGGTCAGGTAGTCCCGGATGGCGACACCGTGCCGGCCCTCCTCGGCGGTCCACCGGTGCACCCAGGTGCCCCAGGCGCCGTCGCGGCCGAACAGGGTGGCGATCTCGTGGTGGTACGAGGGCAGGTTGTCCTCGGTCAGCAGGTTCACGATCAGCGCGGTGCGCGCCACGTCCGGGATCGTGGAGTCGGTGGGCGACCACGCCTCACCACCGAGCGGCCCGTCGAACGTACGACCCTCGCTCCACGGCACGTACTCGTGCGGGAACCACTCCTTCGCCAGCGAGAGATGACGGTCCAGGTTGCGCGCGACTACCGGCTCCAGCTCGACGAGCAGGGCGGTCTGGCTCAGTGTGGTGCTCACGGTCACGAAGAACTCCCTACGGTGGCGTAACTTACGCTACCGTAGGTCCCCGCGACCGTGAGCGCCAGTGGGACCGCTCAACTCACCGCCGGTTTCAGGTCAACCGCCGGCGGATTCCATGCCTGCGCGTCGGCCATGACCTGCTCACCGGAGCGGATGTCCTTCACCTCGTCCGCCGCGCCGTCGGCTCCCGGGAACCAGACGTACGGGATGCCCCGCCGCTCGGCGTACCGGATCTGCTTGCCGAACTTCGCCGCGCTCGGCGACACCTCGGTGGCGATCCCCCGCCGACGCAGTTCCGCCGCGATCTGATCACTGGCCCCCCGGTGCTCCTCGTCCGCCAGCGCCACCAGGACACAGGTGGGCACCGACCGGGAGACGGACAGCTCCCCCGCGCCGAACAGCAGCCCGAGCAGCCGGGTCACCCCGATCGAGATACCCACCCCGGGGTACGAGGTGGCCCCCGCGGTGGCCAGGTTGTCGTACCGGCCGCCGGAGCAGATCGAGCCGAACCGCTCGTAGCCGCGCAGCTGGGTCTCGTACACCGTGCCGGTGTAGTAGTCCAGCCCACGGGCGATGCGCAGGTCGGCCACGCAGAGGCCGGGCATGTGCCCGGCAGCGGTCTCCACCACCCGGACCAGCTCGTCGACGCCCTCGTCGAGCAGCGGGTCGGTCACGCCGAGCGCGCGTACCGCGTCGGCGAACGAGGCGTCCGGCGCGGTGATCTCGGCCAACGCGAGGCACGCCTTGGCCTGCGCCTCGCTCGCCCCGGCGGTCTCCACCAGCAGCTCGACCACCTTCGCCGGGCCGATCTTGTCGAGCTTGTCGACGGTACGCAGCGCCGCCTCCGGATCGGTCACCCCGACGCCGCGGAAGAAGCCCTCCCAGATCTTGCGGTTGTTGACCTGGATGGTCACCGGCGGGATGGGCAGGGCGCGCAGCGCGTCCCCGATGACCAGCGGCATCTCCGCCTCGTGGTGGGGGGCCAAGGTGTCCCGGTCGACGATGTCGATGTCGGCCTGGACGAACTCCCGGTAGCGCCCCTCCTGCGGCCGCTCCCCCCGCCACACCTTCTGGATCTGGTAACGGCGGAACGGGAAGGCCAGCTTGCCGGCGTTCTCCACCACGTAGCGGGCGAACGGCACGGTCAGGTCGAAGTGCAGCCCGAGCTGGTCGTCACCGCCGCCGCTCTCGGCGTCGGCGTGCAGCCGCCGGATCACGTAGACCTCCTTGGAGGTCTCCCCCTTGCGCAGGAGCTGGTCCAGCGGCTCCACCGCGCGGGTCTCCAACGGGGCGAACCCGTACAGCTCGAAGGTGTTGCGGATCCTGTCGAGCACGAACTGCTCGATCATCCGCTGGCCGGGGGTCCACTCCGGGAACCCGGAGATGGGCGTGGGCTTGCTCATGGCGTACTCCTTGCGGTTCCGCGCCCGCGGCGCGGTGGTGTCGTGGGTCCGCGCGCGCGGCGCGGACGGGGGAGCTACAGGCCCCGGGTGGGCGCGGCCGGCGACGTGCCGGCCACCTCGACGAGGTACGGGTTGCTGGCGCGCTCGCGGCCGATGGTGGTGCTCGGGCCGTGGCCGGGCAGCACGACGGTGTCGTCGGCCAGCGGGAGGATCTTGTCGCGCAGGCTGGCGAGCATGGCCGGCATGCTGCCGCCGGGCAGGTCGGTGCGGCCGATCGAGCCGGCGAAGAGCACGTCGCCGGAGAGGCAGATCTCGTCCGCCTCCCAGCCCGAGCCCGCGCCCGGCAGCCGGAACAGCACCGACCCGCCGGTATGGCCCGGGGCGTGGTCGACAGCGATCTCCAGGCCGGCGAGCGCGAGCGTGGCGCCGTCGGTCAGCTCGGCCACGTCCTCCGGCTCGCTGTAGCTCAGCCGGCCGCCGAAGAGCGACGTCAGGTCCGCCGAGAGGCCCTTGGCCGGGTCGGCGAGCATCTCCCGGTCGCCGGGGTGCACGTACGCGGTGATCCCGCGGGCGTCGCAGACCGGCGCCACCGAGAACGTGTGGTCCAGGTGGCCGTGGGTGAGCAGCACGGCGGCCGGATGCAGGCGGTGCTCGGCGAGCAGCGCGTCGAGCTGGTCGAGCACCCCGATGCCGGGGTCGACCACCACGCACTGCTCCCCCGGCGCGGTGGCGACCACGTAACAGTTGGTGCCGAAGGCGTCCGCGGGAAAGCCGGCCACGAGCACGGGCGCTGTCCTCTCCGTCGAGCTGTCGTCCTGCCCAGCAGCCTATCGGGCGGGCCGAACGAGTTTGCCGCGTCCGTCCCACGCGCCCCGGGCGGCACAGTGACAACCTCCGATAAGCGCTGCTCGGCACGGGGTGGACCTCGTACACCACATTCCCAGTCACTAGCCGTACACTCTGGCGGGCGTGTGGCGCGGCACACGCGACGCCCGGACGGGCCGCAAGGGCCGGCCGCCGGTGACGATCAGGCGAAGAAAGGGGAGCACCTGTGGCTTCCAGCAGGGACCGGCAGCGCAAACTGGCGCGGGCCAAGCTCGACCGGCAGATGGCCCGCCGGGCGGCCGCCACGCGGCGTCGTCGGCAGATCCAGGCCGGTGTCGGCGCCTTCCTGGTCCTCGCGGTGATCGTGGCCGGCTCGGCCTGGGCGCTCGGGGCGTTCGACTCCGACCCGAAGCAGAACACGGCGGCCGAGGACACCTGCCTCTGGACGCCACAGGACGCGACGGCGAACACCAACCTCAAGGACGTCGGCACGCCGGAGACCAAGGGCCTGCCCACCGACGGCACCCGGCCGATGACCATCACCACCAACCAGGGCGCACCGATCACCGCCGAGCTGAACCTGACCAGCTCGCCGTGCGCCGCCGCGAGCATCGCCCACCTGGCGAGCCGGTCGTTCTACGACAACACCAAGTGCCACGAGATCACCACCGACGGCGCGCTGCGCTGCGGTGACCCGAGCGGCACCGGCCTCGGCGGGCCCACCTACTCGTTCTACGACGAGGACGTCCCGACCGCGCCGTCGGCCTCGCCCTCGGCCAGCCCCGCGCCCGGCCAGCCGCCGACGTACCCCAAGGGGACCGTCGCGATGATCTCCAACCCGCCGGGCACCAACGGCAGCCAGTTCCTGATCTTCTTCAAGGACTTCACCACCGCGGACCCGAAGTACCCGGTGATCGGCAAGGTCACCGGCGGGCTGGACGTGGTGGAGAAGATCGGTGCCCAGCCGACCGTGGACAATGGGACCGGGGCGAAGGTCAAGCCCAAGACCGACGTGGTGATCCAGAGCCTCACGGTCGGCGAGCCGGTCACCGGCGCGGCACCGCCGCCGTCCGGCGCCCCGGCCAGCAGCCCGAGCGCCGGCTGACCGGTCGCCCCACCCAACCGAGCGGCACCCCGCAGCAGACAGCCAGGAGGATCCAGGCGTGACGTCCACCAGAGAGCGGCAGCGCGCGGCGGCACGCGCCCGACTCGAGAAGGAGATGGCCGAGCGGTCGGCCAAGGCCCGCAAGCGTCGCCAGACGCAGGCGATCGTCGGCGCGGCCGCCGCGCTGGTGCTCGTGGTCGCCGGCACCGTCTGGCTGGCCATGGCCCTCGGCGGCGACGACGACAAGGGCAACAACGCCGCGTCGGCGCCCGGCGCGTCCGAGTGCGTCTACAACGCGATGCCCGCCGACCAGCGGTCCCCGCAGATCAAGGACGTCGGGGTGCCGAGCAACCAGCAGTCGGCGACCGGTGTGCAGACCATGACGATCGACACCAACCTGGGCCCGATCACCGCGAAGATCGACCGGTCGCAGGTGCCGTGCACCGCGGGCGCGTTCAGCCTCCTCGCCGAGAAGAAGTTCTTCGACAACACCAAGTGCCACCGGCTGGTGACCGAGGGCATCAAGGTGCTCCAGTGCGGTGACCCGAGCGCCACCGGCAAGGGCTGGCGGGACACCGACGGCACGGGTGGCCCGAGCTTCCGGCTGCCCGAGGAGAACCTGCCCACCGACAAGCGCCCGCCGTACCCGGAGGGTGTCATCGCGATGGCCAACTCCGGTCAGCCCGGCAGCACCGGCAGCCAGTTCTTCATCGTGTACGGCGACTCGCCGCTCGACCCGGCGTACACCGTGCTGGGCACCATCACCGGCGGCATGGACATCGTCAAGGACGTGGCCAAGGCCGGCGACGACGGGGCGTTCGCGCAGCAGGCCGGCGGCGGCCACCCGAAGAAGGAGGTTGTCATCAAGACCCTCACGATGAGCGCGCCGCAGGGCTGACGCCCGCCAGGATGACGAAGCGCCCGCCGGCTGAGCCGGCGGGCGCTCTCGTTCCCGGGGTACGACGGGTCAGGCGCCGGAGGTGACCCGGTACGCGTCGAACACGCCGTCGACCTTGCGGACGGTGGCCAGCAGGTGGCCCAGGTGCTTCGGGTCGGCCATCTCGAAGCTGAACCGGCTCACCGCCACCCGGTCGCGGGTGGTGGTGACGGTCGCCGAGAGGATGTTGACCCGCTCGTCGGAGAGCACCCGGGTGACGTCGGCGAGCAGCTTGTGCCGGTCCAGCGCCTCGACCTGGATCGCCACCAGGAACGTGGACGCGGAGGTCAGCTTCCAGCTCACCTCCACCACCCGCTCGGCCTGCGCCCGCAGGTCCTCCGCGTTGGCACAGTCGTCGCGGTGCACGCTCACCCCACCGGAGCGGGTGACGAAGCCGAACACCGAGTCCGGTGGGACCGGGGTGCAGCAGCGGGCCAGCTTGATCCAGACATCGCTGACGCCCCGGACCACCACGCCCGGGTCGCTGCTGCTCTGCCGGCTGCGCGGCGGCCGGGTGGCGACGGCGGTCTCGGCGATGTCCTCCGCCGCGCCCTCCTCGCCGCCGTACGCGGCCATCAGCTTCTGCACCACCGACTGCGCGGAGACCTGACTGTCGCCGACCGCCGCGTACAGCGACGCCACGTCGGCGAGGTGCAGGTCCCGGGCGATCGACATCAGCGCGTCGGAGGTGAGCATCCGTTGCAGGGGCATGCCCTGCTTGCGCATCGCCTTGACGATCGCGTCCTTGCCGGCCTCGATCGCCTCCTCGCGCCGCTCCTTGTTGAAGTACTGGCGGATCTTGGTGCGGGCACGCGGGCTCTTGACGAAGCCCAGCCAGTCCTGCGTCGGGCCGGCCGTCTCGGACTTCGACGTGAAGATCTCGATCACGTCGCCGTTGGACAGCGTCGACTCGAGCGGCACCAGCTTGCCGTTGACCCGTGCGCCGATGCACTTGTGCCCGACCTCGGTGTGCACCGCGTACGCGAAGTCCACAGGCGTCGACCCGGTCGGCAGCGGGATGACGTCACCCTTGGGGGTGAAGACGTACACCTCCTGGCTGGACAGGTCGAAGCGCAGCGCGTCCAGGAACTCGCTCGGGTCGGCGGCCTCGCGCTGCCAGTCGAGCAACTGCCGCAGCCAGGTCATCTCGTCGATGTGCGCCGGCGGGCCGACGATCTGGGTGCCCTTGTGCTCCTTGTACTTCCAGTGCGCGGCGATGCCGAACTCGGCGGTGCGGTGCATCGCGTACGTGCGGATCTGCATCTCCACCGGCTTGCCGGTGGGCCCGATGACCGTCGTGTGCAACGACTGGTACATGTTGAACTTGGGCATCGCGATGTAGTCCTTGAACCGGCCCGGCACCGGTTGCCAGTTGGCGTGGATCACGCCGAGCGCCGCGTAGCAGTCCCGCACCGTGTCGACCAGGATCCGCACACCCACCAGGTCGTAGATGTCGTTGAAGTCGCGACCCCGCACGATCATCTTCTGGTAGATCGAGTAGAGGTGCTTCGGCCGACCGGTCGTCTCCGCCTTGATCTTGGCGGCCTTGAGGTCGGTGCCCACCTTCTGGGTGACCTGCCGCAGCAGCGACTCACGCTGCGGCTGGTGCTCACCGATCAGCCGGTTGATCTCCTCGTACCGCTTCGGGAACAGCGTGCCGAAGGCCAGATCCTCCAGCTCCCACTTGATCGTGTTCATACCGAGGCGGTGGGCCAGCGGCGCGAGGATCTCCAGGGTCTCCTTGGCCTTCTGCTCGCGCTTGGGCGCCGGCAGGAAGGAGAGCGTACGCATGTTGTGCAGCCGGTCGGCCAGCTTGATCACCAGCACCCGCGGGTCCTTGGCCATCGCCACGACCATCTTGCGGATCGTCTCGGCCTTGGCCGCGTCGCCCAGCTTGACCTTGTCCAGCTTGGTGACGCCGTCGACCAGCAGGGCGACCTCGCCGCCGAAGTCGGCCCGCATCGCGTCGAGGGTGTACTCGGTGTCCTCGATCGTGTCGTGCAGCAGCGCGGCGACCAGCGTCGTGGTGTCCATCCCCAGGTTGCCCAGGATGGTCGCGACGGCGAGGGGGTGCGTGATGTACGGGTCGCCGGACTTGCGGTACTGCCCGGAGTGCCACCGCGCGGCCGTGTCGAAGGCACGCTGGAGCAGCCGCGCGTCCGCCTTCGGGTGGTTCTCCCGGTGGCTGGCGATGAGCGGCTCCAGCACCTCGCTGACCTGCGAGGTCTGCCAGGGGGCGTTGAACCGGGCCAGGCGGGCGCGGACCCGCCGGCCGGTGGGGGCGTTGGAGAGCCCGAAACCACCGCTCGGCGACGGATCGACGCCGGCGTCGGTCGGGAACGGCACCACCACCCCGTCCGCGCCGGGCGACGCCTCGACGGCGCTCGCCGCGACACCGGTCGGGGCCGTCGCGCCGTCGGCAGGAGCCCTGCCGGAGCCGTTGTCGGTGCCCGTCACCCGGGCCGGCGCGTCGCCGTTCCGGTCGGTCACCGAGCCGTCAGCGTCGCCTGTGGGGTGCACCGTGCCCTCCGCCGGAGGGACGACATCGTGGGACACCGGCCTCCTCACCGCTCGCCGGAAACACGCCGGCCGTGTGTCGGCCGGCCTGGTCTCGCGTCGCCGGACGGCGCACCGCCGGCGTCAGCAATGGGCAATGCTACCCGCACGGACGGTCCCCTGCCGCTCCGCCGGACGGTCGACGCCCCGGCGACCGGCCCGGCCTGGTCGGCACCCGCAGGACCGCGATCGGGGTAAGGATCAAACGGTCAGCAGGGCATGGACCGGGCGTGGCGTCAGTCGCTCCCGGGCGCCCAGGAAACCAAGCTCCAAGAGTACGGTGAAGCCCGTCACCGTACCGCCGGCCCGCTCGACCAGGTCCAGCGTCGCCTCGGCGGTACCCCCGGTGGCCAGCACGTCGTCGACGACGAGCACCCGGTGACCGGCGGTGAAGGCGTCCTCGTGCACCTCGAGGGTGGCCTCGCCGTACTCGAGGGCGTATGAGACCGAGTGCGCCGGACGGGGCAGTTTGCCGGCCTTGCGCACCGGCACGACACCCACCCCGGCCGCGTACGCGACGGCCGCCGCCACGACGAACCCCCGCGCCTCGATGCCGACCACCACGTCGAACGCGTCCCGCCCGTGGTACGCGACGATCCCGTCGACGACCTCACGGAACGCCTTGCCGTCGGCGAACAGCGGCATCAGGTCCTTGAACAGGACACCGGGCTTGGGGAAGTCCGGCACGTCCAGCACCCGGCTGGCCACCAGTCGGGCGGCCTCCGGGCCGCTGTCCCCGCGCGGGGCGGTGCTGTGGGTCTCCGTCACGGCTGTTGCGTTCCCTTCCAACGACGACGGCGTCCGGCATGCTGCTCGCACAGCATGCCGGACGCCGTCCGGGCGTTTCCTCCCGGGTCAGCCCCGGGGCCGGTCCTTGGCGGCTGGCACTCTCAGCCTTTGGCCGGGTGGGCGCCGGGACCGGTCAGCGCCGCCTAGCGCTGCGGCCGGTCAGCGCCGCCTGGCGCTGCGGCCGGTCAGCGCCGCCTGGCGCTGCGGCCGGTCAGCGCCGCCTGGCGCTGCGGCCGGTCAGCGGCGCTTGGCGCCACCGGGCCGGTCAGCGCCGCCTGACGCTGCGGCCGGTCAGCGGCGCTTGGCGCCACCGGGCCGGTTGCCGCCGCCGCCGGGGCGACCGCCCCGCGCGCCGGTCGGCCGCTTGCCCGCCGGTCGGGAACCCACCTTGGGGGCCGCGCCGGCCAGCGCCGCGGACTCCGGGTCGATCACGTCGGCCGCATCCCCGCTGACCCGGGTCGGGGCGACCTTGCCGCCGGTGGTCTCGCCGCGGCCCAACGCACCCCGGCGGGACTGCACCCGCTTGTTGTGCGCCTGAATACGCGGGTCGTAGTTCTTCAGCAGCGCCAGCAGCGGCGTCGCCACCAGGATGGAGGTCAGGAACGCCACCGCCATACCGACGAACAGCACCAGACCGAGGTCCTTCAGGGTGCCGGCACCGAGCAGGCCGGCGCCGATGAAGAGCAGACCACCGACGGGCAGCAGCGCCACCACGGAGGTGTTCAGCGACCGCATGAGGCTCTGGTTGACGGCCAGGTTGGCCGCCTCGCCGTACGTCAGGTTGTTGTTGGCGGTGATGCCCCGCGTGTTCTCCTGCACCTTGTCGAAGACCACCACCACGTCGTAGAGCGCGAAGCCCAGGATCGTGAGGAAGCCGATGATCGTCGACGGGGTGACCTCGAAGCCGACCAGCGAGTAGATACCGGCGGTGAGGATCAGGTTCATGAACAGCGACGAGACCGCGGCGACGGCCATCCGCCACTCGAAGCGCAGGATCAGGTAGACCATCACCAGCGCGATGAAGATGACCAGGCCGAGCACCGCGCGCTCGGTCACCTGGCTGCCCCACGCCTCGCTGACCTGGTTGCTGCTGATCTCGTTGGCGTTGATGTTCAGGTCTTCGGCGATCTGGGCCTTGACCGCGTTGGCCTGCTCGACGGTGAGCTGCGGCGTGCGCAGCTCGTACGAGTCGCCGCCCGGGCCGCCGACCTTCTGCGTGGTGGCCACCTCGACGCCCGTGTTCTCGGCCGCCAGGGCCGAGTTGACCTCACGCTCGGCGTCGTCCAGGGTGCCGACGCTGGCCGGCACCTGGAACGAGTTACCACCGGCGAACTCGATGCCGAGGCTGAAACCCCGCAGCGCGAAGCTGAGGATCGCGACCAGGATCAGGGCACCGGCGACGCCGAACCACAGCTTGCGGCGACCGACGATGTTGAGACCGGCCTCGCCGTTGTAGAGGCGGCTCGCCAAACCGTTTTGAGCCATCTCAGGCCTCCTTGGCGCGCGGGTTGCGGGGCTGAGTCTGCTGGCTGCGGGCCGGAAGCGCCCGGCCCAGGCCGCTGACCCGCGGGGACAGGAACGCCCGGGTCCGGGCGAACATCGTCATGATCGGGTGCCGGAAGAGGAAGACCACGACCAGGTCCAGCACCGTGGCCAGGCCGAGCGCGAACGCGAAGCCCTTGACCGTGCCGACCGACACCACGTAGAGCACCACCGCGGAGAGCAGCGTGATCGCGTTGGCCGAGATGATCGTCCGGCGGGCCCGGATCCAGGCCCGGGGCACCGCGCTGCGCGGGCTGCGGCCCTCTCTGATCTCGTCCTTGAGTCGTTCGAAGTAGATGACGAACGAGTCCGCCGCCACACCGAGTGAGACGATCATGCCGGCGATGCCGGCGAGGGTGAGCGTGAAGCCGATCTGCCGGCCGAGCACCACCAGCGCGCCGAAGACCAGCAGCGCGGAGAGGATGAGGCTCAGGAAGATGACCGAGCCGAGCAGCCGGTAGTAGAAGAACGCGTAGATGATGACCAGCAGCATGCCGATGCCGGCCGCGAGCAGACCGGCCCGCAGGTGGCTGGCGCCCAGGGTGGCGGTGACGTTCTGCGCCTCCTGCTGCTCGAAGGTCACCGGCAGCGCGCCGTACCGGAGCTGGCCGGCGAGGGTGCTGGCGTCCTTCTGGGTGAACTGGCCGGTGATCTGCGAGTTGCCGGTCAGCACGCCCTGGATCTCCGGCGAGGACACGATCTCGTTGTCCAACACGACGGCGACCCGGCACTTGCCGTCCTGGCCCAGCGCGGTGGCGTCACAGGCCTGGCCCTCGTTGTTGAACGCCTCGCGGGTGAGCGCCGTCCACTTGCCCTGGCCGTCGCCGGTGAAGTCGAGGCTGACCACCCAGGCGTTGGTCTGGTCGAGCACCGCGTCGGCGTCGTCCACGTCGGTGCCCAGCACCTTGGCCTGGTCGAGCAGGTACTTCGACGCGCCGTCCTCGCAGGAGACGACCTGCTGCTTCGGGTCGGAGATCGACGCCGGCGGGCGCTTGTCGAGCTGCGCGCACCCGATCGTCGGCACGTTGAACTGCATCTGCGCCGGCAGCACGGCCACCTCTTGCGGGCTCAGCGTGCTGAACGGCTTGAGCTTGTCACCCAGCGACGGGTCGGCGCTCAGGTCGGCGGGGGCCTGCAGTCCGCTCGCGGCCTGCCAGGCGGCGGCCCCGACCTTCTGCTCGACGGCCTTGCGCTGCTCCTCGATGCTCGCGGGCACCGGCTCGGTGCTGGCGCTCGCCGACGGCGCGGCACTCGCCGAGGCCGACGGGGTCGGCGTGGCGCTGGCGGTCGGCGCGGGCGCCATCCCGCCCTGCCCACCGCTGGCCGACGGGCTGACCTTCGCCTCGCCGGTCGCCGACGGGGTCACCTTCGGCGCGGCGCTGCCCGAGGGGGTGCCGGACGGGGTGACGCTGCCCGGAGCCGGGGTGGCGGCCGGCGGCGCGACGGCCGTCCCGCTGCCGTCGGCGGCCTTGAGCACCTTGCGGAAGCGCAGCTCGGCGGCGCTGCCCACGTCGGTGAGGTCCCGGTTCTCACCGGGCAGGGAGATGACGATGTTCCGGTTGCCCTCGGTGACCACCTCGGCCTCGGCCACGCCGAACGCGTTGACCCGGCTCTCGATGATCTGGCGGGCCTCCTCGAGGTTGTCCGCCGTCGGGGGCTTGCCGTCGACGGAGTTGGTCGCCTCCAGCGTGACCCGGGTGCCGCCGATCAGGTCCAGGCCGAGCCGTGGCTCCAGCCGGTCCTTGAAGCTGCCGCTGGCACCGCCCGCGAAGAACACCAGAAGGTAGAGGACGACGAAGATGAGCCCGAGCACGGCGAGTTGCCGGCCGGGGCGCATCTGTCCCTGAGGTGGTGCCACGGTTGTCCTGTCTCCCTGTACGGTCGCGCCGCTGCGCGCGGCGGCGGCGGCGAGTGTCGGGCCGGGGGTCCCGGCCAACGGTTTGACCTGCGCCGACGGGGTGCCGACACAGTGGCCGGACACGCCGGCACGGGGACGCCGACGGCCACGGGAACGTGCCGACGCCCGGCGTCGACCCAACTATCCAGTTTTCACGTCACGTCCGCTGCCCCGTCGGGCGCGGCGCCCCGGGGAGTCCGTCGGCCGGCCGTACCGCCGGAACCGTCGACCCCCGGCGGGGCGGTCACTCCTTGACGGTGTCCGCGTCCTCGGTGACCGGCTCGCTCGGCAGCTCCGCGCGGGTGACCACCCGGGCGATGGCCGGCCGGGCGTACCGGGTCTGGACGCCGGGAGCGATCTCGAGCAGGACGGCGTCGTCCTCGACGCCGGTGACCGTGCCGTAGAGCCCGCCGATGGTGACGACCTCGTCGCCCGGGCCGAGCGCGGACTGCATGGCCTCGGCTTCGCGGCGACGCTTCTGCTGCGGACGGATCATCATGAAGTACATGACGCCGAAGAGCAGGACGATCATCAGGATCGGCGTGAAGCCACCGGCTCCACCACCCGCTGCAAGGTATTGCACGGTTACTGCCTTCCCATTGGCCTCCTGGCGGCACGGGGGGTGCCGGAGCGGAGGCGGATTCTCACATCCTGTACAGACCGCGGCGAAGTCTAATCCCTGCACCTGAGAACACCGAATGCGGCACAGATCACGTTCACATTACGGCTGATCGGTATCCATGGAGAACAGATCGGGTGCTGGCGGGACATCCGCCCCAAATGTACCATTCGGCGGGGTACGCCCCAGATGAAGCCAGGCGGCCTCCGTGGCCACCCGTCCCCGAGGCGTACGCGCCAGCAGGCCGGCCCGCACCAGGAACGGCTCGCAGACCTCCTCGACCGTGTCCGGCTGCTCCCCCACCGCCACGGCGAGGGTGGACAACCCGACCGGGCCGCCCCGGAACGAGTCGACCAGGGCGGTCAGCACCGCCCGGTCGAGCCGGTCCAGGCCCAGCGCGTCGACGTCGTACACCGTGAGGGCCTTGCGGGCGGTCCCGAGGGTGACCACACCGTCGGCGCGGACCTCGGCGTAGTCGCGGACCCGGCGCAACAGCCGGTTCGCGATCCGGGGCGTGCCCCGGGAGCGGCCGGCGATCTCCGCCGCGCCGTCGGCGGTGATCGGCACCCCGAGGATGCGCGCCGACCGGTGCAGCAGCGTCTCCAGATCCGCCGGGGCGTAGAAGTCGAGGTGCGCGACGAAACCGAACCGGTCCCGCATGGGCCCGGTCAACAGACCCGAACGGGTCGTCGCGCCGACCAGGGTGAACGGCTCGACGTCCAGCGGGATCGCGGTCGCGCCCGGCCCCTTGCCGACTACCACGTCGACCCGGAAGTCCTCCATCGCGCTGTAGAGCAGCTCCTCGGCCGGCCGGGCGATCCGGTGGATCTCGTCGATGAAGAGCACGTCGCCCTCGGCCAGGCTGGTCAGGATCGCCGCCAGGTCACCCGAGCGTTCGATCGCCGGGCCGCTGGTCACCCGGATGCCCGCGCCCAGCTCGGCGGCGACGATGTTCGCAAGGCTCGTCTTGCCCAGCCCGGGTGGCCCGGAAAGCAGGATGTGGTCCGGCGGCGACCCCCGCCGCATGGCGCCCTGCAACAGCAGGTCGAGCTGGTCGCGCACCCGGTCCTGAGCGATGAACTCCGCCAACCGTCGGGGCCGTACGGTGGCCTCCGCGTCCCGCTCGGCATCGCTGACGTACGCCGAGACGAGCCCGTCGGTCTCGCTCATCGGGTCCGGCCCAGCAGCCGGATGGCCTGCTTGAGCAGGACCGGCACGGGCGGGGTGGCCCCGTCGATCGTCTCCGCCACGGCGGCCACCGCCTGGTCCGCCTGCCCGGCCGTCCAGCCCAGACCCACGAGCGCCTGCCGAACCTGGTCGGGCCAGGCGCCACCGGTCACCCCACCCGCCCCGTCGGGGCCGATCGACACCGGGCCGATGCGGTCGCGCAGCTCCAGCACCAGGCGCTCGGCGCCCTTCTTGCCGATCCCGGGAACCCGGGTCAACGCGGCGGTGTCGGCGTTGGCGATGGCCTTGCGCACCGCGTCCGGCGTGTGCACGGCCAGCACAGCCTGGGCCAGCCGCGGGCCGACCCCACTCGCCGTCTGCAACAGCTCGAACAGCGCCCGGGCGTCGTCATCGGCGAACCCGTACAGGGTCAGCGAGTCCTCCCGGACCACCAGGCTGGTCGCCAGCCGCGCCGGTTGCCCCACCCGCAACTCGGCGAGCGTGCCCGGCGCGCAGTGCACGGCCAGGCCGACCCCGCCGACCTCGATCACGGCCAGATCCGGACCCGTCGCGGTCACCGTGCCGCGCACGCTGGCGATCATCGTGCTCCTCCTCGTCGTGCCCGGTCGGCCGCGGCGGCCAGCTTGGAACGGGTACCGCCCCGCCACACATGGCAGATGGCCAGGGCGAGCGCGTCGGCGGCGTCCGCCGGTTTCGGCGGCTCGGCCAACCGCAGCAGCCGGGTCACCATCGCGGTCATCTGCGCCTTGTCGGCCTGACCCGAACCGGTCACCGCCGCCTTCACCTCACTCGGGGTGTACGTCTGCACCGGCAACCCGGCCCGCGCCCCGGCCAGCACCGCGATGCCGCTGGCCTGGGCGGTGCCCATCACCGTACGGACGTTGTGCTGACTGAACACCCGCTCCACGGCGACACTCTCCGGCTCGTGCTTGGCCACCAACTCGGTCAGCGAACGGTCCAGGTGCAGCAGCCGCAACGCCAGGTCGTCGGCCGGGTCCGTGTAGACCACGTAGTAGGCGACAAGCGTGCAGGGGCGACCGGGCACGCCCTCGACGACGCCCACCCCACAGCGCGTCAATCCCGGATCGACCCCCAGCACCCGCACGCCGCCCCCTCCCCCAGTACGTGTGTTCGACACCCTAACCCCCGCCTGCCCCACCGCCCCCACGGGACACACCTCCGCCCCAGACCCCGCGCCCCATGGCCCTGCCCTGCCACGTTCCCCGGCCCCGCGCCCTGCCCTGCCACTTCCGGCACAACGGCACGGCCGCATGGCAGCGGCAGCGGCAGCAGCGGCGGCGGCGGCGGCGGCGGCGGCGGCGGCGGCGGCGGCGGCGGCGGCGGCGGCGGCAAGATCCTCACAACTTCGGGGAAGTTGCTGCCTCAGCCGCACCGGAAACAGCAACTTCCCCGACGTTGCGCAGATCTCGACGGCGGGGGCGACCCGCGACGACCGACCGGCGGCGGGCAGCGACAGGCAGGGTGGCAGCACCCGGGATCAGCGCCCGGCACGGCCCAAGGTCACGCTCGATCCTGGATGTAGTGGCCTTCTCGACGCTCCGACACCACTACATCCTGGATACAGCGCGATCTTGCGGTCGGCCCAGCGGCCTAGCGGGCCGCCGCACGCCGCAGGCCACCACACGCCCCGGGCCACCAGCGCCGCGGGCCGCCGAACGGCGTGGGTGGGCCGGGGGCACACAGCTTTGCTCGGGAGTATGTGGCTCCGGCCCATGTGCGGGTGGACACACAGCTCGTAACTTCATGCGCCATGACGGCAGAACCCGTGGCGGTCCCCCACGTCGTGCAGGTCGACCTCGCCGGTCGGACCGCCCTGGTCACCGGCGGCGGCAGCGGCATCGGGCGGGCGTGTGCCCTGCGCCTGGGCGCGGCCGGCGCGAAGGTGCTCGTGGTGGACCGAAACCTGGAGGCGGCCAAGGCGGTGGCCGCCCAGGCCGGCGGACGCGCCGAGGGGGTGGACCTGGCCGACCCGGCGGCCGTGGACTCCCTGGACGTGGACGTCGACATCGTGGTGAACAACGCGGGGCTCCAGCATGTGGCGCCGTTGCAGGACTTTCCGGTCGAGCGCTTCGAGTACATCCAGCGGGTGATGGTGGAGGCGCCGTTCCTGCTGATCCGCCGGGCGCTGCCGCACATGTACGCCCGGGGCTGGGGTCGGATCGTCAACATCTCGTCGGTGCACGGCCTGCGCGCCTCGCCGTACAAGGCGGCGTACGTCTCGGCGAAGCACGCCCTCGAAGGGCTCTCGAAGGTGGTGGCGCTGGAGGGCGCCGCGCACGGGGTGACCGCGAACTGCATCAACCCGGCGTACGTGCGGACCGCCCTGGTGGAGAGCCAGATCGCCGACCAGGCGGCGAGCCACGGGATCGAGGAGACCGAGGTCGTCGAGAAGATCATGCTGGCCCGGGCGGCCGTCAAACGGCTGATCGAGCCGGAGGAGGTGGCCGAGCTGCTGGCGTACCTCTGCTCGCCGCCGGCGGCCTTCATCACCGGCGCGTCGATCGCGCTCGACGGGGGCTGGACGGCCAACTAGTGGGTCCGCGCACAATGTCGACCATGTCGTCGCCGGTGGAGTTCCTCGAACTGCTCGCCCGTGAGGCCGCCGCGGTGGAGTTCGAGGGCCCGCTGGTGGCCGCGCGGGCCGCGGGTGTGCCGCCGGACCGGCTGGCCGAGCTGGAGCAGGCCAAGACGGTGGCGTTGCGGGTACGTGCGCTCCTGGAGCGTCGACGTCGCCGGGAGACCGAGCTGTCCGGCCTGTACGACACGGTCAGTGACCTGGCCGGCCTGCGCGACCTGGACGACGTGCTGCGGGCGATCGTGCACCGGGCGCGCAACCTGCTCGGCGCGGACGTGGCGTACATGACGCTGAACGACGACGAGCGCGGCGACACCTACATGCGGGTCACCGACGGGTCGGTCTCGGCCCGCTTCCAGCGGTTGCGGCTGCCGATGGGTGCCGGCCTGGGTGGTCTGGTGGCCCAGTCGGGCGCCCCGTACGTCACCGCGAACTACGGCGAGGACGCGCGCTTCCACCACACCGGGGAGATCGACGCGGGGGTCGGCGAGGAGGGCCTGGTGGCGATCCTCGGGGTGCCGCTGCGGCTCGGCTCCACCTCGATCGGGGTGCTCTACGCCGCCAACCGTTCGGCCCGGCCGTTCGCCCGGGAGGAGGTGGCGTTGCTGGTCTCCCTGGCCGCGCACGCCGCCGTGGCGATCGACACGGCCCGGCTGCTGGCCGAGACCCGTTCGGCGCTGGCCGAGTTGTCGGCGGCGAACACCACCATCCGGGCGCACAGCAGCTCGGTGGAGCGGGCCGCGGCGGCGCACGACCGGATGACGGCGCTGGTGTTGCGCGGCGGTGGCGTGGAGGACGTGGCGGCGGCGGTGACCGACGTGCTGGGCGGGGCGCTGCTGGCGTTGGACGCCGAGGGTCGCCTGCTGGCCCGGGTCGGCGAGATCGAGGAGCCGGAGCGGGCGGACATCGTCGAGGCGGTGGCCGCGTCCCGGACCGAGGGGCGCAGTGTCCGTCGCGGTCCACTGTGGTACGCGGCGGTGGTCGCCGGCACGGAGAACCTGGGTGCCCTGGTGCTGCGCCCCAACGACGAGTTGGTCGACGCGGACCAGCGCATCCTGGAGCGGGCCGCCCTGGTGACCGCCCTGCTGCTGCTGTTCCGCCGGACGGTCGCCGAGGCGGAGGGTCGGGTCCGGGGCGAGTTGCTGGACGACCTGATCGCCCGGCCGCTGCGCGACACGGACGCGCTGCGCAGTCGGGCGCGTCGGCTGGGGGTGGACCTGGACGCGCCGCACGTGCTGGTGGCGGTGGGCGATGATGCGATCGCGGCGACCGGTTCGGCGCGCCAGCGGGTGCTCTCCTGGGCCACCACGTACGCCTCGGCGCGGGGTGGCCTGGCGGCGGCGCGCGACGGTCGGGTGGTGCTGATGCTGCCGGGTCAGGACGCCGGCGGCAGCGCCCGCGCGGTGGCGCGGGACCTGTCGCGGGTGACGGGCCGGCCGGTGACCGCCGGGGCGAGCGGCCCGGCGACCGGGCCCGGGGCGCTGGCGGGGACGTTCCACGAGGCGGACCGCTGCCTCACCGCCCTCGGCGCGCTGGGCCGCGCCGGTCAGGGGGCGAGCACCGCCGAGCTGGGCTTCGTCGGGCTGCTGCTGGGCACGGTGGGTGACCGCGGGGACCGGGACGTGGCGCGGTTCCTCGCCACCACGGTTGGACCGGTCCTCGACTACGACGCCCGGCGCGGGACGGCGCTGGTGAAGACGCTGGAGGCGTACTTCGGGGTGGGCGGCAGCCTGGCCCGGGCCGCCGAGCAACTGCACGTGCACGTCAACACGGTGACCCAGCGGCTGGAGCGGGTCGGGCAACTGCTCGGCGCGGACTGGCAGCGTCCGGAGCGGGCGCTGGAGGTGCAGTTGGCGCTGCGCCTGCACCGGCTGCGCGCCCCGGCGGGCTGACCAGCCCGGCGGGTTGCGGTCGCTCAGCGGGCGCGGATGCCCTCCAGGACGGCGTCGACGACCTGCGCGGGCAGCTTGCGGTCGTCCAGCTCGGGGTTCCACTGGAGTACGCGTTGGATCAGCATCGGCCCGGTGAGCAGCGCCATGGTGACCTCGACGTCGATGTCCGGCCGGAGCAGCCCTTCGTCGATGCCGCGCCGCAGCACCTCGCGCATGAGCTGCCGCCGGGGCTCGATGATGTTCTGGTAGAGCTGGAACTGGTCCGGGCTGCGGTTCACCGCCGGCACCAGGCACGGCATGATCTTCGCCGCGCGCGGGTCGACGTTCTGCCCGACCGCGCCGACCAGCACGAGCAGGTCGTCCCGGACGGAGTGGCCGGCCGGCTGCGGCATGATGCCTTTGAGCCGGCGCAGCGCGTCGATCAGTAGCGCGTCCTTGCCGGCCCAGCGGCGGTAGATGGTGGCCTTGCCGACGCCGGCGCGGTTGGCGATCGCCTCGATCGAGAGCGCCTCGATGGTGCTGCCCTCGGCGAGCAGATCGAGGGTCGCCTCGACGATCGCCTCGTCGGCGCGGAGGCTCCGCGGTCGCCCGGGCGACCGCGGAGCATCGGCGGTGGAGGTCATGTCGGACATTGTTCCCGAACCTAGGCCGTGCCGGCCAACTCGGGCTCGGTGGCGGGTGCCGCCGTCGACGTCGTCAGGGCCTCGCGGCCCGGCATCCAGCGCAGCACCACCAGCATGCCGAGCGCCGCGACGATCGCGGACAGCGCCGCCGCCCAGTGCATGGCGGTGACGAAGGCGTCGTTGGCCGCCGAGATCAGCGTGGGTGCCGCCGGGCCGAGTTGCCCGGCCGCCGCGTACGCCCCGGAGATCGACTCGTTGGCCGCGTCCTGTGCCCGCGCGGGCAGGCCGGTCAGCGCGTCACTGACGTCGCTGCGGTAGACCGCGCTGAGCACCGAGCCGAGGACCGCCACGCCGAGCGCGCCGGCGACCTGGCGGACGGTGTTGCTCACCGCGGAACCCACGCCGGCCTTCTCGCGGGGCAGCGCCGACATGATGGACTCGGTGGCCGGCGGCATGATGTTGGCCATCCCGACGCCCTGGATGAAGAAGACGACGAGCACCAGCCAGATCGGGGTGGACGCGTCGATGAAGGCGAACGCGGCCAGCGCCACGACCGTCAGCCCCAGCCCTACGGCGGCGACCGCCCGGCCGCCGTAGCGGCGGACCATCGCCGCGCTGCGCGGCGCGAAGATCAGCTGCGCGCCGGCGAAGGGCAGGAAGAGCAGGCCGGTCTGCAGCGGGCTGTAGTCGCGGACCAGCTGCAGGTAGAACGAGCTGAAGAACATCACGCCCATCGCGGCGAAGAACACCAGGCCGACGATGGCCACCGGCGCGGCGAAGCGCGGCACCTTGAACAGCCGGACGTCCAGCGACGGGTGGTCGGAGCGGAGTTCGTGCCGCACGAACCAGGCCAGCACGGCGAGGCCCACCAGGATCGAGCCCCAGGCGACCGGACGGTCGAAGCCGTGCTCACCACCGTCGATGATGCCGTAGGAGAGGGCCACCAGGCCGACCACGGAGAGCAGGACACCGAGCAGGTCGACGCGGCCGGGGCGGGGGTCACGCGACTCGGGGACGAGCAGCGCCACCAGGATCACGCCGGCGGCGACCACGGGCACGTTGATCAGGAAGACCGAGCCCCACCAGAAGTGCTCCAGCAGCGTGCCGCCGAGGATCGGGCCGATCGCCACGGCGAGGCCGACCGCGCCGGCCCAGACGCCGATGGCCCGGCCGCGCTCGCGCGGGTCGAAGACGTTGGAGATGATCGAGAGCGTCACCGGCATGATGGCCGCGCCGCCGACGCCCATCAGGGCGCGGGCCGCGATGAGCTGCGCGGGGCTGTCGGCGTACGCGGAGAGCAGCGACGCCAGGCCGAACAGCGCCAGGCCGATCATGAGGAAGCGCTTGCGGCCGGCCCGGTCGCCGAGCACCCCGAAGGTGAACAGCAGGCCGGCGAAGACCAGCGTGTAGGAGTTGATGGCCCATTCCAGCTCGCCCTGGCTGGCGCCGAGGCCGTGCACCGGGTCGGCCAGGGTCCGTAGGGCGACGTTGAGGATCGTGTTGTCGAGGACGACGACGAGGAGGCTGATCACCAGCACCCCCAGGATCGCCCACCTCCTCGGGTGTCCCGTGTTGTCGTGCAGCTCCATGCCCGGTTCTCCCCCCGGTTGCACCCGTTCCGCAATACGATACGGGCCAGACTCGTAACGGCGATCAGACTACGACCGCCATTAACGATACGGAACTGTTTCGTATCGGAAGTGGTCGGCGTCACGTCTCGACGCGACAACGCTCCCCCGGCTCGGGCGCGGCCAGACAGGCGGCTACGGCGGCCGGCAGCGCGCTCAGGTGGGCGGCGGGCGCGGCGAGCGGTTCGATCCAGCCCGGCCCGGCGCCGTAGACGCGCAGGCCGGGAAATTCGCGGGCGAAACGCACCAATCGGTACGCGCGGCCGGTGACCGGCGTCTGCGACCACAACACCACGGTGTGCGGATGAGCGCGGTGCACGGCGCTGGTCAGCGCGGACCACGGCAGCGCGGGCCCCAGGTGCAGGCAGCCGCGTCCCCGCTCCCGCAGGGCCGCGGCGAGGGCGTGCAGGCCGAGTGAGTGCGCCTCCCGCTCGGCACCGGCCAGCAGCACCCCGCCGGTCGGCAGGGACCGCCCGGGCTCCCGGCGGTGCACGTCCAGCCCCACCCGGACACCCTCGGACAGGGCGTGTTCCACGGCGATCTGCGCGGCGTCGCGCCCGGACAACGGCGTCAGCAGCGGCTGGCAGACCTGCTCCCAGAGCGCCGGCACGCCCCACTCGGCGGCCAACTCCAGCATCAGCGAGGCGACACGGTTACCGTCCAGGTCCTCGGCCGCCAGCGAGACCCGCTTGAGCGCGGTCTGCACGGCGTCGGCCGGCATCGGATCGGTCAGCACAGACGTACCCCCGGGTAGGTGTTCTCTACCCAGGGTTCGCCGCGACCGGGCGCGGCGGATGCGCCCGGCGCGAATTTACCGGCGGCGGCCCCACCGCCGGCGGTGCTGCGCCCGCCCGGACCGACCAGGGCACGGACCCCACCGCACGCTCCGGACGACTTGACCGGACCGCTTACGTTGATGATCCACACAGCCCTCCGGAAGGTGTCCACCCCATGCCCGTCGGCTTCACCATGGCGATCGTCCTCGCCGTCGCCCTGGTCGTCAGCGCCGTCGCCGCGCTCGTCGCCCCCGCCCGCTCGCTGAAGCGGATGTCCGCCCTCGCCGCGCTCGGCTTCCTCACCCTCAGCGTGGTGGTCGGCCTCGCCTCCAGCGCCCACTCGGTGCCGATCCGCTCGGTCGGCATCGTGACCAGCTTCGGTAAGCCCACCGGCGAGGTGACCGGCTCGGGCCTGAAGTGGGTGGCCCCCTGGCAGAAGGTCGGCGAGTGGGACGCGGGCCGGCAGAAGTACGACCACATCGGCGGGAACAACTGCGTCCGGGTGCGCACCGGGACGCTCGCCGACGCCTGTGTCGAGGTGCTGGTGGAATGGCAGGTCAAGCCGGAGAACGCGCCCAAGCAGTTCATGGACTACAAGGGCGACTTCGTCAGCTTCCGGGGGCAGCGGGTGGGCGTGCAGCTCGACAGCGCGGTCAACGACGCGTTCGCCGCGTACAACCCGCTGGAGAAGATCGACGCCCGGACCGGTGACCTGAACGTCGACCTCAAGCCGTTCGCGGCGAACATCAAGACCAGCGCGGAGAGCCGCCTCGCCACCGACGTCGACATCCTGTCGGTGACCATCACCCGGGTCAACCACGACGACAAGACCGAGGGCAACATCAAGGCGTTCCAGGACAAGCTGGCGCAGACCCGCAACCTGGAACAGGACCGCAAGAACGCCGAGATCTCCAAGCAGATCACCGAGACCAACGCGAAGGTCGACAAGGTCACCCGGTGCCTGGAGATCGCCGAGAAGAACGGCGCCAACCCGGGCCTGTGCATCAATCCCGGCATCGTCACCGGCAAGTGACACCGGTCGTCGGCCCACCCGTGGCGGGGTGGGCCGGCGTCCACCGGCGTCGCTGCGGTGACGACAGGGCGACAGGCGGGTCAGTCGCGGCCAACCTCCACCCGAGGCGGAGCGGCCGGAGTTGGTCCCGGCCGGGCCGTACCGAGGCGAAGCGCCGGCCGAACGAAGACGGCCGTCGCGACGATCAGCGCGACGCCCGCGACGACGATGGAGGCGGTGACGCCCCAGGCGGTGGCGATCAGTCCGCCCAGACCGACCCCGGCGATGGTCAGCAGCACCATGATCGAGTTGATCAGCCCCACGCCCCGCCCCCGGACCTGCTCCCCGAGGTCCTGCAGGATCGCGGTGGCGATCGGCACCTGTAGCAGGCTGGAGGAGACGCCGGTGAGCAGGCACCAGGTCGCGGCGCCGGCCAGCGCGGTCCGGCCGGTGAGGCCGTCGACGGGGGCGAGCGCCAGCAACGTCAGCGCGAACAACCCGACCGAGACGACGAGTGCGCGTCCGGCCGGCAGCCTCCTCATCATGGCCGGGCCGAGCAGCGCTCCGATCACACAGCCGCCGCCGAACACGGCCTGGGCCACGCCGTACTCGAGAGCCGGCAGGTCAAAGACCATCAGCAGCTGAGCGTTGAAGTTGGTGGTGAACAGGCCCAGCACCAGCATGATGGGCACCAGGAACGCCGCCAGGAACCGCAACGACGCGACGCTCAGCACGGCCCGCACGCCGGTGCGCAGCGCCTGCCAGTACGGTTCGTGGCCGCCGGCCGCGGCCGTCGGGACCTCCCGCAGGACGGGCATGGCGGCCAACAGGAGCGCCGAGCCGGCGAACGTCGCCGCGTTGATCATCAGCACCACCGGCACATTGCCGATGACCAGCAGGAGGCCGCCGAGAGCCGGGCCGAGCAGATTCAACGTGTGGTTGGTGCTCTGGAACAGGGTGACGGCGGCCGGGATGCGCTGCCGCGATCCGATGATCTTCGGGATCGCCGCGATCCGCGCCGTCTCGAAGAACGCCTTGCCGACACCCTCCAGCAGGATGAGCACCAGCAGCAGGCTCACCGATCGCAGCGCCGGAATCATCGCCAGCACGATGACGATGCGGCCCAGGTCCGAACCGATCAGCAGTGCACGCTTCGGGACACGGTCGGCCAGCGGTCCGATGAACGCGCCGAGGACACCGGACGGCAGCAACTGCGCCATGATGACGAGAGCGATCACGGCGGGGTTGTCCACGAGCGTCGCCGCGACGTAGATCAGGGTGATCCTGGACATGGCGTCGCCCAGGAACGACACCACCACCGCCAGCCAATACTTCAGGTAGGTCGGGTCCCGCAACAGCTCGAGCACGCCTTCAGCACCTCACCGATCAGGTCGGCCACCCACCTGGATGACGCAGCGCCGCTGCCCGGATCACGGAGCACCCCGGCATGGTCCCACAACGGGTGCCACGCCGGGGTGTCCCCGATGGCTGGTCAGGCGTAGTGGAACAACGGCGGGAAGACCAGGACCACGATCCAGGCCCAGGCGGCGTAGACCGGCAGGTAGCCGGTCTGCCAGCGTTCGAGGGCCGCGAACGGGGTCCGCCGGCGGACGAAGCTCAGCAGGAGCCAGGCCGACCACGCGAGGTTGACCAGCAGGACCACGTTCTCGCCGAGCGCAGCCGCCCGGTTGGGCGTACCGCCGTAGTCGTCGGTGATCCGTCCGGTGATCTCGAAGAGAACCAGCACGTCGATGGCCAACGCGCTGAGCACGAGCGCGAGTTGGAGCCGGTCGAACGCGCCGGGCGGGGCCAGTGGCTCGCGGGCCGAGAGGGAGTAGAGCAGCAACCCGAGCACCACGACCAGCAGCAGGTCGAACAGGATCAGCGCCTCCCGCTCGACGTCGATGCCGTGGCTGGTCCAGACCACGGCCACCAGGAAGGCGAGCAGCGCGGCCGTGAAGAGCGGGGTGAACAGCCGGGTGAGCACCGGCGCGATGTTCTCGACGACACTCTGCTTGGCCTCGACCAGCCACCCGGCCACCACGACCGCGGCCGCCGCGCCGCAGGGTAGGAGCCACTGCGAGACGAACGCCTCCGGGACGATGCCGATGGCCTCGAAGGTGTTGAACAGGAACGCGGCGAGCACCCCGCCACCGAGGCCCATCAGCACGAAGTAGATGAACCATTCGCCGGTGAAGCGGATGAAGTCCATGCGTCGACGGGTGGAGCGCCAGTCGTCGGCGACGTAGGCCAGACCGACCACGAGCCAGAGCGCGATCGGCAGGTGGACGCTGGTGACGACGAAAGACTGCGAGTCGCCCGCCAGGGGGTAGACGTTGGCCGCCACCGCGCCGAGGACGAACAACGCGACCAGCGCCACGACCACCGCCGGTCGGGCTCGGCGACGCCAGGCGAGGAACGCCGCCAGCCAGGGCAGCGCGAACAGGGTGAAGTTGCGCGTGTAGAACGCCCCGTCGTCGTCGAAGGTCAGGCCGAACAGCGCCGGCGCCTTGACCGACGCCACAGCACCGGCCGCCGCGGCGAGCATCCACCACAGGTCCCGCCGGGACCGCGCGCCGCCGGCCGGGGCGCCGGCGTCGCCGGTCAGCACGAGTTGCTTCCAGAGCCGCTCCGAGTGTTCCCGGGCGAACTCCCGGGACAGCTCGTCGAGGCTGCCCATCCGTTTGACCGCGACCAGGAACGCCTCGTCGGGGCTGAGGCCCGCGGCGACGAGCGCGTCGACGGAGCCGCGCAGGTGGTCCTCCAGCTCGTCGGCGTCGGCCGGGCTCAGCGTCCCGCGCCGCAGCACGTACTGCCGCCACTGGGCGACCTGCGCCGCCAGCTCCTGCGGGCCGTCGTACGCCGTCACGCGAAACCCTCCAGCGGACGTGGGGTCAGCGGCGTCCGGTCGTGCCAGACCTCCTTGAGCGCGCCCACCACCGTGTCCCACTGGCGGCGTTGCTCGGCGAGCTCGGCCCGGCCCCGGTCGGTGATGCGGTAGTACTTGCGCCGGCGCTCACCGGCGACCGCCTGCCAGCTCGACTCCACGAAGGCGAGCCGTTCGAGCCGGTGCAGCAACGGATAGAGCAGCCCCTCGGTCCAGTCCAGCTCACCGCCGGACAACTCGTTGATCCGCCGCAGGATGGCGTAGCCGTAGCTCTCCCCCTCGGCCAGGATGCCGAGCACCATCGGCGTCGCCGACGCGGCGACCAGGTCTTTCGCGACCTTCACGGAACCTCCCACCCAACCCTAGAAGTACGATGCATAGTAGTGCTAGGTATAGGCCCCGGCGCAACGCCCGCAGCGAAAAACCAGTCGAGTGAGGGCCACCGCCCGGCGACAATGACCGGCGTGCACGAGGTCGAGGTCGTCGTCGCCCACAGCGAGCGCGCGACCGTCCGCGTCGGCGACGTGTACCTCAAGATCGACCCCGACCAGGGGCGCGCCGACGTCGAGGTCGAGGCGATGGCCCTGGCGCCCGTCACCACCCCACGGATCCTGTGGCGCAACCCGCCCGTGCTCGCCCTCGCCGCCCTACCCGGACGAGCGCTCGGCCGCCTCGGCGAGCCGTCGAACGCGTCGCCGGGAGCGTGGGCGGCAGCCGGCGCCGCCGTACGGACGCTGCACGACGCGCCGCTGCCGCCCTGGCCGGGTCGGAGCCTCGACGAGCTGGCCACCCGGCTCGACCGCGAGTGCGCGTGGCTGGTCACGAACGCCGTGCTCCCCACCGACCTGGTCACCCGCAACCGGCACATCGCCGAGGCGGCGCTACGACCGTGGACACCGGTGTTCACGCACGGCGACCTGCAGGCGGACCACGTCTTCGTCGAGCAGGAAGAGGTGACCGGCGTCCTCGACTGGTCCGAGGCGGCCCGGGGCGACGCCCTGTTCGACCTCGCCATGCTGACGCTCGGGCACGAGGAGCACCTCGGCGACGTGCTGGCCGGCTACGGCGGCGACGTCGACCTCGACGTGGTCCGGGCGTGGTGGTCGTGGCGCAGCCTGGTGGTGATCCGATGGCTGGCCGAGCACGGCTTCGACCCCGCCGCGCCCGGCTGCGAGGTCGACGTGCTGCGGGCCCGGATGTGACGAGCCTCAGAGGATGAGTCGGTCCAGCAGCTCGAACCGCTCGTACGGCTGGTCGTAGTCGCCGAAGTGGCCGTCGTCGCGCACGATCTGGGTGCCGCCCAACCGCTCGAACATCGCGCGCCCCTGCCGGTCGTCGCAGCCGTACGGATCCTCGCGCGAGTTGACGAAGTAGATGTCCCGGACGTGTGATCGGATCGCGGCCCAGTCGTAGCGCTCCTGCAGGACGGGTTCCTCACTCGTGTTGGGCCGCGTGCAGTAGCCGGCGACCAGGATCGCCTGGGCCACCGTCACGCCGACGTGCTCGAGGAGCGCCAGCAGCAGGGCCGCGCCGCCGGAGTGGCCCACCAGCACCGTGTCCTCGTCGAAGCGGCGTCCGGCCAGCACCGTCGGCAGGAACGTCGCGATCGGCTCGACGTTGAGGCCCGGCAGGTGCGGCACCTCGACGGCGTACCCCCGTGCCTCGAGCCGGCCGGCCAACCAGCGGTACCAGACGACGTCCGGGTTACCGCCGGTGCCGTGGAAGATGATCGCGCTGCGTCCCACCGTGCCCCCTTCGCCGTCGACAGCATGATCACACCACGGCTCAGTCCAGCGTGACGACCCAGCGGGCGCCCTCGCCCCGCGCCAGCCGGTCGAACGCCACCGGCGCCTCGTCCAGCGACATCGTGCCGCTGACCAGGACACCCAGGTCCAGCGTGCCGTCGGCCAGTCCGGCGGCGAGCGCCGGCACCTCCCGGTCGGGGTCGGACGAGCCGTACACCGAGGATCGCAGCGTCCGGGCGGAGTGGAAGATGTCGAGCGCGCCGAGGCTCACCATGTCGTCCTTCGCGCCCATGCCGACCACGGTGAGCGCGCCACCGCGCCGGATGAGCCGCCAGGCCGCCCGGATGGTGGCGGCACGACCCACGCACTCGAAGGCGTGGTCGACGCCCCGTCCCTCGGTGCGGGCCCGTACCTCCTTGGAGAGCCGGTCGTCGGAGAGCAGGAAGTCGGTGGCTCCGGCGGCGATGGCCAGGTCGCGCTTCGCCTCGGCCACGTCGACCGCGAGGATCGGCGACGCGCCGGCACGGCGGGCCGCGCTGAGCACGGCGAGCCCGACCCCGCCCAGCCCGACCACGGCGACCGACTCACCGGCGGCGACCCGAGCGGTGTTGCCGACCGCGCCGACGCCGGTGAGCACCGCGCAGCCGAGCAACGCGGCCTGCTCGACCGGCAACCCGGCGGGGATCGGTACGACGGCACTCTCCGGCACCACCACCGCCTCGGCGAGCGCGCCGAGGCCGAGCGTCAGGTGCAACGGAAGCCCGTCCTCCGTCTCGCCGCGCGGCACGGTCGGGGCCGTGGTGTCGGCGCAGAGCCACGGCTCGCCGCGCCGGCACCACCAGCAGGCCCGGCAGGCGGGCGCCCAGTTGAGCACCACCGGGGTGCCGACCGGCAACCGGCCGCCGGGGCCGACCTCGGCCACCACCCCGGTCGCCTCGTGCCCGAGCACCAGCGGAAACCGCGCGGCGATGGTGCCGTTCACCATGGACAGGTCGGAGTGGCAGACGCCGGCCGCCCGGATCGTCACGCGCACCTCGCCGGGGCCGGGCGCGGGCAGGCGTACCCGCTCGACCCGCAGCTCAGCCCCGGTCCCCCGCGCGACCAGCGCGCGGACGACGACCGGCGCGGACGCCGGCTCGACGCCCCCGCCCGGCGCGGTCGCGGCCAGCTCACGGGCGGTCATCGCTGGATCGCCTTTACCTCGCAGAACTCGGCGAGCCCGTGCGTGCCCAACTCCCGGCCGAGGCCCGACTGCTTGTAGCCGCCGAACGGGGCGAGCGGGTTGAACGGAGCGCCGTTGATGTCGACCGCCCCGGTGCGCAGCCGCCGCGCCACCGCGAGCGCCGCCTCGGTGTCGGCGGACCAGACCGCGCCGGCCAGCCCGTACCGCGAGTTGTTGGCGATGGCGACGGCCTCGTCGGTGTCGTCGAAGGGGATGACCGCGAGGACCGGCCCGAAGACCTCCTCCTGGGCGAGCGCGCTGTCCGGGTGCACGTCGGCGAAGACGGTCGGGGCGACGAAGTGTCCGCGCGCCGGGACCGGGGCGTCCGGGCCGCCGACGAGCAGTCGCGCGCCGTCGGCGAGCGCCCGGTCGACGTGGCCGCGTACCCGCTGCGCCTGCGCGGCGGAGACCAGCGGGCCGAGCCGGGTGGCCGGGTCGAACGGGTCGCCGAGGCGGTAGCCGGCCACCGCCGCGGTGATCAGGTCGAGCGCGTCGGCGTACCGGTCGCGGTGCACCAGCATCCTGGTCCAGGCCGTACAGGTCTGGCCGGAGTTGAGCAGGGCGTTGCCGACGCCCACCTTGACCGCGGTGGCCAGGTCGGCGTCGCCGAGGATCACGTTCGCGGACTTGCCGCCCAGTTCCAGCGCGACGCGGGCGATCCGGTCGGCGGCGAGTCGCATGATCCGGGTGCCGGTGGCGGTGCTGCCGGTGAACGACACCAGGTCGACGTCGGGATGCCCGGCGAGCGCCTCGCCGACCACCGCCCCGGTGCCGGGGACCAGGTTGAGCACACCGGGTGGCAGGCCGGCCTCGGCGACCGCGTCGAAGAGCAGGTACGCGGTCAGCGGGGTCAACTCGCTCGGCTTGAGCACGACCGTGCAGCCGGCGGCGAGCGCGGGCGCCACCTTCGCCATCACCTGGTGCAAGGGGTAGTTCCACGGCGTGATCGCGCCGACCACGCCGATCGGCTCGCGGACGACGAGGGAGTTGCCGATGCTCTCCTCGACCGGTGCACGGGCGGCGAGCGCGACGTGGTCGCGCAGCACCGTCAACGGCAGCCCGACCTGCACCCGGGTGGCGAGTTTGAGCGGCGAGCCCTGCTCCACGGCGATGGTGCGGGCGAGGTCGTCGGCGCGGGCGGCGAGCGCGGTGTGCAGCCGGTCGAGGTGCGCGGAGCGTTCGGCGGGCGCGGTGGCCGCCCAGCCGGGAAAGGCGGCGCGGGCGGCGGCGACGGCGGCGTCCACATCGGCCGCCGTGCCGGCCGGCACCTGGCCGACGGTGTCGCCGGTGCTCGGGCTCTCCACGTCGATCACGTCGGTGCCGGCGGGTGGCGTCCACTCGCCGCCGACGTACAGGTGACGCCGGAGGCGCAGGATGTCGGGGAGTGGCGACGGCGGTGCGGCGAGATCCATGGCGTCCCTTCGGGGGTGGGCGACGGGCGGCTCGGCGGCGGGCGGGAGGAAACTAGCGCTGGGAGTTTGGACGCTACCCGCTGGACTGGCCGGACTCCACCGCACCGAGCGGGCCGACGGCGCGGTCGTACTCGGCGGCCAGGCCGTGCAGCAGCGCGTCCAGGCCGAGGGCGAAGGCGCCCTCGTCCACGCTCTGCTGGTGCTCGGCGAGCCGGTGCGCCTGGCGCAGGTGCGGATAGTGGGCGGCGTACAACTCGGGGTCCTCGACGAAACCCCGGGCGAACGAACCGAGCGCCGACCCGGCCACGAAGTAGCGCAGCGCGGCGCCGATGTGGGTGGCGCGGGCCGGCGGCCAGCCGGCGCGGACGAGACCGCCGTAGACCGCGTCGGCCATGGCGAGGGCGGCCGGTCGTCGACCCGGCCCCTGCGCCAGGTACGGCACGATGTTCGGGTGCGCGGTGAGCGCCCGCCGGTACGACCAGGCCCACTCGCGCAGCGCGGTCGTCCAGTCCCGGCTGGCGAAGCCGCTGGTGTCGACGGCGCCGGTGACCGTGTCGGCGACCGCGTCGAGGATCTCGTCCTTGGTGGCGAAGTGGTTGTAGAGCGAGGGTCCCTGCACGCCCAGCGCGGCGGCGAGCCGGCGGGTGGAGAAGGCGGGCAGGCCCTCGGCGTCGATCAGCGCGGTGGCTGTCTCGACGATCAGCTGCCGGGTGAGCCGGGGCTGGCGGGGTCGGGGCACAACGCTCCTCGCGGGACTGGACTCAGCAAAACTTACACCGCTAGTTTAGGGGTGACCGGCCGCGCCGACGCCAGGAGGACCATCGTGGACTTTTCGCTCACCGACGAGGAGCGGGCGGTGCGGGACACCGCCCGGTCGTTCATTCAACGCGAGGTGATGCCGCTGGAGACGGAGGTGCTTCGCCGGGAGCGGGCGCACCAGCCGGGCCTGGACCATTCCGAGGTCCGCGAGCTGCAACTCAAGGCCCGCAAGTTCGGCTTCTGGGGCCTCGCCACCCCCGAGGAGTACGGCGGGATGAACCTGCCGGCCGTACTCCAGTCGCTGATCTGGACGGAGCTGGGCCACACGTTCGTGCCGTTCCGCTTCGGCGGCGAGGCCGACAACATCCTGTTCCACGCCACCGAGGAGCAGAAGCAGGAGTTCCTCATCCCGACGATCGAGGGCGAGCGGCGGTCCTGCTTCGCGATCACCGAACCGGGCGCCGGCTCGGACGCCGCCAACATCCGGCTCTCCGCCCGCCGTGACGGCGACGACTGGATCCTGGACGGCGAGAAGACCTTCATCACCGGCGGTCACGACGCCGACTTCGCCATCGTCGTGGCGGTGACCGACCGGGAGAAGGGCGCCCGCAACGGCGGCGCGACCGCGTTCCTGGTGGACCGGGCGATGGGCTGGCGCTCGGAGTTCATCCAGACCATGGGCGAGGGCGGCCCGGCGTCACTGATCTTCGACGGCGTACGCGTGCCGCACCGCAACATCCTCGGCGAGATCGGGCAGGGCTTCGCCCTCGGCATGGAGTGGATCGGCAAGGGCCGCTACACCATCCCGTCGCACGCCGTCGGCATCGCCGAGCGGGTCCTGCAGATGGCGATCGAGTACGCCAACACCCGGGAGACGTTCGGCGCGAAGATCGGCACCAACCAGGCCATCCAGTGGATGATCGCCGACTCGGAGACCGAACTGGAGGCGGCCCGCTGGCTGATCCTGCGCTCGGCGTGGACCGTCGACCAGGGCCTCGACCCCCGACACGCCTCATCCATGGGCAAGCTCTACGGCGCGCAGATGGTCAACCGCGTCGTCGACCGGGCGCTCCAGATCCACGGCGGCATGGGCTACACCCGGGAACTGCCCATCGAGCGCTGGTACCGGCAGGTCCGGCTGTACCGCATCTTCGAGGGCACCGACGAGATGCAGCGGCTCATCATCTCCCGGGACCTGCTGCGCGGGTACACGAAGATCGGCGGCCACCTGGCCTGAGCCGCGTCAGCCGACCAGCGCCTCCAGCGCGGCATCCACGTCCGCCTCGGTCGAGTAGAGGTGGAACGAGGCGCGGACCCGGCCGGCCCGGACCGCCGCCCGAATGCCGGCCGCCGCGAGGCGCTGCTCGGCGTCCGGCACGTCGACGGCGACGATGGCGCTGTCCCCCGCCGGCCGGCCCAGGCCGGTCAGGAACCGGTTGGCCAACGCCACGTTGTGCGCCTGGATCGCCGGCACGCCGATCTCGGCGATCAACTCCATGGCCGGGGCCGCGCCCACCCAGCTGAACCAGGCCGGCGAGATGTCGAACCGGCGGGCATCGTCGGCCAGCCGCAACGGCAGGCCGTAGTAGGAGGCGTGCGGGTCCTGGCCGGCGAACCAGCCGGCCGCGTCCGGGCGCAGCCGCTCGCGCAGCGCCGGGGCCAGATAGGTGTACGCGGTGCCGCGCGGATTCATCAGCCACTTGTAGCCGCCCACGGCCACCACGTCGGCCCGACCGCCGTCGAACGGCAGCCACCCGCACGCCTGGGTCGCGTCCACCACCACCAGCGCACCGTGCGCGCGGGCGGCGGCCACGATCTCGTCGTACCCGGCGACGGATCCGTCGGACGACTGCACCAGGCTGAACGCGACCACGTCCGTGTCGGCGTCGACCGCGCCGGCCAGCCGGTCCGCCGGCACGGTGCGGACGGTCACCCCCCGCTCCTGCTGCACCAGCCAGGGGAACAGGTTCGAGGTGAACTCGATCTCCGGAACGACGACGGTGGCGCCGGCCGGCAGCGACGCCGCCACCGGAGCGAGCATCTGCGAGACCGTCGCACCGACCGCCACGTCGACGTCGGGCACCCCGATCAGGCCGGCGAACGCGGTACGGGCCTGCTGCACCGACTCGCCCCAGCCCTCCCAGGAGGTGCTGCCGACACGCCACTGGGCGAGGGCGTCCTGCAACGCCGTCCAGGCCGGCTCGGGCGGCAACCCGTAGGACGCGGTGTTCAACCAGCCCGGCTCCGGCTTCCACAACTGCTGCGCCTGCGCGATCTCCATACCACCGACGCTAGGCCTGGTCAGCGCAGGTGAGCGATGGCCAATCGACGATCGGCGGCCTGCCAGTAGTCCCCAGCGCCGGCCTGGCGGAGCGCGTCAGTTCGAGTGCCTGTGCCACAGCGGCCTACCGGTCATCCCCTGACCGGGCCGGCTCACGGTCGTCACCGTCGTGGATCCGGGTGAGGCTGTCGGCGAGCCCGGCTAGCCACCGGTCCACCTCCACCAGGTGCCGCACCGCGGCGGGGTCGACGCCGCCGAGCAGCGGGCGGAGCCGGTTCACCTCGTCGACGCAGTCGGTCGGTACCGGCATCGGGTCGGCCGCCCGACCGTGCGTCACCTCGCCGGCCAGGTCGTCGTACGCCGACCGCAGGTTCCCGGCCGTGTCCCGCAGCAGTGCCGCTGCCGCCGGCCAGCCGGCCAGGCAGCCGGGCGGGTTCCGGCGCAGCAGCGACTCCGCGCCGGGCACAACGTGGTGCCCGGCGCTCAGGGCGGCGTCCCAGTCGACGTGGCCGCGCCGCTGATCGTGCCGTTCGGAGTGGTACTGGCAGTAGGACGAGTCGACCAGGATCATCCGTTCGCCGACCCGGTCGAAGTCGCGCTCGGGTGGCGGCGCGTCGCCGAGCACCGCCGCGACGGTCCGTTCGACCGCCGTCCCGTTGGCCGCCAGGTAACGGCCTGCGTTGTGCCGCAGGTCGTGGCCGGCCCCGCGTGGCCACATGGCCACCCCGGCGAGCACCCCGATCACCGCGCCGAGCCCGACGTCGACCAGCCGCGCCTCGGCCAGCCGCCATCCCTCGGGGCTGAGCTGGCTGAACACGACGGTCAGCAGCAGGGTGAACAGCGCCTGCTGCCACACCGGGCCGAGCAGCCGACCGACCCCGAACGCCAGCAGCAACGAGACGGGCAGCACGACGGCGTACGCGACGGGCTTCTCGACGAGGAGCACCAGCAGGCCGCTGGCGACGACGCCCGCAAGCGTGCCCAGCACGGCGGGTCGCAGCGCGGTGCGGGTGTCGGCGGCCGAGGTACGCAGGACGGTGAGCGTCGCCAGGAGCACCCAGAAGCCGTGGTTGAGGTGCAGCACCCCGGCCGCCACCCGGGCGATCGCCAGCGCCACGGCCAGTCGCAGCGCGCTGTGCAGGTGCGCGGAGCGGGGCGCGAGGTGGGCGCGGAACTGTCGCCAGTACAGCGTCCACGCGCCGTGTCGCGCGTACTCGAAGAGCCGGGGGTAGGCGTCGGCGCCGACGCCGCGTGCCCCGGCGGCGATCCGGCTGCCGACGGCGACGATCCGCACCTGGTCGGCGAGGGCCAGCGCGGTCGCGTCCCGGCACATCCGGGGTACGTCCGGGCGGTCTCCGCCACCGGCCGACCGCACCGGGTACGCCGCCTCGGTGGCGCCGATCGCGGCGTCCAGGTCCCGCAGGTCCACCTCGGGCCCGTGGGACGACAGGCTGCGGCCGGCGGCCCGGATGGCGTCGGCGCACGGGCGCAGCAGCCGCGCCGCCGCCAGGTCCGGGATCGGCGTCGAGGGGACGTCCGCCGCGAGCCGGTCGGCCGTGGCCAGCGCCTCCCGCAGGGCCGACGCGGTGATCCGCAGCGCCCGGTCCTGGGCCCCGGCCGCGGTGGGTGACGACTCCCGGGGATTGCGGGCCAACCCGAGCACGGCCACCAGGTCGTACGCCCGGGCGCGCCGCCCATCGCGAGCACCCTGATCGCCCCCGGGGTCGCCGAGGGCGTCGGCCGTGGCGTCGAGGAAGGCCGCGACGCCGTCCGCCGCCCGGGCGAGCAGTTGCCGGTAGGAGACGGGCACCGGATCGGGCCAGAGCACCACCTCGGCCGCGGCGAGCAGGACGACGGCGAGGGTGACCCCGCCGAGGCGCTGCGGCAGGCTGTCCGGCTGGTACGGCGGGAAGGACGCCAGGATGTAGAAGAGTTGGAACGCGCTGGCCAGACCCACCAGGCGTGGGTTGCCGACCCCGGCGAACGCCACGACGAACCCGATGACCAGCATGCCGCCGGCCGCCGCCCAGGTACTCCACGCCAGAAGCGTGCCGGCGGCGATCAGCGCCCACACCACCGGCAGCGACGTGACGAGGATCCGCGCCCGCTGTGGCGCCGGGCCGGGCAGTTGCGCGAACGACCCGGCGGCGATCGTGCCGAACAGCGCGTACGTGGCGAGCACCGGGCTGCCCACGCCGTAGCGGCAGGCGTAGAAGAGGACGGACGCGACAAGGGTCAGCCGGACCGCGCGCCGCAGCACGGCGCCGTTCGGGTCACGACGGCGCAGTCGGCCCAGGAGGCTGGATCCGAGCACGCCTGCTCCCCAGGGTCGTCGCGGCACCCCTCCCCGGCATCTCATTCTCCACGCCGCCTCCGCGCGGCGACGAGTTTCGCACCGAAGTGATCGACACGAGTGCGGCGATGTGGGGGTATCCCGCGAGCGAGATGCCTCCACATCGCCGAACCGGAGTGGATCGAGGTCAGGCCGGCACGCCGGCCGCCTGCTCGTCGGACCGCCGCGGCTCGGGCTCGTCGTCGTGGTCGTCGACCATGGTGGCCTCGTCGAACGGGTCGTCGCCGCGCAGGACCCCGGCCGCCCGGTCCCGGTCGAACTCGCCGGTCCAGGTGCCGACCAGCACCGTCGCCACCGCGTTGCCGGCGAAGTTGGTCAGCGCCCGCGCCTCCGACATGAACCGGTCGATGCCGACGATCAGACCGACCCCGTCGACCAGGTCCGGACGGTGCGACTGGAGGCCGCCGGCAAGCGTGGCCAGGCCGGCGCCGGTGACGCCGGCCGCCCCCTTGGACGCGATCACCATGAACAGCAGCAGCGAGATCTGCTCCCCGACGGCGAGCGGTTTGCCCAGCGCGTCGGCGATGAACAGCGACGCCATGGTCAGGTAGATGGCCGTGCCGTCGAGGTTGAAGGAGTACCCGGTCGGCACGGTGATGCCGACGACCGGCTTGCTGACGCCGAAGTGCTCCATCTTGGCGATCAGCCGGGGCAGCGCCGACTCCGACGACGACGTCGACAGGATCAGCAGGAACTCCCGGCCCAGGTACCGCAGCAGCGAGAAGATCGAGATCCGGGCGACGAACCAGAGCAGCGCGCCCAGCACCACCAGCACGAAGATCAGGCAGGTGGCGTAGAAGCCGAGCATGATCTGGGCGAGGCTCTTGAGGGCGTCCACGCCGGTCGCGCCGACCACGGCGGCCATCGCGCCGAACGCGCCGACCGGCGCCAGCCACATGATCATGGCGAGGACCTTGAAGACGACACGTTGGATGACGGCGATCGCGCCGAGGACGGGCTCACCCCGACGGCCCAGCGCCTGCACGGCGAAGCCGACGAGCAGCGCCACCAGCAGCGTCTGGAGCACCTCGCCCTCGGTGAGCGCGGAGAACAGGGTCGTCGGGATGATCCCGAGGAGGAATTCCGTCGTACCGCCGGCCTCGTCCCCGGCGGCGGCCTTGCCGGCGCCCGCGAGGTCCGGACCCAGGTCCAGGCCCGAGCCGGGGTGGATGATGTTGCCGACGACCAGGCCGATGGCGAGCGCGACGGTCGACATGGTCAGGAAGTAGCCGAGCGCCAGGCCGCCGACCTTGCCGACCTTCGCGGCCTGCCGGACGGAACCGACGCCGAGCACGATGGTGCAGAAGATGACCGGGCTGATCATCATCTTGATCAGGTTGACGAAGCCCGTGCCGATCGGCTTGAGTTCCTTGCCGAAATCGGGTGCTACCAGGCCGACCACGATGCCGGCGAGCACGGCCACGACGACGGCCAGGTACAGGTAACGGGTACGGTCCCGGCGGGCCGACGGTTCCGCCGTGGTGGTGGATGCGGTGGAGTCCATGCCGACAATGTGAAGCGCGTCTCACCCGTTGACAGCCTTGCGGTCATTCTGTTCACGACGAAAAGCGAGGGGACGATGGCGGTGACCCGACGGCAGTGGAGCATCGCGGGGCAGCTCTTCGCCCTCCAGGCGGTGGTGGTGACGCTGCTCGTGCTGGCCGGCGCGGCGGGTGCCGTCTGGCTGGCCCGCGCCGACTCCCGCCAGGCCGCGCAGGAGGAGGTGCTCGCCGTGGCGCAGACCGTGGCCAACTCCCCCGACGTCCGCGCAGCCCTCACCACCGCCGACCCCGCCAGCATCCTGCAGCCGTACGCCGAGTCGACCCGGCACGCCACGGGCACCGACTTCGTGGTGGTGATGGCCCCCGACCGCACCCGCTTCTCCCATCCCACCCGGGAGCGGATCGGCGAGCCGTTCGTCGGCGAGATCGGGCCCGCCCTGGCCGGCCACCCGTTCACCACCACAAACGTCGGGACGCTCGGCGAGTCGGTGCGCGCGGTCGTCCCGGTGTACGACCAGCGGCAGCGCATCGTCGGCCTGGTCTCGGTGGGCATCACCACCCGCGAGATCAACCGCAAGCTGCTGCGCCAACTCCCCGTGCTGCTCGGCGTGGCGGCGCCGGCGCTCGCGCTCGCCGCGACCGGCTCGTGGCTGCTCAGCCGCCGGCTGCGCCGCCAGACCCACGGTCTGGGACCGGCGCAGATGACCCGGATGTACGAGTACTACGACGCCGTCCTGCACTCGGTGCGCGAGGGTCTCGTCGTGCTGACCACCGACCGGCGGGTGGCGCTGGTCAACGACGAGGGCCGGCGACTGCTGGGGCTCGACGCCGACCAGCCGGTCACCGACCAACCGGTGGCCGAGGTCGACCTGCCACCGGCGGTGGCCGAACTGCTCGCGGACGGCCGTGACGCCCTCGACGAGCCGCTGCTGGCCGGTGACCGGGTACTGGTGGCCAACCAGCGCACCGCTCGCTTCGAGGGCGCGGCGCTGGGCACCGTGCTGACCCTGCGCGACCAGACCGAGCTACGAACCCTGGCCAGCGAGCTGGACTCGGTTCGCGCGCTCACCCAGGCGTTGCAGGCGCAGACGCACGAGTCGGCCAACCGGCTGCACACCGTCCTCACCCTGGTGGAGCTGGGCCGGGCCGACGAGGCCGTCCGGCTCGGCACCCGGGACCTCGCCCTCGCCCAGCAGCTCACCGACCGGGTCGTCGACGCGGTCACCGAGCCGGCCCTGGCCGCCCTGCTGCTCGGCAAGTCCGCGCAGGCCGGGGAACGCGGCGTGGACCTGGTGATCGAGCCCGACTGCCACCTCGACGACAGCCCGCTGCCGACCAACGACCTGCTCACCGTCGTCGGAAACCTCGTCGACAACGCCCTGGAGGCGGTCGCCGGTACGCCCCCGCCGCGCACCGTACGGGTCTTCGTCGGCACGGTCGACGACGAGCTGGTGGTCCGGGTCGCCGACAGCGGACCCGGGCTGGCGAAGGAGCGGGTGGCGGACGCGTTCCGACGCGGCTGGTCCACCAAGAGCACCGGACGGGGTCTGGGGCTGGCTCTGATCGGGCAGGTGGTCCGCCGGCACGGCGGCAGCGCCGAGGTGACCCGCTCGGACGCGGGCGGCAGCCAGTTCACCGTCCGCCTACCGGCCCGGAGTCCACGATGACCAACATCCGGGTGCTCGTGGTCGAGGACGAGCCGCTGCTGGCCGAGGCGCACGCCGCGTACACCGAGCGGGTGCCCGGTTTCGCGGTGGTCGGGGTGGCACACACCGCACGGGCGGCGATGGCCGCCCTGCGCGCCAACGACGGCGGCGAGGTGGACCTCGTACTCCTGGATTTTCGGCTGCCCGACCTGCACGGCCTGGACGTCTGCCGGGCGCTGCGCGCGGCGGGCAGCAGCGTCGACGTGCTCGCCGTGACGTCCGCGCGGGACCTGGCGGTGGTGCGCACCGCGGTGTCCCTCGGCGTGACCCACTACCTGCTCAAGCCGTTCACGTTCGCGGCGTTCCGCGACAAGCTGGAACGCTACGCGGACTACCGCGCCCAGGCGCTCGCCGACGGCGAGGTGGCCGCCCAGCACGACGTGGACCGGATGTTCGCGACCCTGCGCGGCACGACCGGGCACAGCCTGCCCAAAGGGCTCGACGCGCAGACCCTCACCCGGGTACGCGCCGCGCTGGCCGACGGGTCCCACCCGGGGATGGGGCTGTCGGCGACCGAGGTGAGCGCGGCGACCGGCATCTCCCGGGTGACCGCCCGCCGCTACCTGGAGTACCTGGTGACGATCGACCGCGCCGTCCGCCAACCCCGCTACGGCACCCCCGGCCGCCCCGAGGTCGAGTACCGCCCCCGCTGAGGTCAGACGACACACCTCGCCGATCTTGCACTTTCT
Source organism: Micromonospora sp. bgisy143 (assembly GCF_057708145.1). NCBI lineage: Bacteria > Bacillati > Actinomycetota > Actinomycetes > Micromonosporales > Micromonosporaceae > Micromonospora > Micromonospora sp. bgisy143. Next base: position 150,528 of record NZ_JBYIRN010000010.1, read on the forward strand.
GCGGGGACCATTACCTGCAATAGCGACATTTCCTCAACACAAAGTGCAAGATCGCGGATGTGGGGGAACTCCGTGGCGGGGCGGAGATCCGTTGTTAGACTCGTTCGGTCGGGTAGCAGTACGACCAGGGAGACCAGACATGGCGGGTGACGACGACATCTCCGGGTGAGACCGGACGTGTTCGGCCATCGGTTCGGCGCGCGTGTGCGCGGCCGGCGTGGCCATGTCGTCGTTCCACCGGTCCCGGTTCGTCGTCGGGCGCCTTACGCGCGCCCCGCCCACCCCTTCGAGGTCAACCACCATGTCTGACGCATTCATCGTCTGCTCGAACCTGTCCTTCTCCTGGCCGGACGACACCCCGGTCTTCTCGGAGTTGTCCTTCAGCGTCCCCGGCGGTCGCACCGGTCTGGTCGCGCCCAACGGCGCGGGCAAGAGCACGCTGCTGCGGCTGATCGCCGGGGAGCTGCGGCCCACCGGCGGCAGCGTCACCGTCGACGGTCTGCTCGGGTACCTGCCGCAGACCCTGCCGCTCGCCGGTGACCTGGCCGTGGCGCAGGTGCTCGGCGTCGCCGAACGGATCGCGGCGCTGCACGCCATCGAGGCCGGCGACGCGAGCGAGGCCCACTTCGCCACCATCGGCGACGACTGGGACATCGAGGAGCGCACCCGCTCCGAGCTGGACCGGCTCGGCCTCGGCGAGCTGTCGCTCGACCGGCCGCTGCGTACGCTCAGCGGCGGCCAGGTGGTCTCCCTCGGGCTGGCCGCGCAGCTGCTGCGCCGACCGGACGTGCTGCTGCTCGACGAGCCGACCAACAACCTGGACCTGGCGGCCCGGCACAAGCTCTACGACGTGCTCACCGACTGGTCCGGATGCCTGCTGCTGGTCAGCCACGACCGGGAGCTGCTGGACCGGATGGACCGCATCGCCGAGCTGGACCGCGGCGAGATCCGCTGGTACGGGGGCAACTTCACCGCGTACACCGAGGCGGTGCGGGCGGCGCGTGAGGTGGCCGAGAGCAACCTGCGCAACGCGGAGCAGGAGGTCAAGCGGGAGAAGCGGGAGATGCAGCAGGCCCGCGAGCGGGCCGACCGGCGGGCCAGCAACGCGTCCAAGAACCTGAAGAACGCCGGTCTGGCCCGGATCGTCGCCGGCGGGCTCAAGCGCAGCGCGCAGGAGTCGGCGGGCAAGGCGCAGGGGACGCACTCGGCCCGGCTCGGCGAGGCCAAGGCCCGGCTGGACGAGGCCGGCCGGGCGGTCCGCGAGGAGGACCGGATCGTCGTGGAGCTGCCGGACACCACCGTCCCGGCCGGACGGACGGTCTTCACGGGTACGGGGATGCGGGCCCGCTTCGACGACCGGGAGCTGTTCGGCGGCGACGGGGCCGACCTGACGATCCGGGGTCCGGAACGGATCGCGCTCACCGGGGCGAACGGCGTCGGCAAGTCGACCCTGCTGCGCCTCATCAACGGCGACCTCGAAGCTGCCGGCGGCGACATCAAGCGGGCGGACGGCCGGATCGCGTACCTGTCGCAGCGCCTCGACCTGCTGGACCTCGACCGTACGGTGGCGGAGAACTTCGCCGCGTACGCGCCGAGCCTGCCGGACGCCCGACGGATGAACCTGCTGGCCCGGTTCCTGTTCCGGGGTAACCGGGTCAACCTGCCCGTCGGGGTGCTCTCCGGCGGGGAACGGCTGCGGGCCACCCTGGCGTGTGTGCTCTGCGCCGAGCCCGCGCCGCAACTGCTGCTGCTCGACGAGCCGACCAACAACCTGGACCTGGTCAGCGTCGGCCAACTGGAGAGCGCGCTGACCGCGTACCAGGGCGCTTTTGTCGTGGTGAGCCACGACGAGCGGTTCCTGGCCGAGATCGGCGTACAGCGGTGGCTGCGGCTGGCCGACGGCCAGCTCCTCGAGATCGCGGCCCCCGACCAGGTCTGAGCACGGCGGCGTCGCGCGGCCCGGCCGGACGTGCGCCGGCCGGGTCGCGCGGCCGGTCAGCTCACGTTGGCCGGGCCGAGGACGCTCTTCAGGTCACCCATCAGCGCGGTCGTCGCCGCTACCCGGAACGGCCCGAGCCGCAGGGTGGTGGTACGACCGCCGTTGAGGAGTTTGACGTGCACCTCGGTGTCGCCGGGGTGCAGCACCAGGGTCTCCTTGAGCCGTTCCACGAGCGGCGGCGTGCACCGGTGCACCGGGATGGTGAGGGTGACCGGCTTGTTGGTGGCGCTGGTGCTGACGTCCGGCATGGACATGTCCATCGCCATGATCCGTGGGGTGTCGTCGCGGCGGTCGACACGGCCCTTGACCACCACGATGGCGTCCTCGGCGATGTACTGGCCGATCACCTCGTAGGTGTTCGGGAAGAACAGCGTCTCCACGCCACCGGCCAGGTCCTCCAGAGTGGCCGAGGCCCACGCCCGGCCCTGCTTGGTGACCCGCCGCTGCACGCCGGAGAGGATGCCGGCGAGGGTGACGACCGCCCCGTCGGGCACCGCCCCGTCCTCCGCGAGGGAGGCGATGGTGGTGTCGGCCGCCGCGCCCAGGATGTGTTCCAGGCCGAACAGCGGGTGGTCGGAGACGTACAGGCCGAGCATCTCGCGTTCGAAGGCCAGCTTGTCGCGCTTCTCCCACTCGCTGTCGCCGATGACCGGCATCACCGTCGTGCTGCCGGTGTCGGCGTCGCCGAAGCCGGCGCCGAACAGGTCGTACTGGCCGACGGCCTCCTTGCGCTTGACGTCGGCGTACGCGTCGATGGCGTCGGCGTGCACCGCGAGCAGGCCCTTGCGGGGGTGCTCCATGGAGTCGAACGCGCCCGCCTTGATCAGCGATTCGATCGTCTTCTTGTTGCAGACCACCGCGTCCACCTTGGACAGGAAGTCGTAGAAGTCGGTGTACTCGCCCTTCTCCTCACGGCACCGCATGATCGAGGCGACCACGTTCGCGCCGACGTTGCGGACCGCCGCCAGGCCGAAGCGGATGTCCTTGCCGACCGGGGTGAACGGCCCGGCCGAGGTGTTCACGTCCGGCGGCAGCACCTGGATGCGCATCCGGCGGCACTCGGACAGGTACAGCGCCATCTTGTCCTTGTCGTCGCCGACGGACGTGAGCAGCCCGGCCATGTACTCGGCCGGGTAGTGCGCCTTCAGGTACGCCGTCCAGTACGAGACCAGGCCGTACGCGGCGGAGTGCGCCTTGTTGAAGGCGTACCCGGCGAACGGCACCAGGACGTCCCACACCGCCTGGATCGCCTCGTCGGAGTAGCCGCGCTCGCGGCAGCCGTCCCGGAACGGGATGAACTCCTTGTCGAGGATCTCCTTCTTCTTCTTACCCATCGCCCGGCGCAGCAGGTCCGCCTGGCCGAGCGTGTAGCCGGCGAGGATCTGCGCGGCCCGCTGCACCTGCTCCTGGTAGACGATCAGGCCGTGCGTCGGGGCCAGGATCTCCCGCAGCGGCTCCTCCAGCTCCGGGTGGATCGGGGTGATCTCCTGGAGGCCGTTCTTGCGCAGCGCATAGTTGGTGTGCGAGTCGACGCCCATCGGGCCGGGCCGGTACAGCGCCAGCACGGCCGAGATGTCCTCGAAGTTGTCCGGCTTCATCAGCCGCAGCAGCGACCGCATCGGCCCGCCGTCGAGCTGGAACACGCCCAGGGTGTCACCGCGGGCCAGCAGCTCGTACGCGGCCTTGTCGTCCAGCGGCAGGCCCAACAGGTCGAGCTTCTCGCCGTGGTTCAGCTCGATGTTCTTGACCGCGTCGTCGATGATCGTCAGGTTGCGCAGGCCGAGGAAGTCCATCTTCAGCAGCCCGAGCGACTCGCAGGTCGGGTAGTCGAACTGCGTGATGATCGCGCCGTCCGCGTCGCGGCGCATCAGCGGGATGTGCTCGATGATCGGCTCGGCGGACATGATGACGCCGGCGGCGTGCACGCCGGTCTGGCGGATCAGCCCCTCGATGCCCTTCGCCGTGTCGATCACCTTGCGCACGTCCGGGTCGGAGTCGTACAGGCCGCGGATCTCGCCCGCCTCGGCGTACCGGGGGTGCTTCGGGTCGAAGATGCCGGTGAGCGGGATGTCCTTGCCCATCACGGCCGGCGGCATGGCCTTGGTGATCCGGTCGCCGACCGCGTACGGGAAACCGAGTACCCGCGCCGAGTCCTTGATCGCGGCCTTCGCCTTGATCGTGCCGAACGTGGCGATCTGGGCGACCTTGTCCTCACCCCACTTGTCGGTGACGTACTTGATCACCTCACCGCGCCGGCGCTCGTCGAAGTCGATGTCGACATCCGGCATCGAGACCCGCTCGGGGTTGAGGAACCGCTCGAAGATCAGGCCGTGCGGGATCGGGTCCAGGTCGGTGATGCCCAGCGCGTACGCGACGAGCGAGCCGGCGGCCGAACCACGGCCCGGGCCCACCGCGATGCCCTGCTTCTTGGCCCACTGGATGAAGTCGGCCACCACGAGGAAGTACGACGGGAAGCCCATCTGGTTGATGACGCCCAGCTCGTACTCGGCCTGGACGACGTGCCCCTCGGGGATGCCGTTCGGGTAGCGGCGGGCCAGGCCGGCGAAGGTCTCCTTGCGGAACCAGGACTCCTCGGTCTCGCCCTCGGGCACCGGGAAGCGCGGCATCAGGTTGTGAAACTCGAACATGCCCTTCGGGTCGACCTTCTCGGCGACCAGCAGGGTGTTGCGGCAGCCCTGCTGCCACAGCTCGGACGAGTCGACCGCGCGCATCTGGTCGGCGCTCTTGACGAAGTAGCCGCCGCCCTCGAACCGGAACCGGTTGGGGTCGTCGATGTTGCTGCCGGTCTGCACGCAGAGCAGCACGTCGTGCGCGGTGGCCTGCGCCTCGTGCGTGTAGTGCGAGTCGTTGGTGACCACCGGCGGGATGTCCAGCTTGCGGGCGATCTCGGTGAGGCCGTCGCGGACCCGGCGCTCGATGTCGAGGCCGTGATCCATGATCTCCAGGAAGTAGTTCTCCTTGCCGAAGATGTCCTGGTAGCTCGCCGCGACCTTGAGCGCCTCGTCGAACTGCCCCAGCCGCAGCCGGGTCTGCACCGCCCCCGACGGGCAGCCCGTGGTGGCCATGATCCCCTCGGCGTGCTCGGCGATCAGCTCCATGTCCATCCGGGGCCACTTGACGTAGTGCCCCTCCATGGACGCCCGCGAGTTGAGGGTGAACAGGTTCTTCAGGCCCTGCGCGTTCTTCGCCCACATGGTCTTGTGGGTGATCGCGCCGTTACCCGAGACGTCGTCGCTCTTCTGCTCCGGCCGACCCCACTTGACCCGCGCCTTGTGGTAGCGCGACTCCGGCGCCACGTACGCCTCGACGCCCAGGATCGGGGTGATCCCGGCGGCCATCGCCTGGTTGTAGAAGTCGTTCGCGCCGTGCATGTTGCCGTGGTCGGTGATCGCCACCGCCGGCATGCCCAGCCGGTTGGCCTCGGCGAACAGGTCCTTCAACCGGGCCGCTCCGTCGAGCATCGAGTACTCGGTGTGCACGTGCAGATGCGCGAACGAATCAGCCATGCGTGGCGCCCCCCGGCGGTGTGGATCTAGGTGGTCGGAGCCGACCGGCACCTACCCTACCGAGGTGATCTCGGCGGCTCCACCGTCCGCGCCGAGGGTGGTCCGCGTCTCCTGTCCGCACCGGATCGGCATAGGCTCGACAGATGGCGAGGTACTACGACGTACACCCGGAGAACCCGCAGCCCCGCGTGATCCGGCAGGTGGCCGACCTGGTCCGGGGCGGCGGCCTGGTCGCCTACCCCACCGACTCCTGCTACGCGCTCGGCATCCAGCTCGGTAACCAGGACGGCCTCGACCGCATCCGGCATATCCGGCACCTCGACGATCGGCACCACTTCACCCTGGTCTGCCGGGACTTCGCGCAGCTCGGCCAGTTCGTGCAGATCAGCAATGCGGTGTTCCGGCTGGTGAAGGCGTCCACGCCGGGCAGCTACACGTTCATCCTGCCGGCCACCAGGGAGGTGCCCCGCCGGATGCTGCACCCGAAGAAGCGGACCGTCGGCGTACGGGTGCCCCGGCACACGGTGACCCAGGCGCTGCTGGCCGAATTGGGCGAGCCACTGGTGTCCAGCACCCTGACGCTGCCCGGCGAGGACGAGCCGATGACGCAGGGGTGGGAGATCAAGGAACAGCTCGACCACCAGCTCGACGCGGTACTGGACGCCGGCGAGTGCGGCATGGAGCCGACGACGGTGATCGACCTGTCCGGTCCGGAGCCGGAGATCCTGCGCCGGGGCGCCGGAGACGTGTCCCGCTTCGAGTAGCCCGGGTCGGGTGCCGGACCGGACGAGGACGGACCAGCGCCGACGGCCGTACGCTTGGGGATCGGCCACCGGCGAGCATTGGACACCCGGCATGCCCGACTCCGCTGATCTCGACGCCCTGGCCCGTCGCGCCGCGCAGGGTGACCCGGCGGCGCTGGACGCCCTGCTGGTCGCGGTGCGTCCGGAGGTGCTGCGGCTGTGCGCCCGCTTCCTGCCCAACCGCCAGGACGCCGAGGAAGCCTGCCAGGACACACTCCTGGCGCTGGCCGGCGGCATCACCCGGTTCGAGGGTCGCTCCTCGTTCCGCACCTGGCTGCATCGGCTGGCCGCCAATCGGGCCCGCTCCACGTACCGCACGCTGCGCCGCCGCTGTCGACTGGAGGCCGGCGGCGTTCCGGTGCCCGATCAGGCCGATCCCCGACGGACCAGCGTGGTCGCGGGCACCCGCCTCGATCTGCTCGACGCGTTCGACGCGGTCCACCCCGACCACGCCGAGGTGGTGGCCCTGCGCGACGTGCTCGGGCTGAGCTACCCGGAGATCGCCGCCCTGCTCGACCTTCCGGTGGGCACGGTGAAGTCCCGGTTGCACCTGGCCCGGCGCCAGGTCCGGCAACGGCTCGACGCGGGATGAGCCCGGCGTCGTTGCGCCGGCTCGCCGTCGTCCTCGCGGCCACCGTGGGGGTCGCGGCCTGCGGCGCCGAGGCCGTCTCGCCGCTGCCCGTCCAGCCGCCCGGCCCGACCCCACCGACGCCGACACCCTCGGCGATCTCCGCGACCCCCGCGCCCACCGCGTCGCCGTCCCGACCGCCGCCGACCAGCGGGCGTCCGCCCGCACCACCCAAACCACGGGGTACGCCCCGGACGACTGCCCCGCCGACGCCCGCGACACCGGCCTGTCTGGGCGCGGTCCGCTACGACCTGCCGCTCGCCGAGACCGAGATCGAGCTGCTGCGGTCGCTCTGCTTCGCGACCGGTGCGGTGTTACGGATCCAGGGCATCGGGCCCGGGCTCGTCACCGTGGACCGCCCGGAGCTGGTCTCCCAGCAGTACGAGGCGGGCGTGGTGGACGTTCGCTTCGTCCGCCCCGGCACCGTCGCCGTGACGATTCCGAAGGAGGGTCGGGAGCACACCATCACCGTGGTGGTCCGCTGACGGGCTGGTCTGCCCCGGGGCGGGTCAGCGCACCCGTACACCGGCGAGCAGGGTGTCCACGAACTCGGGCCCGCTGCCCTCCGGCGGGGCGATCTGCACGTACAGCAGGGCGGAGCCGTCGGGGTGCAGGCCGGCCGACTCGACGATCCGCGGCCGGCCCCGGTCGCAGACGTAGAGCACCACCGTCCAGGCCACGCCCGCCTGTCGGGTGGTGCGGGCCGGCGTGGGCGCGCAGTCCCCGTGCGTGCGCTCGGCCAGGAAGCCGGCCGGCGTGGTGCGGGCCGCCGTGGTGGCCGAGAGGCCGACGAACGCGCCGGGCAGTCGGAGGTCGGCGGCCCAGCGGCGGGGTCGCGGCGACATCACCAGGGCTGGTTCGGGTTCGCCGTCGGCGCCGTACTGGCCGGCCCAGGTCGCTCCCGTGGCGGACCAGCCGGGCGGCAACGCCACGGTCAGCGGCCCGGTCGTGTACGCGCCGCCCGCCGACCGGCCCGACCCGGTGCCTCCCGGTTCGGCGGCCACCTGGCTCACCGCGACGGCGACCACGACGGCCACCCCGGCGAGCAGCGAGCGGCGCGGACGGCGGACCTTCGGCCGAGGTGACGGTGGCCGCTGCCCCGAACCGGCCGCCGCAACCAGCCCTTGCGGGCCACCCGCCCGGGTCAGGGCGACGGGCCGCTCCGCCAGGTCGCACGCGCGGGTCAACGCGGCCCGCAGGGCTGCGGCGTCGGGATAGCGGTCGGCCGGGTGGTACGCGGTCGCCCGCGCGAGCACCGCCGCCACCGCCGGTGGCACATCCTCGCGGAGCCGGAGATCCGGGGGCGGGCCGGGCCGGGACGGCTGCGCGTCCAGCGGGTCGGCGGCCAGCAGCCGGACGCCGAGCCGGCCGAGCCCGTACACGTCGGCGCGGGTGTCGACCACCGCCCCCGGGTCGTCCTGCTCAGGGGCCATGTAGCCGGGGGTGCCGGCCCGGGCGGTCAGCCCCGAGGCGGCGGCGAGCGCCTTGGCGAGGCCGAGGTCGGCGATCAGCACCTGTTCGGCGTCGGGAGCGTCCGGGCCGGCGGAGCGGAACAGGACGTTGCCGGGGGTGAGGTCCCGGTGCACGACGCCGTGCCGGTGCAGCACGGCGACCCCGGCGCAGACCTCGCCGAGCAGCCGCAGCGCGGTCGGCGAGGGGATCTCGCCCCGGTCGAGGCGGTCCCGCAGGCTCCCCCGGTCCGCCCAGGCCAGGACCGCGTACGGCCGGCCGTCGGGCAACTCACCGACGGTGTGCACCCGGATCAGCCGGTCCTGCTCCAGGCGGCGCAACAGTCGGGCCTCGTCGAGGAAGCGTTCCCGGACCCGCAGGTCGTGGCTCCAGTTCTCGGCCAGCACCTTGATCGCCACCCGCGCGTCGAGCACCGCGTCGTAGCCCAACCAGACCGTCGCGAACGAGCCGACGCCCAGCAGTCGCTCGATGGCGTAGGGCCCGATCCGCTGCGGAGCCGTCACCGTGTCACCCCCGGCCAGCTCGGTCTCCTCACAGTAGACCGGGTCGGTCGGGAAGCCGACGAACCGCTGACGCCGGCGCGGTGACTAACAGGGCAGGAGACCCATCACCGAAGGAGCGCACCATGAATCGTCCCTCGATCCTTCTCACCACCGCCGCGCTGGCGCTCGGCACGCTCGTCCCGATGACCGTCGCGGGCCCGGCGGCGGCAGCGCCCCCGGCCGGCGGCGTCGCGGCGGCCCCGGCGTACGACCCGCCCGCCCCCGGGCACACCCACCCGCGGGTGCTCAGCGTCCGCGGCGCCGGCGTGTACCGGATCGGCGCCAGCCTGGCGGCGCTCACCGCGGCCGGACACATCGGCTGGACCGCGCCGGGCTGCGGCACGGTGGTCAACGCCGGCGTGACCGGTTCCTGGGCCGGTGTCCTCCTGCTGGCCTTCCGCGACGGACGACTGGTGGAGGTCGGCACGGCGACCGCACCGCCGCAGTCGCCCGCCGGGGCCAGGGTCGGCATGTCCTTCGCGGAGTTGGAGGCGATCTACGGCGCGCGCGGGTCGATGATCCGTAACGACGCGGGGGACGCCGAGGCGTACCTGGTTCGCGTCGGGTCGCGGGTGGAGCTGTTCACCGGGCACCCGATCCGGCCGGGCGTGGGCTACTTCCAGGTCGGTCCGGCCGACTACGTCGAGCGGAACTTCCGCCAGGGCGGGTCCTGCTGATACCGCGCAGGTGGCGGGGCGTCCGGTGTCGACCGGGCGCCCCGCTTCGCGTACCCGCAGCCGACACAATGACATCGGCGTAGACAACAGTGTGTGCCACACAGTATGGTGTGACGCATGGTTAGCGAGGACGTTCTACGGACGCATCTGCAGGAGTTGCGTCGAGGCACCGTCGTGGTGGCCAGCCTGGTCGCGCTCCGGCGACCGGACTACGGCTACGCACTGCTGCAACGGCTCACCGACCACGGTTTCCCGGTGGACGCCAACACGCTCTACCCGCTGCTGCGCCGCCTGGAGGACCAGGGCCTGCTGACCAGCGAGTGGAACACCGAGGAGAGCCGACCGCGCAAGTTCTACCGGACCAGCGACGAGGGCGAGTCGATGCTGAGCCGGCTCCTGGACGACCTCGCCGCCGTACAGACCTCCATCAACGGCTTGATCCAAGGAGCGGACCGATGAACACCCTGACCGATCGCTACCTCGCCGCCACCCTGCGCTCGGTGCCCGCCCCGCGCCGCGACGAGATCGCCACCGAGTTGCGCGCCTCCATCGACGACATGATCGAGGGCCGGACCGACGGCGGGCAGGACGCCACCACCGCCGAGCGGGAGGTGCTCACCGAGCTGGGCAACCCCGACCTGCTCGCCGCCCGGTACGCCGACCGCCGGCTGCAACTCATCGGCCCGACCTACTACCTGATCTGGCTGCGACTGCTGAAGCTGCTGCTCAGCTTCATCCCGGCGCTCGTCGGCACGATCGTCACGGTGGTCGAGGCGGCGGAAGGAAAGGGCTTCGGCGCCATCGGTCCCGGCATCGTGACGGCCATGCAGGTGGCCGTGCAGATCGCCTTCTGGCTCACCCTGACCTTCGCCGTCATCGAGCGCACCCAGACGGCCGTGGACCTGCCGAGGTGGACCGTCGACCAACTGCCCGACGCGCCGGTGCGACGGGGCATCCCTCTCGCCGACACCATCGCATCCGTGATCATGCTGGTGCTGACCATCGCGTACCTGCCGTTGCAGCACTACCACTCCTGGGTGAACGGCACCGACGGCGAGAACATCGCCATCCTCGACCCGGCGCTGTGGTCGTTCTGGCTGCCGGCCCTGATCGGGGTGCTGGTCCTCAGCGTTGTCTTCGAGATCGTCAAGTACCGGATCGACCGCTGGACCTGGCCCCTGTTCGGCACGAAGGTGCTGCTCGACCTGGCGTTCGCGGTGCCGCTGGCCTGGCTGGCGCTCTCCGACCGGCTGCTCAACCCGGCGCTGGCCGAGCGCCTGAGCTGGGTGGCGGAGCCCGACAACCGGGACGGTCTCGGCCTGGCCATCGCGGTCGGCGCAGCCGCGATCGTGGTCTGGGACCTGATCGACACCGCCCGCAAGACCCGCCAGCAGACGACCGCTTGAGCGACACCGCAGACGGCGGCCCGGCGCGTACCCCGCGCCGGGCCGCCGCCCGTCGACCCGCCTGGTCGACGGGCTGCCGAGCGACGTGGCATCGTTCCTGGATGAGCACGGTAACGCGGGAGGAGTGGGCCCGACCGGGTCCGACGGCGGAACAGCGCCGAAACGACATCTGGATCGGCCTGGGGATCACCGCGCTGGCGTTGGTCAGCCTCACCCTGGCCCGCAGCACCGGAGCGTTCCTGCTGGGTCCGCCGCCGTCCGGGCCGGAGCAGCTGTTCTGGACCGTCGCCGTGACCGTGCCGCTGATCTGGCGACGGCGGTGGCCGGGCGCGACGCTGCTGGTCGTCGCGGTGGTGTTCGTCGCCGCTCAGGCCCGCTCGGCACCGGAGACCCAGTTCTCCGCGTGGGCCCTGTTCTGCACGCTCTACACCGTCGGCGCCTGGGGGCGGAACCGCCAACTGGCCCGTCGGCTGCGCATCGGCGTGATCGCCGCGATGTTCGCCTGGTTGGGGATCTACTACGCGGTGATGATCGACCACATCCCGGCGGATGCCTTCTCCGACGCGGTCGGTCCGGTGCCGCCGAGGCTCGCCATGATGGTCACCGGCGTGCTGCTCAACGTGCTGGTCCTCGGCTTCGCGTACTTCTTCGGTGAGACCGCCTGGGTGGCCGCCCGCCGCGAGCACGAGCTGCGCGCCCAGGCCGAGGACCTGCGCCGGTCGCAGGCCACCGCCCGGGAACGGGCGGTGCTCGGCGAACGCGTCCGGATCGCCCGGGAGTTGCACGACGTGGTCGCCCACCACGTGTCGGTGATGGGCGTGCAGGCATCCGCCTGCCGGCGGGTGTTCGACCGCGACCCGGGCAAGGCCCGCACCGCGCTGACGGCCATCGAACAGAGCGCCCGCACCGCCGTCGACGAGCTGCGCCGGATGCTCGGCGTGCTGCGGACCTCCACCGGCACCGACGCCGCGACGCCGCCGGCCGGCGGCGTCGAACGGATCGGCGAGCTGGTCGAGCGGGCCCGGGCCGCCGGCCTCACGGCGACCCTCGGGGTGTACGGCGACCCGGTCGCGCTGCCCGAGTCGGTCTCCCAGACGGCCTACCGGGTGACGCAGGAGGCGGTGACCAACACCCTGAAGCACGCCGAGGCGGCGCTGCTGGACGTACGGGTCCGCTACCTGGCCCGGGAGGTGGAGGTCGACGTGACCGACGACGGGCGCGGCGGTGGCCGGGCCGACACCGGCGGACTGGGCCTGCTCGGCATGCGCGAACGGGTCGCCGCCCACGACGGCGACCTGGAGGTCGGGCAACGAACCGGCGGCGGCTGGCGGGTCCGCGCCCGCTTCCCCCTCGACGGGTCGGCGGTGCGCACGATCAGCCCGCAGCGGGAGCCGGCCGACCATCACCTGGCGGCAGCCGACGCGGAGTCCCCGGCGTGAGCGTGACAGCCCAGCACGCGTCCGACGTCGGCCCGACGGTCCGGGTGCTGCTCGCCGACGACCAGCACCTCGTCCGTACCGGCTTCCGGGTCATCCTGGAGGTGGAGGACGACATCGAGGTGGTCGGCGAGGCCGCCGACGGCGAACGGGCCGTCAGCATGACCCGGGCCACCCGCCCCGACGTCGTACTCATGGATGTGGAGATGCCCGGGATGGACGGCCTGGAGGCCACCCGGCGGATCGTCGCCGACGGCCCCGGGGCCCCCGCGGTGTTGATCCTCACGACCTTCGACCGCGACGACTACCTGTTCGCCGCGCTGCGGGCCGGGGCCAGCGGCTTCCTGCTCAAGAACGGCACACCGGAGGAGCTGGTCGAGGCGATCCGGGTGCTGGCCAGGGGCGATGGTCTGCTCGCCCCGGAGATCACCCGCCGGGTGATCTCCACCTTCGCCCGACCCGGCGACCCGGCGGGCACCGCCTACCGGGGCCCGGACGCCGAGGCCGCGCTGGCCGAGCTGACGCCGCGCGAGCGGGAGGTGCTGATGCTGATCGCCGCCGGATCGAGCAACGCGGAGATCGCCGCGACCATCCACCTGGGCGAGGCGACGGTGAAGACGCACGTGAGTCGGGTGCTGGCCAAACTCGGCCTGCGTGACCGGGTGCAGGCCGTGGTGTTCGCGTACGAGAACGGGGTGGTCCGGCCCGGCGGGTGACCCGCGTCCACCGCGAGGCGGACCCGTCCGCTCAGCCGCCGGGCGGACGGCGCGGCGGCGTACTCGATCTAGCGTGGGTGCGTGACCAGAACGCTTCGCCTCGACGGCGTCGACCGTAGCTTCGGCGACCGTCAGGTGCTCAGGAACGTGTCCTTCGAGGTGTCCGCCGGCCGGATGACCGGTTTCGTGGGCGCCAACGGCGCCGGCAAGACCACCACCATGCGGATCATTCTGGGTGTCCTCGCCCCGGACGCCGGCGAGGTGAGCTGGGGCGGCACGACGCTGACCCGGCAGGACCGTCGGCGCTTCGGCTACATGCCGGAGGAGCGGGGCCTCTATCCCAAGATGACAACCCGCGAGCAGGTGACCTACCTGGGTCGGCTGCACGGGTTGGACGCCGTCAGGGCCCGGCGTTCCACCGACGCGCTGCTGGACCGGGTCGGGCTCGGTGAACGCGGCGACGACCTGCTGGAGACGCTGTCGCTCGGCAACCAGCAGCGCGCCCAGATCGCCGCCGCGCTGGTACACGACCCCGAGATGCTGGTGCTCGACGAACCGTTCTCCGGCCTGGACCCGCTGGCCGTGGAGACCGTCGTGGCCGTGCTGCGGGAACGGGCCTCGGCCGGTGTGCCGGTGCTCTTCTCCAGTCACCAGCTCGACGTCGTGGAACGCCTCTGCGACGACCTGGTGATCATCGGGGACGGGGTGATCCGGGCCGCCGGCAGCCGCCAGCAACTGCGCGACTCGTACACCGTGCCCCGGTTCGAGCTGGTCGTGGAGCACGACGCCGGCTGGGTACGCGACCACCCCGGGGCGACGGTGGTCGAGTTGGACGGCGCACGGGTGGTCTTCGACCTGCCGACCGGCACCGACGAACAGCCCGTGCTGCGGGCGGCTCTGGAGCGCGGCCCGGTCCGCTCCTTCCGCCCGGTCAGCCCCTCGCTCACCGAGATCTTCCGAGAGGTCACCCAGTGAACGTCACCCAGGCCACCCGGCTGGTCGCCGAACGCGAGATCCGGGTCAAGCTCCGCGACCGCACCTTCCTGTTCGGCACCCTGTTCTTCCTGCTGATCGCCGCGGCGGGCACCATCCTGCCCCCGCTGTTCTCCGGCGGGCCGTCCACCGTGGCGGCGACCGAGAGCATGGCCGCCCCGCTGCGCGCCGCCGGGCTCGAGGTACGGGTCGTCCCCGACGACCGGGCCGCCGAGCAGGCCGTCCGCGACGACGACGTGGATGCCGCGGTGGTCACCGGACCGGCCGTCCTGGCCATGGACGACGCCCCCGACGACGTGGTGCGGGCCCTGAGCACCCAGCCGACCGTCCGCCTGCTCGACCCGGACGCGGTCGATCCGGTGGTGGCGTTCCTGGTGCCGTTCGTCTTCGCGTTCGTCTTCTTCCTCACCTCGCAGACCTTCGGCGTGCAGATCGCGCAGAGCGTCATCGAGGAGAAGCAGACCCGGATCGTGGAGATCCTGGTCGCCGCGGTGCCGGTACGGGCCCTGCTGGCCGGGAAGGTGGTGGCCGGGGCCATCCTGGCGTTCGCGCAGATCGCCCTGATCGCCGTGGTGGCGGTGCTCGGGCTGCAGATCGGCGACAGTGCGGGGCTGCTCAGCCTGCTCGCCCCGGCGATCGGCTGGTTCGTGCCGTTCTTCCTCGTCGGCTTCGTGCTGCTCGCCGCCATGTGGGCGGCGGCCGGCGCGCTGGCCAACCGGCAGGAGGACATCGCCGCGGTGTCGACGCCGGTGCAGCTCGCCGTCATGCTGCCGTTCTTCGCAGTGATCTTCCTGAACGACAACGCCACCGCGATGCGGGTGCTGTCCTACCTGCCGTTCTCGTCGCCCACGGCCATGCCGCTGCGACTGTTCACCGGCGACGCGGCCGGCTGGGAGCCGATCGTCTCGCTCGTCGTCCTGCTGCTCACCGCCGGCGCGTTCGTCCTCGCCGGGGCCCGGGTGTACGAGGGGTCGCTGCTGCGCACCAACGGCCGAACCTCGCTGCGTACCGCCTGGCGGGAGCGGGAGACGATCGGCTGAGCCGGTCGGCCGCCTCGACGCGGGCGTCGGTGTCCTGATCGGAGGCCGACGCCCGCTGCCGTACGGCACTGTCCCGAGCGCTGTTCGGTGGCCGTGATCAGCGCGAACACTCCTACCGTGAGCCGATCCTCACGGCGTCGACCTGGTCGTCGCCGGTTCCCGGACCGGAAGGCTCTCGATGTCCCCACCGAACCCCGCACGGCGACTCCGTCGTCTGCTCAGCCTGGTGCTCACGGTAGCCCTCGCCAGCACCCTCACCGCCCTCATCCCGCACGCGCCGGCCGCCGCCGCGGCGGGCAACCTGATCCTCAACGGCACGTTCGACAACGGCAGCACCGAACCCTGGTGGACCCGGCTCTCCTCGACCAGCACCACGGTCAACGCCGGGCAGTTGCGCATCCGCACCAGCAACACCGTCGGCAAGCCGGTGTGGGAGGACCTGGTCGGGCACTTCGAGTTCGGGGTGACGGCGGCCCAGCCGTACCGCGTACAGTTCGACGCCTCCGCCGACGTCGGCCGCGACGTGCGGGTCTCGGTCTCCCGGGTGGACACGCCCTTCACCTCGGCGTTCGACCGGACGGTGGCGCTCACCTCCACGTCGCGGCGCTTCACCTTCGACTTCACGTCGCCGTTCGGCGACCCGAAGGCGGTGCTGCTGTTCCACTTCGGGGGCCAGGCCGCGTCGACGATCCGGCTGGACAACATCTCGCTCACCCCGCTGGCCGTCGACCCGGCCACCGACCCGGTCCTGCACTGGAACGACACGCTGCTGAACGCCTTCAAGGGAATGGATCTGCCACCGACCGTCCTGTCCCGCCACGCGGCCATCCTGCACGCGGCGATGCAGGACGCCGCCGTCTCCGTCACCGGTGTCGGCAACCCCTACCGGGTGCGGGTGCCGGTCAGCTACCCGGGCACCATGGACGACGTGGTGGCACCGTCGCTGCACGCGGCGATCGACAAGGCCGCATTCGACGTGTTGGTCGCCCTGTACCCGTCCCGCCGCACGGCCTTCGACGCCGCCTACGTCGCCGCCGGCTCGCGGCGGCCGTCCGGCCTGAACGCCGCCGAGGTCACCCGCGGCGAGACCGTCGGGGCCGCGGCCGCCGCCGCGAACCTCCAGGCTCGCGTCAACGACGGCGCCACCAACCCAGCTGGGTACGCCCCGGACGGCGTCGACGGCGCGTGGCGGCCGACCGACGGTAAGCCGGCGGTCAGTCCGAACTGGGGGCGCGTCACGCCGTTCGCCCTGAGCGCCGGTGACCAGTTCCGGCCCGGCCCACCGGCCGGCGCAACCAGTTACGCCGACCTGCTCGGCCGGGACGAGTACCGCCGCAACGTCCAGGAGGTACGGGACTACGGCGGCCGGACGTCGTCGCTGCGCACCGCGGAGCAGACGCAGATCGCCTACTTCTGGGCCAACGACCTGCCCGCGACCTACCGGCCACCGGGCCAACTCTTCGCGCACACCCGGATCGTGTCCGAGCAGCGGAAGCTGGGCATCCTGGCCAACGCCCGCCTCTTCGGGCTCGTCGCCCTGGCGCTCGCCGACGCGGCCATCGCCGCCTGGGATGCCAAGTACCTGACCGCCATCGACCTGTGGCGGCCGGAGAGCGCCATCGGCAACGGTTGGCAGCCGCTGTCGCAGGACGAGGCCGGCGTGTCGTTCTCACCGCCCTTCCCGGCGTACGTCTCCGGGCACGCCACCTTCGCCGGCGCCTGGGCGGCGGTGCTGAAGGGCTTCTTCGGCACCAACGCCATCGCCTTCGACGCCACCACCGACGATCCGCACGCACCGGGGGTCGTCCGACACATGAGCGGCTTCGACGAGGCCGCCCGGGAGAACGCGCTCAGTCGGATCTACCTGGGCGTGCACTACCGGTTCGACGCGGAGGCCGGCATCGCCACCGGCAACTCCGTGGGCGCGTACGTGGTCGCCAACCGGCTCCGGCCGTGAGTCGTCCGCCGCAGTGACCGGACTCCCGCCCGGCCCCGCGAGGCCGGGCGGGCAGTCGTCGCGCGTCACACCGAGGAGACGCAGGTCCAATGACGAAAATCGCCGGTACGCGACCAGATGTCGCGCGCCGCCCCGATGTTCCAACCCGGATCCAGCGCGGTCCGGCGATCGACCCCGAGGCGGGACAGCTCCGTGTCGCTGAACTGGAACAGGCCCCACCGCCGCGACCCGTCGGCGGTCACCTCCACCCGCAGCGGGTCCAGTCCGGACAGGCACCGGGCCAGCCGCACCGCCTCCGACGGGTCCTCCGGGAACCGTGCCCGGAGGTACTTGCTGATCCGGTTCTCCGTCCACGCGACGGGCGACACCGCGCTGTCCTGGAGGGCGTCGAGCACCTGCCGGTCCACCGTGCCGCTGACCTCCAGGCTGTGCAACGCCTGGAAGGCGATCACCCGGCTGGTCGTGTCGGGCCCGAACCACCCGTCGACGGGCACCCGCAACCCGCTCGCCGCCAGCCGTTCCTGGAGGTCCAGCACGCAGGGGCCGTACATGCCCTGGCGCAGGACGAGCGGACACGGCGCGCTCGATCCGGTACCGCTGGACCTGGGGGTCATCACGTCACCGGCGGGCAGCAGCGCGCCCACCGTCAGCGCGCCCACCAGCGCCAGCGCTCCCAGCGGCAGCCGGCGACGCGCGGACCGGGGTCGGTCGGTGGACCGACGAGGACCGGTCGCCTCGACGGGCACCGGAGCGGAGACCGGCGGCGCGGGGTGCGTCGGCTCGCCCGACGCCGGCCGGCCGGTGGGGCGCATCGGCTCGCTGAGCCGGGCCTCGATGTCGCGGCGTAGGTCCAGCCACCGTTCGATCTCGGGCGCGGACGTGCCGCAGGCGGCCAGCAACGCCGTGACGGTCCGCTCGCGGGGCAGGGTGGTGCGTCCCAGCATGGTGGCGAGGGTGCTCGGCGGCAGCCAGTGCCCGGCCGCCGAGGCCCGCTGGGCCACCTCCCGGTACGTCAGGCCGGAGCGTCGCCGCACGTCCCGCAGCGACGCCACGTACTCCCCCGCCGTGGTCACCTGCGGCACCGGATCCCGGACAGCGTCAATCATCGGATCTCCCCCGTGTCGTTGATGTGGTCGGGTTCGGACCGGTCCCCGTTTCCGAACCCGACGGCCGGTACGGTGCGAACCGCCGTGGCCATCGACGAAAACGCTAGATAGCCGGGTCGTCGCGAACAATGCCCTGGTCGGGGCGGTGCGGTGTCCGCGCAGCTCAGAGGGGCCTGTCCGGGTTTTGTCCGACCACCTCGGACAGACGTCGGACCGACTTGCCCGAAGGCGTGCAGGGTCAGCAGAATCAGGCGATGACCACGGGGGAGCTTCGACCGGGTGAGGCGGCCAACCCGGCCGAGTTCATCGAACTGCTGCGCCACCTCAAGGACCGCTCCCGACTGACGTTCCGGCAACTCGAACAGCGCGCCGTCGCGGCCGGTGACGTGTTGGCCCGCAGCACCGCCGCCGACCTCCTGCGCCGGTCCACCCTGCCGCGCCCCGAGGTGCTGGCGGCGTTCGTCCGCGCCTGTGGGGCGGGCGAGCAGGTCGACGAGTGGCTGCGCGCGCGGCACCGGCTGGCCGCGGGCGAGTACGCCGTCGCCGGGCCGCCGGTGGACGCGCCTTCCGACACGCGGACCGACCGCCCGGCTGAGGCACGACCGCGCTGGTCGGGTCGACACGCCCTGCTGGCGCTGCTCGTCGTCGCCACCCTGCTCGTCGGGCTCGGCGTCTGGTTCTGGTGGCCCCACGACGAGGAGCGCCGGACGTCGGAGACGGCCGCCGGCGGCGCGTCGCCGAGCCCGACCGCGTCCGGTGCCGGTCAGCGGTCGCCGGCCAGCGGCCGCATCCAGATCCGTCCCGCCAGTTACCCGAGCCTCTGCATCAGCGAGGGGCGCGACCGCAGCGGCCGGTACGAGGACGCGGTGGCGGTCCAACGCCCCTGCGCGGGCGCGACCCCGCCGGAGACCTACCTGGTGCCGGTGGCCGACGACATGTACTTCGTCAAGTGGAAGCACCCGGTCAACGGGGTCGGCTGCCTCACGGTGCGGCGGGAGGATCCCGGGCAGAACCTCATCGAGCCGTGGGACCAGTGCAGCACCGACTCCTGGTACCAGCTGTTCCGCTTCGAACCGGCCGGTTCGGCGCCGGACGCGTACCGCCTGCGACCGGCGGGCAGTGACCTGTGCGTGGGCATCCGCGACGACGCCACCCAGGTCCCGGCCGAGGCCGCCGCCGAGCCGTGCACGGGCCAGTCCGACCAGGTGTTCCTGGTGGACACGGTGCCCGCGAAGTGACGCCCGCGCCGGGCGCTCGGCGCTCGGCGCGTGATCGACTCCGGTTCACGGAAGTGGGGGTGTCCGCACGGGCGGACACCCCCACTTCGGCGACCTGGTGTTGATCAAGCCCTGGCGGGCCGGACGTCAGGCGTCGACGGCCGCCATCACGTCGTCGGAGACGTCGAAGTTGGCGTAGACGTTCTGCACGTCGTCGCAGTCCTCCAGGACGTCGATCAGCTTGAAGATCTTGCGAGCGCCCTCCTCGTCCAGCGGCACGTTCACGCTGGGCACCAGGGACGATTCGGCCGACTCGTACTCGATTCCGGCGTCCTGCAGGGCGGTGCGCACCGGGATCAGGTCGCCCGGCTCGGACACCACCTCGAACGCCTCGCCCAGGTCGTTGACCTCCTCGGCGCCGGCGTCGAGGACGGCCATCATGACGTCGTCCTCGCTGGTGTCGGCCTTGGGGACGATCACCACGCCCTTGCGGGAGAACATGTACGACACCGAGCCGGCGTCGGCCAGCGAGCCACCGTTGCGGGTGAGCGCGGTCCGCACCTCGGTCGCCGCCCGGTTGCGGTTGTCGGTGAGGCACTCGATCAGCATCGCCACGCCGTTGGGGCCGTACCCCTCGTACATGATGGTCTGCCAGTCGGCGCCGCCGGCCTCCAGGCCGGAGCCCCGCTTGACCGCGCGGTCGATGTTGTCGTTGGGAACCGAGTTCTTCTTCGCCTTCTGGATGGCGTCGAAGAGCGTCGGGTTGCCGGCCGGGTCGCCGCCGCCGGTCCGGGCGGCCACCTCGACGTTTTTGATCAGCTTGGCGAACATCTTGCCGCGCTTGGCGTCGATGACGGCCTTCTTGTGCTTGGTGGTCGCCCACTTTGAGTGGCCGGACATCTTCTACCTCCGTCTGTCATTGCACGCCTGCGTCGACTGCCGCACCGATTCCGCGCCGCATCCGGCGATCCGGCGGCCGGTCGGCCCCGCGGGAAAAAGCCGCGCCGGGCGACGGCCCTGCCGAACCGCGGCAATCTTACCGAGGTCACACCCCGCCATGTCACACCCGGGACCCGCCCGGGGCGGCGGCCCGACGTCGGGGCCCGCTCAGACCAACGGTCCGCGGGCCGGATCCATGCCCGCGCGGCGGTGTCGGTCGCTCAGGCGGCCCGGGTCAGCTCGACGAAGTACGCGTGCACGCGCTGATCACCCGTCAGCTCGGGGTGGAACGAGGTGGCCAGCAGGTTGCCCTGGCGGACCGCCACGATCCGCTCGGCGGCCGGGCCACCGGTCACCGTGCCGATCACCTCGACGCCCGCGCCGACCCGTTCGACCCACGGGGCGCGGATGAACACCGCGTGGAAGGGGTCGCCCGCCACGCCGGTGATCTCCACCGGCGCCTCGAACGAGTCGACCTGCCGACCGAAGGCGTTGCGTCGTACCGTCATGTCGATGCCCGCGAAACCGCGCTGGTCGGCGCGGCCGTCCAGCACCTCGGCGGCCAGCATGATCATGCCGGCGCAGGAGCCGTAGACGGGCATGCCGTCGGCGATCCGCTTGTCGATCGGCTCCCGCAGCTCGAAGATGTCCACGAGCTTGCTGATGGTGGTGGACTCCCCGCCGGGGATCACCAGGCCGTCGACCGCGTCCAACTCGCCCGGACGGCGAACCGGACGGGCATCCGCGCCCGCCGCGGTCAGCGCCGCCAGATGCTCCCGGACGTCCCCCTGCAGGGCGAGGACACCGATGGTAGGTGAGTTCATCCTCACCAACCGCGCTCGGCCAGGCGGTGCGGCTGGGGGATCTCGTCGACGTTGATGCCGACCATCGCCTCACCCAGACCACGGGAGACCTTCGCCAGCACGTCCGGGTCGTCGTGGAAGGTGGTGGCCTTGACGATCGCGGCGGCCCGCTGCGCCGGGTTGCCGGCCTTGAAGATGCCCGAGCCGACGAAGACGCCCTCCGCGCCGAGCTGCATCATCATCGCGGCGTCGGCCGGGGTGGCGATCCCGCCGGCGGTGAACAGCACGACCGGCAGCTTGCCGCTCTCGGCGACCTCCTTGACCAGCTCGTACGGGGCCTGCAACTCCTTGGCCGCGACGTACAGCTCGTCGGCCGGCAGCGACGACAGCCGGCGGATCTCCTGCCGGATCCTCCGCATGTGGGTGGTGGCGTTCGAGACGTCACCGGTGCCCGCCTCACCCTTGGAGCGGATCATGGCCGCGCCCTCGGTGATCCGGCGCAGCGCCTCGCCCAGGTTGGTCGCGCCGCAGACGAAGGGCACGGTGAACGCCCACTTGTCGATGTGGTTCGCGTAGTCGGCCGGGGTCAGCACCTCGGACTCGTCGACGTAGTCCACGCCCAGCGACTGGAGGATCTGCGCCTCGACGAAGTGGCCGATGCGCGCCTTGGCCATCACCGGGATCGAGACCGCCGAGATGATGCCGTCGATCATGTCGGGGTCGCTCATCCGGGACACCCCGCCCTGCGCGCGGATGTCGGCGGGCACCCGCTCCAGCGCCATCACCGCGACGGCCCCGGCGTCCTCGGCGATCTTGGCCTGCTCGGCGTTGACGACGTCCATGATCACGCCGCCCTTGAGCATCTCGGCCATGCCCCGCTTCACGCGGGCCGTGCCGACGACGGGGGCGGTACCGGTGGTCGAGGCGGTGGTGTCGGACACGGGTCGGCGCTCCTTGGACGTGCGGTGGGCGGTGGCAGCGAAAATGCTACGCACGACGCAACGCCGATCCGACAGCCAATCCGACCCCTGGTGGCCTGCTCTGTGGCCCGGCTCACGGGCCGCCGGCACCGCTCCCGCCCTGGTCAGCCGGCCGGCACGTCCGCCGGCACGACGAGCGTCGGATCGTCGATGTCGAAGTAACGCGGCCACTCGCGGCCCCGCCCCATCCGTAACAGGCGCACCAGGGGACGGCTCCGCGCCGCCCGGGCGTCACGGACCAGGTCGGTGTGCACCTGCCGGGACAACGCGAGCCGCCGACTCGCCGCGATGACCGCCGTGCAGTCCGCGTCGGCCGGGTCCAACCGCACCGTACGCAGTTGCCGGGTCAGGTCGTTCTCCGCCGCCTCCCGCTCGTCCGGCGCGGCGTCGAGCGCGATCCGGGCCGCCGCGTACAACTCGACGCCGAACCGCCGCTCCGCCAGCACCGCGGCGGCCGCCGCCCGGCGCAACAGGTGGGCGTCCAGGGCCCGTGCCGCCAGCTCCGCGCGGGCCTGCAGCCGCTCGACGCGGCCGGCGGTCCAGATGAGGTACGCCGCAAGCACCCCCACGAGCACGCTCGCGGCCACCACCCACCACATGTGCGGCATCGTAGTGCTGCTCCGTTTCTCCTCCATTGCGCGCGTCGCCGCCGGTCACGGCGTCACCAGGCGCACCATCGGTCACTCCGGCTCAGCCCAGCCCCACCCACTCCTGGTCGATGACCCGTCCGTCGGTCGCCTCGATCGCCGCTGCGTATACCTCCAGAACACGGCGGGCAACCATGGGCCAGTCGAAATTCGCCACCACCTGGTCGCCGCAGGCGGTCAGCGCGGCCCGGGCGTCCGGGTTGTCGAGCAGCTCGGACAGGGCGTCGCGCAGCCCCACCGCGTCGCCGGTCGGGAACAGCCGCCCCGCCCGCCCACCGTCGAGCACCCGGCGGAACGCGTCCAGGTCGCTCGCCACCACGGTGGTGCCGGCGGCCAGCGCCTCGGTGAGGATCATGCCGAACGACTCGCCGCCGGTGTTCGGCGCCACGTACAGGTGCACGCTGCGCAGCATCCGCGCCTTGTCCGCCTCGGAGACCAGACCGAGGAACGTCACCCGCTCCCGCAGCTCGGCCGGGAACTGGTCGTACAGGTCGTCCGGGTCGCCCGGGCCGGCGACCAGCAGCCGCAGGCCGGGACGGGTCGGCGCGAGCGCCACGAAGGCGTCCCGCAGCACCGGGAAGCCCTTGCGCGCCTCCGTGAACCGGCCCAGGAAGCCCAGCGTGCCGCCGGTGCCCGGCCCGCACTCCCCCGGCCAGTGCGGCAGCGGCTCGGCGTCGGCGAACTTCGCCACCGCCACCCCGTTGGGGATCTCCACCGCGCCGCCGTCCATGTGCTCGACCTGCACCTTGCGGGCCAGCGCGCTCACCGCGATCCGGGCGGTGATCCGCTCCAACACGATCTGCAGCACGCCCTGCGCGGCAGCGAGAACCCGCGAGCGGGTCATCGCCGTGTGGAAGGTGGCCACCACCGGTCCGCGCGCCGACAGCACCGCCAGCAGCGACAGGCTCAACGTCAGCGGCTCGTGTACGTGCAGCACGTCGAAGTCACCGTTGGTGAGCCACCGTCGGACCCGGGCCGTGGAGACCGGGCCGAACGCGATCCGGGCCACCGACCCGTTGTACGGCAGCGGCACCGCCCGACCGGCGGACACCACGTACGCCGGGAGGTCGGCGTCCTCGTCGGCCGGAGCGAGCACGCTGACCTCGTGCCCGAGGCCGATCAGCGTCTCCGCGAGGTCCACGACGTGGTTCTGCACGCCGCCGGGAACGTCGAAGGAGTACGGGCAGACGATACCGATCCGCATGCGTCCACCCCCTTCAGGACCGACCCGAGGCCGGCGCCGACAGCTCCGTGCCCCCCGCGCCGCGCTGGTCCAGCCACATCCGCTGCAACATGTGCCAGTCTTGCGGATGCCGGGCGATGCCCGTCGCCAGACGGTCGGCGATCATCTGGGTCAGCGACCGGACCCGCGCGTCCAACGGCCCCGCCTCCGGGTCGGGCACCGGCAGCGGGCCGGAGAGCGAGGCGCATGCCGCGTCCTCCTCGTACCACATCGAGGCCACGTAGAGCGGCGCCCCGGTGTGGATCGCGAGCAGCGCGGGCCCGGCGGGCATCCGCGTCTTCGCGCCGAAGAAGTCCACCTCGACGCCGCGGGCCGACAGGTCCCGGTCGGCCAGCAGCGGCACGACCGCACCCGAGCGCAGCCGGTCCAGCAGCACGTCGAACGGCGGACGCGGGCCGCCGTGGGTGGGCAGGATCTCCATGCCCAGCTTCCCCCGGAACGCCAGGAACCGCTTGTACACGCCCTCCGGCTTGAGCCGCTCCATGACGGTGCTGATCGGCCAGCCGGTGGCCGCCACCCAGGCGCCCGCCGCGTCCCAGTTGCCGGCGTGCGGCAGCGCCACCACCGCGCCCCGGCCGGCGGCGACGTCGGCGGCCAGCAGCTCCGCGCCGTCCAGCCGGAACCCGGACAGGATCTGCGCCCGGCTCAAGGACGGCAGCCGGAACGCCTCCATCCAGTACCGGGCGTACGAGCGCAGGCCACGTCGTACGAGATCGTCCAGCTCGGCCTCGGGGACCTCCGGACCGACCACCCGGCGCAGGTTGGCGCGCAGTCGATCCGTACCCCCGCCGCCCTTGCGGTGTGCGCGGTCCGCGCCCGCCGCGAACGCCGCCGCCGCCAGTGGCCGGGGAAGCGCGCGGACCAGCCGCCAGCCGGCGAGGTAGCCCAGCTCGGTGAGGTTCACGCGGTCCGGCCGCCGGTCGCGCTCACGCCTGGCCGTCCGGCTGGAGCTGCTGAGCCTGGCGGTAGACGTGCGCCATCCGCTGCCCCACCGTGAAGATCGAGATGGCGGCCAGCAGCCAGAGCGCGATCTCCAGCGCCGGCTTCACACCCACCCCGGTGAGGATGCCGCCGACACCGACGATCAGCAGTCGCTCGGTGCGCTCGGCGATGCCCACGTTGCAGGTCATGCCCAGCCCTTCGGCGCGGGCCTTCACGTAGGAGACGAGCCCGCCGGCGGCCAGGCAGAGCAGCGCGGCGGCCACCCCGGAGTGATCGCCCCGGGTGGCCAGCCAGTACGCCACCGCGCCGAAGACGGCGCTGTCGGCGACCCGGTCCATGCTCGAGTCGAGGAACGCGCCGAACCGGGTGGAGCCGCCGCTCATCCGGGCCATCGTCCCGTCGAGCAGGTCGGTCAACGCGAACACGGTAACGATCAACGCGCCCGCGACCAGGTGGCCGCGGGCACCGAAGCCGAGCGCGCCGACGAGCACACCGACGGTGCCCGTGACGGTGACGACGTTGGGGGTGACGCCCGCGCGCAGCAGGGCGCGGGCAATCGGCTCGACGACGCGGGTCATCCCCGCGCGGGCCGACACTTGGAAGATCTTCGCCATGGCGGTCCCCACGATAACGGTCCGCGCAGCTCCGGCCATAACGCCGGTCCCGGCGACCCGCCCGGGGCAGGCTTGTGCGTGTCCGGCAACGGGTGTGAGATCGAGCCGGGAGGTGAGCCAGCTCACCCGCCCGCCCGTTGATTTCCCGCTCGGCAGCAGACCACCGGAGGATATCGCCGCGCACCCGCCCCGGGCCGCTTCCACCTGGCGCGGCGGTCGCCACCCACCACCGGCTGAGGGAGGTGCGCCCCATGGCGCAGAAACATCAGGACAAGGGCGCCACCGGCGGCACGCCGGTGGTGACCGAGCCCGCGCGGGTTCGCAACGTGGCGCTCGTCGGGCACTCCGGCGCGGGCAAGACCACGCTCGTCGAGGCCCTGCTCGCCGCGACCGGCACGATCAGCCGGGCCGGCAGCGTCGTCGACGGCACGACCGTGGGCGACCACGACCCCGCAGCCGTACGGCAGCAGCGTTCGGTGAGCCTGTCGTGCGCGCCTCTGCTGCACGACGGCATCAAGGTCAACCTGCTGGACACGCCCGGGTACGCCGACTTCGTCGGAGAGCTGCGCGCCGGTCTGCGGGCCGCCGACGCCGCGCTGTTCGTGGTCTCCGCCGCCGGTGGCATGGACGCCGCCACCGTCGCCCTCTGGGAGGAGTGCGCGGCGGTCGACATGCCGCGCGCCGTCGCGGTGACCCGCCTGGACGCGCCGCGCGCCGACTTCGACGAGACGGTCGCGCTCTGCCAGCGGGTCTTCGGCGACAACGTGATGCCTCTCTACCTGCCGATGCTCGGCGACGACGGCATCTCCACCGAGGGTCTGCTCGGGCTGATCACCCGCCGGGTCTTCGACTACACCGCCGGGCTGCCCGCCGACGTCCGTGACCCGGACCCGGAGCACCAGCCCGCCATCGACGAGTCCCGCAACGAGCTGATCGAGGGGATCATCGCCGAGAGCGAGGACGAGACCCTCATGGACCGCTACCTCGACGGCGAGGAGATCAGCACCGAGGTGCTCGTCGACGACCTGGAGAAGGCCGTCGCCCGGGGCCACTTCTATCCGGCGGTGCCGGTCTGCGCCGAGACCGGCGTCGGCCTGGACGCGCTGCTGGAGGTGCTGACCGCGGCGTTCCCGTCGCCGCTGGAGCACGAACTGCCGGCGGTCACCGGGGTGGACGGCTCGCCCCGCCCGCCGCTGACCTGCGACCCGGACGGCCCGCTCGTGGCCGAGGTGGTCAAGACCACCGTCGACCGGCACGTCGGCCGGGTCTCGCTGGTCCGGGTCTTCTCCGGCACACTGCGTCCCGACGACACCGTGCACATCTGCGGACACGGCATGGCCGAGCGCGGGCACCCCGACCACGACGCCGACGAGCGGGTCGGGCACCTCTACACCCCGCTCGGCGCCACCCTGCGCGAGGTGCCGCACTGCGTCGCCGGTGACATCTGCGCGATCACCAAGTCGCCGAGCGCGGAGACCGGCGACACGGTGTCCGCCAAAGACGACCCGCTGCTGATCGCGCCGTGGGAGATGCCGGAGCCGCTGCTGCCGGTGGCGATCGTCGCCCGCAGCCGCGCCGACGAGGACGCCCTCGCCCGCAACCTCGCCCGGCTGGTCGCCGGTGACCCCACCCTGCGGCTGGAGCGCAACCCGGAGACCCACCAACTGGTGCTCTGGTGCATGGGCGAGGCGCACGCGGACGTCCTGCTGGACCGGCTGCGCGCCGGCGGCGTCGAGCTGGACACCGAACCGGTGCGGGTGTCGCTGCGCGAGACGCTGACCGCCCCCGCGCGGGGGCACGGCCGGCATGTCAAGCAGTCCGGCGGCCACGGCCAGTACGCGGTGTGTGACATCGAGGTCGAGCCACTGCCCCGGGGCGCCGGCTTCGAGTTCGTCGACCGCGTGGTCGGCGGCGCCGTCCCGCACAACTACATCCCGTCCGTGGAGAAGGGCGTCCGCGCCCAGATGGAACGCGGACTGGTCGCCGGGCACCCCGTGGTCGACCTGCGGGTCACCCTGGTCGACGGCAAGGCGCACAGCGTCGACTCCTCCGACGCGGCCTTCCAGACCGCCGGAGCGCTGGCCCTGCGCGACGCGGCCGAGCGCGGCCAGCCGGCACTCCTGGAGCCCATCGACGAGGTGACCATCCGGGTGCCGGACGGCTCGGTGGGCGCCGTGCTGGGCGACCTGTCCGGCCGGCGCGGCCGGGTGCTCGGCACCGAACCGGACCCGGACGCCGACGGCCGCACCCTGGTCCGCGCCGAGGTACCGGCCCTGGAACTGCTGCGCTACGCCGTCGAGCTGCGCTCGATGACCGCCGGCACGGGCACCTTCCGCCGCCACTTCGTCCGCCACGACCCCATGCCGACCCACCTGGCCGACCAGACCCGCAAGGAACACACCCCGTAGGAGCCCCTCCGCCGAACCGCGTTCGGGCTGGCCCTGTCGCCCGCGCGCCGTCTCTGACGGCCGCCGGCCGCGGAGAGCCGTCGCGAGCGGGCGGAGGGGCGCCCGAGGTGTACGCGTCCTGTCGAGCTGCCCCATATCCGGGGCACCGCAGCGGAGGAGGACGGCCGAAGAGGAACGCGTCCGCGCGCACATGGCGTGTGGGCCCCGGCGGGCCGAGAAGCTGTTCGCTTGTCCCACATCTGGGGCAGCTCGACAGGACGACACCAGCACAGGACCAGGCCGGCACAGGACCAGGCCGGCACAGGACCAGGCCGGCACAGGACCAGGCCGGCACAGGACCAGGCGAGGCTGGCGCGCGCCGTCACGACACGGCGGGCCGGCGGCACGCCGCAGAGGCTGGACGGGCGTGCGCTCTGGGCTCGGCTGGTGGGTCAGGGGTGGGTTTGGGGGTGGGTGGGGCGGGGCCAGTGAGGGCGGTCGGCGTCGCGCAGGGCCGCGGTGCGTAGGGCGGCTAGTTGGCGTTCCACCTCGACGAACTGGTCCGCCGGCAACGGGCCCCGGTGCAGCGCCGCCGCGTTCTCCTCGACCTGCGCGACGGTCCGGCAGCCCGGGATCGGGACGGCACGCCCGCTGCGGGCCCAGATCCAGCCCAGCGCACCCTGGGCGAGGGTACGGCCGTCGGCGGTCAGCGCGGCACGGACCGCGCCGACCCGGCGCAGCCACTCCGGGGCCGGGCGGCCACCCCGGAACCATTCCAGCCAGCCCGGCGTCAACCCGCGTACGTCGTCGCGGGGCAGCGTGGACGCGGCCGTGTACTTGCCGGTGAGCAGGCCCATCCCGAGCGGCCCCTGGTTGATGCTGGCCAGGTCGTACTTGTCGCAGACGGCGAGCACCTCGGGGGCGTCGCGCAGCACCGACAGGGCGTGCTGCACGGCGGCGGCGCCCGGGGCGGCCTGCCCGAGGGCGGTGGCCCGGTCGGCGCGGTCGGTGCTCCAGCCGTACGCCCGGATCAGGCCCTCGGCGACGAGCTCCTCGCAGGCGGCGAACAACGCCTCGGCCCGACGCACCGGCAGGTCGGCCAGGTGGAGCTGGTAGAGATCGATCCGGTCGGTGCCCAGCCGGCGCAGCGAGGCGGTGACGGCCCGCCGCAGGTACGCCGGTGACGCGTCCTCGCCGGTGGCCTGCCGGGCCGCCTCGTCGAACGTGTAACCCCACTTGGTGGCGATCACGGCGTCGTCCCGGTGGCCGGCGAGCGCCCGTCCGAGCACCCGCTCACCGTGCCCCGCGCCGTACGTGTCGGCGGTGTCGAAGAGGGTCACGCCCAGCTCGAGAGCACGGCGTACGGCCCGCACCGACTCGTCGTCGTCGACCGCTCCCCAGCCGAGTGGCTGACTGCCCTCCGCCCATGGGCCGGCGATCGCCCAGCACCCCATGCCGAGGGCGCTGACCTCGATGCCGCTGCGCCCCAACATCCGTGTCGTGACTGCCATCGGCCGATCCTGCCACCTCCAGCGGGCCGGGGCGTAGCAACCACGATCGCGGAAACGCCGTACCGGCGTGCCGACGGCGTACGGCATGATCGTCGCCATGCGACGGCTGGGCGTGGACATCGGTGGCGTGCTCATCGAACCGGCTGACGACGACGCCGACACCTCCTTCTTCGGCGCGCACTACCTGCGTACGCCCATGGTCGAGGGCGCGTTCGACGCGCTCGCGGCGCTCGGGCCGGCGTTCGACGAGGTGCACCTGGTCTCCAAGTGCGGCGAGTCCACCGAGCGGCGGACGTGGGAGTGGCTGGCCCACCACGACTTCCCGGCCCGCACCGGGATCCCGGTCGAGCGGGTGCACTTCTGCCGGACCCGTCCGGCGAAGGCGCCGATCGCCCGGCGGCTCGGCCTGACCCACTTCGTGGACGACAAGCTGGAGGTGCTGGGTTACCTCGACTCGGTGCCGCACCGGTTCCTGTTCCGGCCCCGCCCGGCGCAGGTCGCCGCGTACGCAGCGCTGCTGCCGCTCGTACACCGGGTCGAGAGCTGGCCGGAGCTGGTGCCGCTGCTGCGCGCCGACTAGCCGGACCGGCGCGGACGCCGGGCGGGCGGCCCGGTCAGGACGGCCAGGCGCGCGCGAGCAGGTCGCGGGTGTCGTGCAGGAGTTGCGGCAGCACCTTGGTGCGGCCGATCACCGGCATGAAGTTCGCGTCGCCGCCCCAGCGCGGCACCACGTGCTGGTGCAGGTGGGCCGCGATGCCGGCGCCGGCGACGCCACCCTGGTTCATGCCCAGGTTGAAGCCGTGCGCGTTGCTCACCTTGCGGATCACCCGCATGGCGGTCTGCGTGTACGACGCCAGCTCGACGGTCTCCGCCTCGTCGAGGTCGGTGTAGTCGGCGACGTGCCGGTACGGGCAGACCAGCAGGTGCCCGGGGTTGTACGGGTAGAGGTTGAGGACGACGAAGACGCGCTCGCCACGGGCCACCACGAGGCTCTCCTCGGTGGGCAGTCCGGGGGCGAGACAGAACGGGCAGCCGGTCGGCTTCTCGTAGCCCTCGGCGGGGCGGTCCTCACCCGAGATGTAGGTCATCCGGTGCGGCGTCCAGAGCCGATCCAGGCCGTCCGCCATGCCGCCGCTGTCCGTGTGTCGCTCCGCCCCTGTCACGAGCCGATCCTACGGAGGCGGGCCGGCAGGCCGCGACACCCGTGACCGGAAACTCGCTGCTGCAACTTCTTGACGGAGCCGAGACTCAGCCCTGAAACTTCCATCCATTGATGTTGTTGGATCGCTGGATGGAGAATTACATGATCCGTCAGCTCGGCCGAGTCCTCGCGGCACTCGCCCTGACCGCCGTCACCACAGTGACCGGGGTCACCCTCACCGCCGGTGCCGCGCACGCGGACGGCTGCTACACCTGGGGTCGCACCCTGTCCCAGGGGATGTCCGGCGAGGACGTCCGACAGCTCCAGATCCGCGTCGCCGGCTACCCCGGCTACGGAGCCGTGCTCACCATCGACGGCGCCTTCGGTCCGGCCACCCGGTCGGCGGTGATCCGCTTCCAGCAGGCGTACGGGCTGGGCGCGGACGGCATCGCCGGTCCGCAGACCTTCAACCGGCTCTACGCGCTCCAGGACGACGACTGCACGCCCGTCAACTTCAGCTACGCCGAGCTGAACAACTGCAACAGCACCTGGTCCGGCGGCGCGGTCTCGGCGAGCACCGCCCGCGCCAACGCGCTGGTCTCGATGTGGAAGCTTCAGGCGCTGCGGCACGCCCTCGGCGACGTACCCATCGCGATCAGCAGCAGCTTCCGCAGCTACGCCTGCAACAGCGCGGTCGGCGGGGCGTCGAACAGCCGGCACCTGTACGGCGACGCGGTCGACCTGGTCGGCTCACCGTCGTTCTGCCGGCTCGCCCAGCAGGCCCGCTACCACGGCTTCGCCCAGATTCTCGGCCCCGGCTATCCGGACCACAACGACCACACCCACGTCGCGGCGGTCGGCGGCTGGTCCGCGCCGAGCTGCGGCATCTGACGCCGGGGAGCCGGCCTTCCGGCTGAGGATCGCGCTCGAACATCGAAGTAGTGGCCTCCCCGCGTCGGGAGGCCACTACTTCATGGATCGAGCACGATCCTGCGGCGGGCAGGCGGCGACGCACCGGCCGCGCGGCCGCGTTACTCCGCGGCGGCGGAGGGGCCGATGTTGGTACGGGAGGTGACCACGTCCAGGACGTGGGTCACCGCCTCGGCGACCGGCACCCCGTTGCGCTGCGAGCCGTCCCGGTAGCGGAAGGAGACCGTCCCGGCCGCCACGTCGTCGTCACCGGCGATCACCATGAACGGGATCTTCTGCTGCTGCGCCGTACGGATCTTCTTCTGCATCCGGTCGTCGCCCGCGTCCACCTGGGCGCGGATGCCCTCGGCGCGCAGCGCCGCCACGAAGCCGTGCAGGTAGTCGGTGTGGTCCTCGCGGATCGGGATGCCGATCACCTGCACGGGGGCGAGCCAGGCCGGGAACGCGCCCGCGTAGTGCTCGGTGAGCACCCCGAAGAACCGCTCGATCGACCCGAACAGCGCGCGGTGGATCATCACCGGACGCTGCCGGCTGCCGTCGGCGGCCTGGTACTCCAACCCGAAGCGCTCCGGCTGGTTGAAGTCGACCTGGATGGTGGACATCTGCCAGGTCCGACCGATCGCGTCGCGGGCCTGCACGGAGATCTTCGGCCCGTAGAAGGCCGCGCCACCCGGGTCGGGCACCAGGTCGAGGCCGGAGGTCGCGGCGGCGGTGCGCAGCGCCTCGGTGGCCTCGGCCCAGTCCTCGTCCGCGCCGATGAACTTGGGCGAGTCGTCGCGGGTCGACAGCTCCAGGTAGAAGTCGTCCAGGCCGTAGTCCCGCAGCAGGTCCAGCACGAAGCTGAGCAGCGTGGACAGCTCACCGGCCATCTGCTCGCGGGTGCAGTAGATGTGCGAGTCGTCCTGGGTCAGGCCCCGGACCCGGGTCAGGCCGTGCACGACGCCGGACTTCTCGTACCGGTACACCGTGCCGAACTCGAACATCCGCAGCGGCAGCTCCCGGTACGACCGCCCGCGCGACCTGAAGATCAGGTTGTGCATCGGGCAGTTCATCGCCTTGAGGTAGTAGTCCGCGCCCTCCAGCTGCATGGGCGGGAACATGGTGTCCGCGTAGTACGGCAGGTGACCGGAGGTGTGGAAGAGCTGCGCCTTGGTGATGTGCGGGGTGTTGACGAACTCGTACCCCGCCTCCTCGTGCCGCCGGCGCGAGTAGTGCTCCATCTCCCGGCGGATGATGCCGCCCTTGGGGTGGAAGACCGCCAGGCCCGAGCCGATCTCGTCGGGGAAGCTGAACAGGTCGAGGTCCGCACCGAGCTTGCGGTGGTCGCGCCGGGCGGCCTCCTCCAACAGCTTCAGGTACGCCTTGAGCTCGTCCCGGGTCGGCCACGCGGTGCCGTACACCCGCTGGAGCTGGGGGTTCTTCTCCGAGCCACGCCAGTACGCGGCGGCGGAGCGCGTCAGCTTGAACGCGCCGATCAGGCGGGTGGTCGGCAGGTGCGGACCCCGGCACAGGTCCGACCAGCAGACCTTGTCCTCCTTGGCGTCGAGGTTGTCGTAGATGGTCAGCTCGCCGCCGCCCACCTCCATCACCTCGTCGGTGTCCAGGCCCTCGCCCTTGACCTCGATCAACTCCAGCTTGAACGGCTCGTCGGCCAACTCGGCGCGCGCCTCGTCCAGGCTGCCGAAGCGGCGACGACGGAACCGCTGCCCGGACTTGATGATCTCCTGCATGCGCTTCTCAAGCTTGGCGAGATCGTCCGGCTGGAACGGCTTGTCGACGTCGAAGTCGTAGTAGAAGCCGTTCTCGATGGGCGGGCCGATGCCCAACTTGGCCTCGGGGAAGACGTCCTGCACGGCCTGGGCGAGCACGTGCGCGGTGGAGTGCCGCAGCACGTTGAGCCCGTCCGGCGAGTCCAGGCTGACCGGCTCGACCACGGTCTCCTCGGCCGGCGACCAGTCCAGGTCACGGAGCTGACCCTGCGGGTCGCGGACCACGACGATCGCCTTGGGGCCGTTCGCGGGCAGTCCGGCCGCGGCCACCGCGTCGGCCGCCGTCGTCCCGGCGGCGACGACGACGGGGTCGGCCACGGCGGGGGTACGGGGTGCGGACACGGTGACTCCTCCAAGCGGTACGAAACGGCGCCGGTCTCGGCTCCTGCCGATGCTATCGGTCGCGCCGCCGGCACCTTCCGGACGGCTCGCGTTGAACCTTTCGCGCCGCGAATCCGAACTACCAGGTGTGGCCGGAAACCGGTGCCGGTCACGCCGAGACGGATGGGGGCACGAGATGGCGAGCACGCACGGCGGTGGCCGTCCGCGGCGGATCGCGGCGGTGACCGCGCTGACCGCCGCCGGGCTGCTGCTCTGGCCCGCTGCGGCGGCGCAGGCCGCGGACGTGACGACCACCCCGACCGAGGCACGGCAGGGTGACGCCGTACGGCTGGAGTTCAGCGTGCCCGAGGAGCGGGCCGGCACGAAGACCACGCAGGTCGAGATCAGGTTGCCGGCCGACGCGCCGGTGGCCGAGGTCTACCCGATGTCGGTCGACGGCTGGGCGCCCAGGATCGACTCTAAGACCCTGGACAAGCCGGTGGCCGGCATCCACTCCTCCGGCGTGAGCACCGTGACCACGGCGGTGACCTGGGTCCGCGTCGGCGCGGGCCCGGCCGGCCCGGCGAAGCTGGCGCTGTCCATGGGTCCGCTGCCGCAGGCCGAGCGGCTCACCTTCGAGGTCGTCCAGACGTACGCCGACGGCACGGTCGTCCGCTGGGCGGACGCCACCGGCGCCCACCGCGCGCCGGCGCTGACGCTGCTGCCCCCGGACCCGGCTGCGGCCGGACCGGCCGCGCACGGTGGCCACGGCGCCCCGGCGGGCGCGGCGAACGGTCCCGGCGCGGGCGCGCAGGGCGCCGACGACGCTTCCGGCGGCGGTGGCACGGCGGCCGGCTCCGGCGAGGAGTCCGGCAACGCGGACGCGATGCTCGCCGCCGGCCTGCTGGCCGGCCTGGGCGGGGGCGCGGCGATCGGCTGGCTGGTCAGCCGGTTGCGGCGACGCGACCCGGCCGAGGACGCGGCCCTGGCCGAGGTGATTGGTGCCACGGAGACCGACGCGGTGCCGCCGGTGTCGCGGCCGGACGGCACGGACGCGCCCACGGAACCGGCGCCCGCCGCGGAGCTCGCCTCGGCAGCCACTCCCGCCCGCACCGGCTGAGGCCACACCCGGCCGACACCGGCTGAGGCCGCACCGATCGACGTGCCTCAGCTCATCGTCGGGCGGTGGCCGTCGCCCTGCACGCGTCCTTTGCTCTGCTTCAACCCACGCAACACTTATGACCCCACAGTGTTGCGTGGGTTGAAGCAGAGCAAAGGTGGTGTGGCACCCCTGGCGGGCTCTGCGCGCAGCCGGTGCGGCAGGGCTGCCAAGCGTGCAGAACACCGGACAGTCCGGGACATCACGACGCCGAGCGCCGGCAACCGGACAGCCAGCGCGACACCACGGGGCCGAGCGCCGCAGTAGGCACCCATGTGCCGGGCAGGCGAGCGGTCAGGGCAGCCAGGCGGGTAGCGGCTCGCGGGCGGCCAGCCACGCTTCGGGGACGCCGCCCGGGGTGCCGACCCCGGTGTACGCCGCCACCACCGCACCCGCGATCGCGGCCGTGGTGTCCACGTCGCCGCCGGCACGGACGCAGGTCCGGATCGCCGCCGGGTAGTCGTCGAGGTGGGTGGCGGCGACCCAGAGGGTGAACGCGACGGTGTCCTGGGCGGTCACCCGCGAGCCGTTGCCGAGCTCGGCCACCACGCGGGGCAGGGGGCGGCCGAGCAGCCCGATGCCGCGGTGTACGCCCCGGTGGACCTCGGTGCCCGCGTCGACCGCGGCGGCCACCCCGCCCAGGAGTCGGGCCGGGGCCGGTCGGTGGCCGTCGAGGCGGGCCCGGGCGGCGAGCGCGGCGGCCACCGCCACGGCGACCGCTCCGGCGATCCCCTCGGGGTGCGCGTGGGTCACCTCGGCCGAGGCGCGGGCCTGCGCCGCCGCGCGGGCGGTGGAGTCGGCGAAGTACGCGCCCAACGGGCCGACCCGCATCGCCGCCCCGTTGCCGCAGGAGCCCTGGCCGTCGAAGGCCGACGCGGCGGCCACGGGCCACGGCGTGCCGGTGCGGATCAGCCGCAGGATCAGCATCGCGCCCGCGCCGTAGCCGCGTCGCGCGTCGCAGCGCTCGGCGAACGCCAGCGCCAGCCGGTCCCGGTCGATGGCGCCCGAGGCGGCCAGTTCGGCGACGACCGAGCAGGCCATCTCGGTGTCGTCGGTCCAGGCCCACGGCGCCGGTGGCAGGGCGTCCGGCCCGGGGTCGGCCCCGCCCGACGGGCCCGGCCCCGCGCCGGGTACGTCGCCGACGGAGGACCCGGACGGGGCGTACCGCTCGCCGAGCGCGTCGCCGGTGGAGAGACCGGCGAGGCTGTCCCGGGCGAGCGCCAGGCGAGCGTCGGCGAACAGGGTGAACGACATCGTCGTACCAGCTTGCCCGCTTCCCAGGTACGTCGCAACGCGATCAACTTGCCAGGCCAAGTACCGTCTTGTCGTGGCCTCCGTGCTCCTGGTCGAAGACGATCACGTCGTACGCGGCGCGATGCTGCGGTCCCTCGCTGACCGGGGGCACGCCGTGCACGCCGTGGGCACCGCCCTGGACGCGCTGCGTCGGGTCGCGGCGGAGACACCCGACCTCGTGGTGTTGGACCTGGGCCTGCCCGACCTGGACGGCTCGGACGCGCTGCGGATGCTGCGCGGCATCACCGACATTCCGATCATCATCGCCACCGCCCGCGACGACGAGCAGTCGGTGGTCAAGCTGCTGCGCGCCGGGGCCGACGACTACATGGTCAAGCCGTTCACGGGCGCGCACCTGGACGCCCGCATCACCACGGTCCTGCGCCGGGCCGGCCGGGCCAGCCGGACGGTGCAGCCGGCTGTGCACACCGTCGGCGGGCTGCGGGTGGACGTCGGTGAGCGCAGCGCCCATCTCGACGGGGAGCCGCTGGCGCTGACCCGTAAGGAATTCGACCTGCTGGCGTATCTCGCCGCACGACCCGGGCGGGTAGTGTCCCGCCGGGAACTCTTGGAGGAGGTATGGCGGCAGCCATCGGTCGGCGAGGATCAGACCATCGACGTACACCTGTACTGGCTTCGCCGAAAGATGGGCGAGTCCGCGGCGAAGCCGCGCTACCTGCGCACCGTGCGGGGGGTCGGGTTCCGGCTGGTGGCACCGGACTGAGGACGGCGCTGGCCCTGCTCACGGCCGGCATGTGCAGCCTCGTCGCGCTCGCGTTCCTGATCCCGCTCGGGTTGAGCCTGCGGGAGCAGACGCGGGAGGAGGCGATCGCCGACGCGGCCCGACGCAGCGCGCTGGTGACCGGCGCATTGGCGGTGAGCACGGACAAGGCGGTCGTCGAACGGGCCGTGGTGGCCAGCGGCGACGACACCGCGGTCCGGCCGGTGGTGTACGGGTTGGGGCTGGACGAGGCCGCGGGCCGCGCCGGTGGCGCCGACCTGGACCGGGCCCGCGCCGACCGGCGCTCACTGGTCACCGACGTCGACGGCGGGGTGGTCCGGCTCGACCCGGTGGTCCTCGGTGACCGGACGGCCGTGGTCGAGGTGTTCGTGCCGGACTCGACGTTGGGCGAGGGCGCCGGTGGCACCTGGTTGCTGCTGTTCGCGGTGGGCGCGGCGATGGTCGGCGCGGCGGTGCTGGTGGTCGACCGGGTGGCCGCCCGGGCGGTGGATGCCACCCAGGGCCTGGTCAAGGCCACGCTGGCCGTCGGTGACGGCGATCTGAGCGTGCGCGTGGAGCCGACCGGCCCGCGCGAGCTGGCGGAGGCCGGGTACGCCTTCAACCGGATGGCCGAGCGGCTGGACGCGGCCCGCACCGACGAGCGCGAGTTGGTGGCCGACTTGTCGCACCGGCTGCGGACACCGCTGACCGTGCTCCGGCTCGACGCGGAGGCGTTGGAGTCCGACGACACCAGCGTGGGTTCGTTCAGCCCGGCGGAGCTGGATCGGCTGCGGGGCATCCGGCGGATCCGGCAGGCGATCGTCACCCTCGAGGGCGAGATCGACGTGCTGATCAAGACCACTCGCAAGGCGGTGGCGCACGAGGCCGGTCCGGCCATGTGCGACGTCAGCGAGGTGGTCCGGGACCGGATGGTGTTCTGGGCGGCGCTGGCCGGTGACCAGAACCGGCCGCACCGGGTCACCGGCGCCCAGTTGCGCATCCCGGCGCCGGTGCCACGGGCCGAGCTGGCCGCCGCGCTGGACGCGGTGATCGGCAACGTCTTCCGCTACACGCCGCAGGGTACGGCGTTCGAGGTGGCCGTGTCGCGCCGCGACGGGTACGTGGCGATCCGGATCGACGACGCCGGCCCGGGCATCGCGAACCCGGACCGGGCGCTGCGGCGGGGCGCCAGCGACCAGGGCTCCACCGGGCTCGGTCTGGACATCGCCAAGCGGGTGGCGTTGCAGGCGAACGGCTCGGTCAGCATCGACCGGGCCCGGTTGGGCGGCGCCAGCGTGGTGATGCTGCTCGCCGACCCGGACGCCACGCCCCGACAGGTCAACCGGTTCGGCCTGGTGGGCCGGATGGCGCGCGACGTCCGGGATCAGAAGAGCAGCGGGCGGCGCTGGCCCCGCCAGCGTCCCACCGACGACTGAGCGGCCGGACGGACGAGCCTCGTGCCCGGACGACCGCACACCCGTGCCGGACGACCGAGCACTGTCGACCGACGACCGAACAGGTCCGGTCCGATCGGTTGACGGGGACGCTCCGATCGGCCCGGCGGGCCGGGGCTGTGCGGCGGCACAAGTCTTCCTTAGATCGAGGTTAACGACCGCGGTCAGGCGCTCGCGGACTGACAGGATCAGTGCACGAACCCACCAGTTCCACCGGCCAGCGCCCCGCGCGTCTACCGGCCGGTGGAGCCGTGGGGGGGGGGGGGGGGGGAGGGGGGAGCGACAACACGCCA